>CAITQC010000001.1 GCA_903894425.1 uncultured Actinomycetes bacterium
AGACAGCAAAGCACTTCGAAGATATTTTTGCTCGTTTGTTCCCAGGTGGTGATGGGCGTTTGATATTGACCGATCCAGATAATCCATTGACTAGTGGAGTAGACGTTGAAGCTCGCCCACCAGGAAAACGAATCAAACGTTTATCTCTGCTTTCAGGTGGAGAGAAATCTTTGACGGCAGTTGCGATGTTGGTTGCAATCTTTAAAGCCCGCCCAAGTCCTTTCTACGTACTTGATGAAGTTGAAGCGGCCCTTGATGACGTAAACCTTGGACGCCTATTAGTAATTTTGGAAGAACTGCGCGCAAGTTCACAGTTGATCATCATTACGCACCAAAAACGCACAATGGAAATTGCTGATGCTTTGTATGGCGTAACAATGCGTGGCGATGGCGTAACTGAAGTTATCTCCCAGCGTTTGCGCGAATCTGACGCAAGCTAAGCAAGGTTTTGATGGGTCTTTTTAGTAAGTTCATTGCCAAAATAAAGGGCATCAATGAGTTTGCCCCTGCTGATTGGAAAGAGCTTGAAGAAGAGCTACTGCTCTCAGATTTAGGCCCAAAGCTAACTGCGGATTTTCTTGCACAGGCCCGTACGGTAAAAAGTGAGAATGCCCAAGAAGCTTTATCGCAAATCCTGTCAAGCAATCTTTCGACCCAAGATCGCGCTACGTTGTTAGGCCAACCAACCACCGTCATCATGGTTGTTGGAGTCAATGGAACGGGCAAAACAACTAGCGTCGCCAAACTTTCTGCTTCGCTAAAGAAAAGTGGAAAGCGAGTTGTTATGGCAGCTGGCGATACTTTTCGTGCAGCAGCAGTTGAGCAGTTACAAACGTGGGGAGACCGAATCGGCGTACTAGTTGTATCGGGTAAAGCAAATTCAGATCCCGCATCAGTTGCCTTTGATGCAGCTAAGAAAGCCGAAGAAGTTAATGCTGATTTCTTAATAATTGACACCGCTGGGCGCTTACATAATAAAAGTGATTTGATGGCTGAGCTTGAAAAAGTTAAACGTGTAGTTGAAAAAGTATTTCCAATCAATGAAGTATTGCTAGTAATAGATGCAACAACTGGTCAAAATGGTTTGCAACAAGCAAAGTTATTTACAGAGGCTGTAAAAGTCACTGGAATAATCTTGACCAAAGTCGATGGAACTGCCCGGGGCGGTGTAGCCCTTGCTATTGAAAAAGAGTTCGATATTCCAATCAAATGGATCGGCACGGGGGAGTCGGAGAGAGATTTCGCTCCATTTGATGCACAGAGTTATATCCAAGGCTTACTCTCGTAACCTGGGCGTAACACAAGAGCGAATTTGTCACCTGCGCGAAATAGTCCGACCTATCTGCCGTAACCGGGTTAATAGAGGCTACATCCATCTCAAAGGCGAGAATCAATTAAACAATCTCGAAAGCAGATGTAAATATGACAGATATCGTGTTGAACTCAGGCGATACCGCCTGGATGTTAGCTAGCACCGCTCTCGTTCTTCTTATGACACCTGGTCTTGCCTTTTTTTATGGCGGAATGGTTCGCACTAAGAGCGTTCTAAATATGATGATGATGTCCTTTATAACAATCGGAATCGTCAGCATCTTATGGGTTATTTATGGTTTTGAATTAGCTTTTGGTTACAAGGGTGAATCGGCCTGGTATGGAAATCTTTCATTCTCAGGTCTAGGTGGAATGGTTAATGATTTCACTAACAATGGTGGAATTTATCCGATCCCCGTTTTGGTATTCGCAGCCTTCCAGTTGATGTTTGCAATTATTACTCCAGCACTTATTTCTGGAGCAATTGCCGATCGTACTAAATTCACAGCTTGGGCAGTCTTTGTTGCAATCTGGACGACAATTGTTTACTTCCCTGTTGCACACTGGGTCTTTGCATTTGGAAACAAGGTTGGCGACACAGTTACAGGTACTGGCTACCTCGCAGGTAAGGGTCTTGAAGACTTTGCAGGTGGAACTGCAGTTCACATTAATGCAGGAGCTGCAGGTCTTGCTCTAGCAATTATTCTTGGTAAGCGTGTTGGTTGGCGTAAAGAGGCGATGCGTCCTCACTCATTGCCGTTGGTTCTACTTGGCTCAGGTCTATTGTGGTTTGGATGGTTTGGTTTCAATGCCGGATCAGCACTAGCTGCAAATGGAATTGCAGGGCTTGCATTTATCAATACGCAGGTAGCAACAGCTGGCGCACTCATTGGTTGGTTGTTGGTTGAAAAGATTCGCAACGGACACCCGACTTCATTAGGTGCTGCATCTGGAGCAGTTGCAGGACTAGTGGCAATCACCCCTGCATGTGCATTCGTTGCACCGTGGGCAGCGGTTGTTATTGGTCTATTTGCAGGAATCTTCTGCGCACTAGCGGTTGGACTCAAGTACAAGTTCGGATTTGATGATTCACTTGATGTTGTCGGCGTTCACCTTGTTGGTGGAATCTGGGGATCTCTTGCAATCGGAGTATTTGGAACACATGTTGTTAACCCTCTAGGTCTTGATGGTCTGCTCTATGGTGGCGGCACAGCACTACTTAGTAAGCAGGCGTTGGGAGTTGGAATGGTTGCTCTTTATTCATTCCTTGTTACCTTGGTACTTGGTTTCATCATCGAAAAGACAATCGGATTCCGTCTGCCTAAGGATGCTGAAGTTGAAGGTATCGACTTATCCGAACATGCCGAGACGGCCTATGAAATGTCTAGCTCATCACGTGGAGGTTCTTTCTAATGAAACTAATTACAGCAATCTTGAAGCCATTTAAGTTAGAAGATGTAAAGAATGCTCTACAAGCCCATGGCGTTACTGGAATGACGGTTTCAGAGGCCAGTGGATTTGGCCGTCAAAAAGGGCACACTGAGGTTTACCGTGGAGCCGAATACACCGTGGACTTAGTTCCAAAGGTACGTCTTGAAGTTCTTGCCGATGATGCAGAGGCCGCAGCCGTTGTTGATGTCATCGTCAAGGCAGCATCTACAGGTTCAATCGGTGATGGAAAGGTTTGGACCACTCCAGTTGATCAAGTAGTACGCGTACGTACCGGAGAGCGTGGGCCAGACGCAATCTAGAATCAACCCATGAGTACACGTGAGAGAAGGGAGCGATCGAACGAGAGCGATCGCTTCCTTTTCTCACTCTTTAATGCCGCAGTTGAAGAAATCGGTAAGAGCTCCAAAGCTTTAGCTGTTGCAGCCGTTGGTGGTTATGGTCGGGGAGAACTCGCACCGGGATCTGATCTAGATATTCTCATTCTTCATCAAGGTCAGTTTTCGCAAGATCGCTTAAGTGAGTTCGTAAATAAACTGCTTTACCCCTTGTGGGATATTAAGAGCGTTGATCACTCGGTTCGCACTCGCGCAGAAACCAAAGATGCGGCAGATTCAGATTTAAAAGTTGCCCTTGGTCTTCTTGATATCCGCCTTGTGGCTGGGGATGCAGATCTTGTTGCTGCAGTGCAAAATGACAGTATCGAAAGTTGGCGTAAAAACGCAGGCAATCGGATGCCGGAGTTAAAGAAATCATTAGCAAGTAGGCATGAACGTGCAGGCGAATTAGCCTATTTGCTTGAGCCCGATGTAAAAGAGGCTCGCGGAGGGTTGCGCGATATCAATGCTTTGCGAGCGATTGCCTTGTCTGGGGCTGCAAATGTCCCGCTAGAAAGAATAAGTTGGGCTGAATCCAAACTCAACGATGTGCGCGAAACTTTGCACCAAACCAGTAAGCGAAATAAAGACCGCTTACTTTTTCAAGAACAAGATGCAGTAGCGCGAGGATTAGATTATGTAGATGCCGATGCGATGATGAGCGATGTTGCGCAAGCGGCCAGATCTGTTGATTACTTGCTTGAATTTACTTGGCACCAACTTGAGCAGCGCAGCAAAGATGGTTTCGGTCGCTTTCTTCGAAAGCCACGAACGGATGCAGTTGCAAAAAACTTGAGTGTTTCGCAAAAAGAGATAGTAATTAACCCTTTGACAGATATTGCAAGTGATCCCATGTTGGGTCTGCGCGCTGCAGCAACAGCAGCCCAGCTTGGTCTTCCTATTTCATTGGATTCGTACTCACTTTTATCTAGAGCACTTGATGAGGGCAAAGCTTTGCTACCTAATCCTTGGCCCCGCGAAGCCAGAGAGCATTTAATTTCACTCATTGGCGCGGGCGAACCAATGGTCTCAATCTTTGAAGCTTTAGATCAAGAAGAGATTATTTTTCACTGGTTACCCGAGTGGCGTCCATTGAGATCATTGCCTCAGAGAAATGCTCTCCATCGTCACACAGTTGATAGACACATGGTCGAAACCGCGGTGTATGCAGCTTCATTGACTCGAAAAGTTCACCGCCCCGATTTACTTTTATTTGCAGCACTTTTCCATGACATCGGCAAAGGTGATGCCGAAGATCATTCAATTAGGGGAGAGCGTTTAATAGAACCCCTGGCCGCTCGAATTGGTTTTGAAACAGAAGATGTTGAAACAATTAAAATTCTTGTTAAGCACCACTTGCTCTTATCAGCTACGGCCACACGTCGTGACCTAGATGATCCTGCAACAATTCACTCGATACTTGCTGTAATTCCAGATCTCAATACGTTGGAGCTATTACATGCGTTGAGCATCGCCGATGGTGAAGCCACAGGAAGCGCTGGATGGAGTGATTGGAAAGCAACACTTGTTGCAGATCTAGTTTCAAGAGTTAAGAGGGCCATGACTGGATCAACCACTATTGCCAAGCAGCCTGAGATTAGTCCAGAGCAGTTGAAGATCGCTGAAAGCGGCGTGCTGCAAGTTAATTTAGAAAAGCGTGAAAATGGATACTCCATTGAGATTATCTCGCCAGATAAGCCTGGACTCTTATCCATCGTGGCTGGAGTACTCAATACATCACGGTTAGATGTCCGTTCTGCCCGAACAAAATCCCATGGTTCATCGGCGGTTATGAAATGGATAGTCACTCCTGAGCTGTATGCACCTGAGATTAAAGCTGAAGTACTGCGTCATGAAATCGAGAAAGCATTTAATGATGTAACACATATCGAGGAAAAGTTAATCGCAAGAGCAGCTGCCTATGCCTCTGTTCCTGCTATTCCTGTACCGGATCCAATAGTTGAGACATTTAATGATGCAGCCACGCAGGCAACGATTATTGAAGTCAGAAGTCACGACAGACCAGGTCTGCTCTTTAGAATTGGTGCTGGAATCACCCAATCTCGAATCGATATTAAGTCAGCAATCGTCACGACATTAGGAGCCGAAGCGATCGACACGTTATATGTCACAGAGATCTCAGGGGGAGCCCTTAGTGATGAGCGGGCAGATGAGGTTGCCGAGCGGTTGCGTCACCTACTCAAGTAGTCTTAGCGCCTTATGTTCGAGTCCTTAACCACGCGCTTTAGCGGAGCATTTTCATCCCTGCGCTCACGCGGCAAAATCACTGGCGCAGATATCGACAATACATGTGCCGAGATTCGTCAAGCTTTACTTGAATCCGATGTTGCTCTATCGGTAGTAGAAAGTTTTATTTCACAGATTCGCGAAAAATCTTTAGCGGCATTGCCAACAATGCAATCAGGAACTAATCAAGCTCAGGCAATCTTTGAAATTGTTAATACATCTTTGATTGAAATTCTTGGGGGATCGGCGCGTAGAGTTCGCTTTGCGAAAAACCCTCCAACAGTAATCATGTTGGCTGGTCTGCAAGGTGCCGGAAAAACTACATTGGCCGGAAAGCTCGCAAAGTTTTATGCCGATCAAGGAAATACACCCTTACTTATTGCATCAGATTTACAACGCCCAAACGCCGTCACACAGTTGCAGGTTGTAGGTGAAAGTATCGGCGTTCCAGTCTTTGCACCCGAACCAGGTAATGGTGTTGGCGATCCAGTAAAAGTGGCAAAGAGCGGTATCGAATTCGCTAAATCAAAGCAGTACAACATGGTCATCGTTGATACAGCGGGACGATTAGGTATCGATGAAGAGTTAATGAAACAGGCAGTATCAATCCGCGACGCCGTTAATCCAGATGAGATTCTCTTTGTAGTAGATGCAATGATCGGTCAAGATGCAGTTCGAACATCACAAGCGTTTTTAGATGGTGTTGGATTTGATGGCGTTGTATTAACTAAACTTGATGGCGATGCACGAGGCGGTGCGGCTTTATCAATCGCATCAATTACTAAGCGCCCCATCATGTTTGCATCCACCGGTGAAAAACTCGGTGATTTCGATATCTTCTATCCAGATCGTATGGCCTCACGTATTTTGGGAATGGGCGATGTTGCAACCTTGGCCGAACAGGCCAAGAAGGCCTTTGATGGCGATACTTCGGCTAAATTGGAAGCAAAGTTTGCAAGTGGAGAAGATTTCACATTAGAGGATTTCCTCGAGCAGTTAACTGCGATGTCGAAGATGGGTTCGATGTCGAAGTTACTTGGAATGCTGCCAGGCGCGGGTGCGATGAAAAAGCAGATAGAAAACTTTGATGAGGGCGAGATCATTCGTACTAAAGCCATTGTTCAATCAATGACACCGTTAGAGCGCCAAGATCCAAAAGTTCTTAATGGTTCGCGCCGTGCACGTATCGCCTTGGGCTCTGGGCGAAAGGTCTCTGATGTAAATACCTTGGTTGATCGCTTTAGCGCTGCCCAGAAGATGATGAAGCAGGTGCGAAATGGAGCTATGCCGGCCGGCATGGGCCACATGGGCCTGCCATCCATGCCAATGGCCTCCGTTAAGAGCGCTCCAGCTAAGAAGAAGTCAAAATCTGGCAATCCAGCCAAGCGGGCCTTGGAAGAGAATCAATAGGACGCGATTTCACCTTTAGGGCCTGCAGATGGCAGAATTAGTCACCTGTTGATGGGGCCCTCTATCCCCGTTCAACATCCACGACCGATAGTTGTATGTAATTGATTGCGCACCCCGCTGCGATTGATTTTTATAACGCACATAAACAGGAGTACAACCTCACTTGGCTACAAAAATTCGTTTAATGCGCATGGGTAAAATCCGCACACCATTTTTCCGCGTAGTTGTTACAGACTCACGCAAGGCTCGTAACGGTCTTTCAATTGAAGAAATTGGCCGCTACGTTCCAGGACAGGAACCATCACTTATTGAGATCAACTCAGAGCGCGCTCTGTACTGGCTCGGTGTTGGTGCACAACCATCAGAGGCTGTAGAGGCTCTTCTGAAGGTCACTGGAGATTGGCAAAAGCACAAGGGTCTTCCTGGAACTGAAGGAACTCTTCGTGTTGCAGCTCCTAAGGTCGGCAAGAACGTTGCTTACGAAGCAGCGATGAAGCAGGCAATGGATGAACCAAAAGAAGGTGCAACAACATTGAAGAAGAAAGCACAGGAGAAGTTAGCTGCAAAGGCAAACCCTATTGTGTCCGAATCACCTGTGTCCGAACCAGTTGAAGATGTTGCTGTGTCCGAGGTTCCAGCTCAAGATGTGACTCCAGAAGTTGTGGTTGAAGCTGCAGCTGAAGTTGTGGCTCCAGAAGTTGTGGCTGAAACAGAAGCGGCTGCCGAATAACAATGATGGATGAAGCCCTAGAACATTTAGTAAAGGGAATCGTCGATAATCCCGATGATGTAGTCGTTGCAGAAAAGACACATCGCCGTGGAACAACTCTTGAGGTTCGTGTGAACCCAGAAGATATCGGCAAAGTAATTGGTCGTAATGGACGTACTGCAAAGGCGCTTCGCACGGTCGTGAGCGCAATTGCAGGACGTACTGTCCGCGTCGATCTCATCGAGACCGACGAAGCACGCTAACAATGCGTTTACTCGTGGGGCGCATTGGTCGCGCCCACGGAATTCTTGGAGAAGCGACGATTGAGGTTCGAACCGATGAACCTGATCGTCGTTTTGCCATTGGTAACAAATTACAAAGTGATGCCCACGGTCAATTAACTATTACTTCTGGCCGTGTCCATAATGGAATCTTGCTACTGGGTTTCGAGGGTTTTACCGATCGAAATGCCATCGAAAAACTTCGCAATGTTTTGCTGTACTGCGATGTTGATATAAATGAGCCAGGAATCGATGAAGATGATTATCACGTGCTTCAACTCATTGGCTGCGCTGCCCATCTTGAAAGCGGTGATTTAGTCGGTGAAGTTACCGATGTTATTAATCTTCCAGGCCAAGATCTATTGGCGATCAAGACCGATGCTGGCGAAATTCTGATTCCTTTTGTACGCCAGCTCGTACCTGTTGTTGATATCGCCGCGCGAAAAGTTGTTGTAATTCCACCTGATATCGCTGGAGCTATGCAATGAAGATCGATGCAATAACGATTTTCCCTGAATACTTTGCGCCTTTGCAGTTATCGCTTTTAGGCAAAGCACAAAGCGCTGGATTAGTTGAATTCGGAATCCATGATTTACGTGCCTTTGCAACCAATGTTCACAATCAAGTTGATGACACTCCCTATGGTGGTGGTGCGGGAATGGTGATGATGCCCGAAGTGTGGGGTCAGGCTTTAGATCCGTTGATGAATTCAGAGACAGATTTAATAATTTTGACACCTGCCGGCAAGCGCTTTAATCAACCGATGGCTCAAAAACTTTCAACTGCAAAACACCTTGTCTTTGCTTGTGGGCGCTACGAGGGAATCGATGATCGCGTCCGTCAGTATTACCAATCAAAGAATTTTCGGGTGCATGAAGTTTCCATCGGTGATTATGTTTTAGGTGGGGGAGAAGTGGCATCCCTTGTGATGATTGAAGCTATTACGCGATTGATTCCGGGAGTCCTCGGAAATCCAGATTCATTGACTGAGGAATCACATAATGAGACTGGATATCTTGAATATCCCAACTTCACTAAACCTGCAACTTGGAGAGATATTCCTGTCCCTGAGATTTTATTAAGTGGAAATCACGGTGAAATTGCAAAGTGGCGGGCGGCGCAAGCAGTTGAACGGGCAAAAAACAACGTATAACTCGTCAGTAACCCAATCACTACCGTAAGTTTGCGCCCATGACTTATGACAGCAAAGCGATTCAAGCTCGACTGATTCGAGATCTAGAACCTGTCGTTGCAGTCGAACTCGATCGACATTTAAAAGTTCAGAAGAACTGGTATCCCCACGAGTATGTCCCATGGTCAGAAGGCCGCGATTTTGCCGGTCCTTTAAATGGTGATGCATGGGAAGCTAAGGATTCTCGTCTTACACCGGTTGCTCAGGACTCATTGGTTCTGAATCTATTAACTGAAGATAATCTGCCGAGCTATCACACTGAAATTGCATTATCGATGGGCCGTGATGGTGCGTGGGGAACATGGATCGAACGTTGGACCGCCGAAGAAGCACGTCACAGCATCGTTATCCGTGACTATTTAATGGCAACGCGTGGGGTCGATCCTTATGAACTCGAAGATCTGCGCATGGCACATATGTCACTGGGTTATCAAACGCCTTATGAAAACGACATGTTGCACACTATTGCTTACGTTTCATTTCAAGAGTTAGCAACACGTATTTCACACCGCAATACCGGCAAAATTTCAGCCGACCCAATCGCTGAATCAATGATGCAACGTGTTGCCCTGGATGAAAATCTTCATATGCTTTTCTATCGCAATACATTGGGAGCAGCCCTTGATATGGAGCCAAATGCTTCAATGCGCGCAATTGCTGATGTAGTTACCAACTTTGATATGCCAGGAGCTAACATGCCGGGCTTTGGTCGCAAAGCCGTTCAGATTGCGCTGGCTGGGATTTATGACATGCAGCAGCATTTGGAAGAAGTTATTGCACCAGTACTTCGGGCATGGAATATATTTGATCGCACAGATTTGAGCGGGGATGGCTTAGCTGCTCGCGAAGAACTAGCCGAGTTCTTGGCTAAGACAACCGATGAATCCAATAGATTTAATGAAAAGCGTGAAATTTATTTTGAGCGCCTAATTGCGCGTGGACAAGAACCTTTGCGCATCATTAAGTAGTATTTTGCCTATGTCCAAACGCGTTATCTTCATCGAGCATGACCATGTATCTGCTGGCGGTCCAATCTGGAAACAGTTTGAAAAGCGCGGCTATGAAATCTCTCGTTTTATTATCGTTGATGAAGAGCATGCAAGTAAGCCGAATGTGACTCCAATCTGGCCTGATTTGCTTAGCTTTGATGTTGTTGTAGTCATGGGCGCCCCATATGCCGCCTATGACGATGGCGCGATCGGTAACTGGTTAATTCCGCAAGTAGAAAAAATGCGCGAAGTTCACAACGCAGGAATTCCAGTATTAGGAATCTGCTTTGGTGGTCAGCTCATGTCGCGGGTACTAGGTGGAACTGTTTCGCGTTCACCAC
Organism: uncultured Actinomycetes bacterium; assembly: GCA_903894425.1. Taxonomy (GTDB): domain Bacteria; phylum Actinomycetota; class Actinomycetes; order Nanopelagicales; family Nanopelagicaceae; genus Planktophila. Next base: position 10,307 of record CAITQC010000001.1, read on the forward strand.
GCGCAGAACTTGGGTGGTATCAAATCGATAGTGATGATGAAGGTTTTATTCCAAAAGGTCCTTGGTTTCAGTATCACTGGGATCGTTTCACGGTACCACCGGGAGCAACTGAAATTGCACGGACCGAACTATGCCCTCAGGCATATCACTTTGGTCGCACGTTAGGTTTGCAGTTTCACCCTGAAATCGATGCCGAAGTATTAGACATGTGGCTGGCGATGGAGGGCGGATGCGCTGAAGTTGAATCCGAAGGTGTGATTGTTGAAGATCTGCGCAGTAAAACTAGAAAGCTAGAAGTACAAAGCAATCAGCGTGGTTACGATTTAGTTGATCAATTTCTTGATCGCATCGCAACCGCGCCAATTCGCAGAGTTTAATTAGTCGTTAGAGATAAATACGTTCTTTAACTCCGTGTAAGAATCAACGGCATCTGGTCCAAGTCCACGACCTAATCCAGATTGCTTGAATCCACCAAATGGTGTCCAAAAGCGTACAGATGAGTTTGAGTTAACTGAAAGCGCACCAGATTCGATTGCGCGCGATACGCGAAGTGCACGACCAACATCGCGAGTCCAAATAGAGCCAGATAAGCCATATTCACTGTCATTGGCCATAGCGATACCTTCAGCTTCATCTTCAAAAGTTAAAACTGAAACAACTGGACCGAAGATTTCTTCGCGCCATGATCTAGCTTGTGCATTTTTTGCAAGCAAAACCGTTGGAGGCATCCAGTAACCAGGACCTGATGGAGCGCTGCCTTGGAAGGCGATCTCTTCATCAAGATAAGACTCGACAACATCGAACTGTTTCTTTGAAATCAGTGGTCCCATCTCAGCGGTTGCAAGATTTGGATCTTCACAACGGAACTTCTTAACTGCAACCTCAAAATGCTCCATGAACTTATCGAAAGCTGATTTTTGAACCAAGATACGAGAGCGTGCACAACAATCTTGGCCTGCGTTATCAAAGACTGCTCCGGGTGCACCCGCTGCAGCTTTTTCGATATCTGCATCTGCAAAGATTATGTTGGCGCTCTTGCCACCTAGCTCAAGAGTCACCCGTTTAACTTGATCAGCGCAGCCAGCCATGATCTGCTTTCCAACTTCGGTCGAACCAGTAAAGCCAACTTTGCGAACCAATGGATGAGTTACAAATCGGTTTCCAACGACGCTTCCTTTTCCAGGAAGGATATTCAAGACGCCTTCTGGAATTCCAGCTAGCAAAGCTAATTCACCAAGACGAATCGCAGTCAGAGGTGTGTATTCAGCTGGTTTTAAAACGACAGTATTTCCTGCAGCTAAAGCTGGGGCAAAACCCCAACCGGCAATCGGCATTGGAAAGTTCCAAGGAACGATGATTCCAACAACTCCTAATGGCTCTTTGAAAGTGATATCGACTCCGCCAGGAACTGGAATCTGCTTACCAAACAAACGCTCTGGGGCAGCGGAGTAATACATCAAAGTATTAGCAACGTTGTCAGCTTCCCACAGTGCGTTGCCGCGAGTATGACCAGCATTGGTGATTTCTAACTGTGCCAACTCTTCACGGTGATCAGTTACTACCTGTGAAAACGCGCGCAGCAAACGAGCACGTTCACCCGGTGTGACGTTTTTCCAGGTTGCGAATGCCTTGTGCGCCTTAGCGATAACAGCATCAGTTTGTTCTAGATCTAAATGCGCAACATTCTTAACTAGCTCTTCGTTGGCAGGGTTAATTACATCGTATGAAGTTGACACTATGGTTTAGAACCTTTCGAAGTTGCGGACTAATTCCCAATCGGTGATTGCTTTACCGTATGCGGCAATTTCAATCTTGGCCATATTTGCATAATGCTTTTGTACTTCTGCACCAAAAACCTCAGTAACCCATGAAGAGTTCTCCCAAAGTTCCAACGCTTCATTCATCGATGAAGGAACGCGCTGTGAATCTGATGCGTAAGCATTACCTGTAAATGCAGGTTCAAGCACCATCCTGTTCTTAATTCCATCAAGACCCGCAGCGATAATTCCAGAAACTGCTAAGTAAGGATTTACATCGCCACCAGCAACTCGGTTTTCAAGGCGAAGACTTTGCCCCTTCCCAACTAAGCGAAGTGCACAGGTGCGGTTATCGCGTCCCCAACGGATCGCAGTAGGTGCAAATGATCCAGGCACATAGCGCTTGTAAGAGTTGATATTCGGTGCAAAAAGCAAAGACATTTCGCGCATATGAGCAATCTGACCAGCGATGAACTGGCGACCAAGATCACTCAAGCCCTGCTCTTTATCGGAGTCATCGGCCATGACCATAGAACCATCTAGGCCGCGAAAAGAAAGGTGAATATGAGAAGAGTTTCCTTCTTTCTCATTTGGCTTTGCCATGAAAGTTAGGGCATAACCATCTTGAGCGGCGATCTCTTTGGCACCATTTTTGTAAATGACATGGTTATCGCAGTTTGAAAGCGCGTCGGAGTATTTGAAAGCAATCTCATGCTGACCAAAGTTACATTCACCCTTTACTGATTCAACGGTCATGCCAGCCTTTGCCATGGCAAGGCGGATCCGGCGCAGTAGAGGTTCGATGCGAGAGCCACCCATGATCGAGTAGTCAACGTTGTACTGATTCACGGGAGTTAAATTCTTGTAGCCCTTATCCCAAGCTTCTTCATATGTATCTTTAAAGACCACGAATTCAAGCTCAGTACCGCACATTGCTTGCATTCCAGCATCATTGAGCGCTTTAACCTGCTTGCGCAATATCTGACGGGGAGAAGCTACGACATCGGTGTGATCGAGCCACTGAACATCGGCCAGGACAAGAGCTGCGCCTTCTTGCCAATCGATCAAACGTAACGTGTCCATATCTGGAACCAATGCAAAGTCGCTGTATCCGCGCTCCCATGAAGACATGTCATAACCATCAACGGTGTTCATATCTACATCGACAGCAAGCAAATAGTTGCAGCCTTCGGTGCCATGCTTTAAGACTTCATCTAGAAAGAATGTTCCATGAATGCGCTTGCCAGTTAGTCGGCCCTGCATATCTGTCATGGCTACTACTACGGTATCTATTTCACCGCTTTTGATTTTGGTTGTTAGTTCGGAAATCGTCATTGATGTCATGCCCGCTAGCCTAACGATTCACCGCATTAAAATCTAGGGTTAAAAAATCCCCCCGCACATTGCGTGCGAGGGGATTTTTGAGAGTTGTAACTCTTTTAGAGGTTACTTCTTGGTCCTGTGAACCACTTCTTAGCAGATAGGTTCCACCAGATCCATAGGATGATTAACGCTCCACCGGTAACGATTGGTGCGTAGTTAACTGCAGTCCAAGTGAAATCTGCATTACCTGGAGTTCCAGCTGGTGAGAATGGTAAGACGAAGTAAATTGAGATGATTGAAATTTCAGCAATCGCCACAATATTCATCCACTTGTATTTAGATCCAAGTGTCCATGCACCTGCCTTGAACTTATCTCCTGCTTTTAGTCGCAAGAAGATTGGAATCAAGAAGGCTAGGTAAAGAGAAATTACACAGACCGATACAACTGCGTAGAAAGCAGTTGGAGCACCAGTTGGTGATTTCCAAAGAGCTGGGAGAGTCAACACGATTCCACCTAGTGCAGATGCAAGCACTGCGTTGAGTGGAACTTGGTGCTTGTTAACTTTCTTCCAAAGGCTTCCTCCAGGTACGGCCCCATCGCGTGAGAATGCATACATCATGCGTGAGCATGAAGTTAAGCAAGCGGTCACGCAAAAGATCTGACCAAGAGTTGTAATGATCATTACTAACTTGAATGCGATTCCGCCACCAAGGGCTGTATAGAGAACAGCAATAACCGATCCACCACCAAATGGGTTCACGGCCAAGTCAAATGAGCTAATTGTGTCTACTTGTGTTGCAGCAAATAGGAAAGCCATCAAAAGAATGTATCCACCAATTGCTGAGTAGAAGATCGACTTCCAGATTCCCTTAGCAGCATTGATATGAGCATCATGAGTCTCTTCAGATAAGTGAGCAGATGCATCAAAGCCAGTTATTGTGTACTGAGTAAGCAAGAATCCAAGTGGCAAAACATATAGCCAGTATGAATTATCGCTAAAACCAGAGCTATTGATCTTGGTTGTAAACATCCAAGAAAGAGTCTGGTGGTTGTCAGGAACAAATAAAAGGATCGCTACAACAAGTGCTGATCCAAATACGTGCCACCACACTGAGATATTATTAAATAGAGAAAGTAGATGACCGCTATAGATATTGATCAACGTCACCACAACAATAATCGCAACAAATAGGAAGAACTGCTGTTTGATGTAGTCCCCACCCAGGAATGTTGCTGAATAGTCAGAGAACTGCATTCCAAGAAGAGTATTTAGGAAGCTGGCTGCGCCGTAACCCACAGATGCTGTTACTGACACAAGACCAATTAAGTTAAGCCAACCGGTATAGAAACCAGCCTTTGCGCCACCTAATTTTGATGCCCACCAGTAGATACCACCAGATGTTGGATATGC
>CAITQC010000002.1 GCA_903894425.1 uncultured Actinomycetes bacterium
AGCACAAGCACCAACACCATATGTATTCGATCAAGTTTCACAAATCGTGAAGTAAGGGATGACAATGTCAGAGAACACAACAGCTTTCGATCTCGATGAGGCCGAAGTTCCTACTTCATACTCTTCTTCAACACCAGCACCTGCAACTAACCGCCCAGCTATCAAGGCTCCAGGTCGCGGAACAGGTCGCCGTAAAGAAGCAGTTGCACGTGTTCGCTTAGTTCCAGGAAGCGGCAAGTGGGTTGTTAATGGAAAGACTCTTGAAAACTATTTCCCAAATAAAGTTCACCAACAACTAGTCTCAGAACCATTCCGCACTGTTGGTGCAGAAAATGCTTACGACGTCTTCGCACGTATCAATGGTGGCGGAGTTTCTGGTCAAGCTGGTGCATTACGTCTAGGCGTTGCACGTTCACTTAATCAGATCGATGAAGAAGCAAACCGTCCAGCACTGAAAAAAGCTGGATTCCTTTCACGTGATGCACGTGTTATCGAGCGCAAGAAGTACGGCCTAAAGAAGGCTCGTAAGCGTTCTCAATACAGCAAGCGTTAATTCATCTAGTAGAGGAGTTCCGATGGCGCTCTTTGGTACCGATGGAATTCGTGGCTTAGCTAATCGCGATTTAACTGCAGAATTAGCACTTGATGTTTCAGTTGCTGCCGCGCATATATTGGTAGAAAGTTCATCAAATAGAGACCATCGCCCTACTGCAATTGTGGGTCAAGATTCACGAGCATCTGGAGAGTTTCTAGAGGCGGCAGTTGTTGCAGGTTTAACTAGTGCTGGAATCAATGTGTATCGCGTTGGCGTATTACCAACTCCAGCGATTGCACATTTAGTTGCAGAATCCGGGGCAGATCTCGGCGTAATGATTAGCGCATCGCATAATCCAATGCCAGATAATGGAATTAAGTTATTTGCACGTGGTGGCGGCAAGTTAGATGATGCAATCGAAGCACGAATCGAAGCGCGCATGGGTGAAGATTGGGAACGCCCAACGGGTAAAAATGTGGGCCGCGCAATTAACGATGACAGTGCAACAGAGCGTTATCTCAAGCACCTGCTTGCATCAGTTGAAACTCCACTTAAAGGCTTAAAGATCGTTGTTGACTGTGCCAACGGTGCTTCTTCATTTGTAGCACCGCAGGCTTACCGTCGTGCAGGAGCTGAAGTAATTGCAATTTTTAATCAACCCGATGGTTGGAATATCAACGATGATTGCGGATCTACGCACCTTCATCAACTTCGTGCGGCGGTTTTAAAAGAGGGCGCTGATGTTGGAATCGCACATGATGGAGATGCCGATCGTTGCCTGGCAATTGATGCTGCTGGAAATGAAATTGATGGCGATCACATACTGACACTGCTTGCCCGTGGCTTTAAAGCGCGAGGTAAGTTAAAGGGCAACACCGTTGTTGGCACAGTAATGAGCAATCTTGGTTTTATGCATGCCATGAAGGATGCTGGAATTGAAGTTGTTACAACTCCTGTAGGTGATCGCTACGTATTAGAAAATATGATTACAAATAATTATTCGCTAGGCGGAGAGCAATCCGGCCACGTAATCATGCGAGATCTTGCAAACACTGGTGATGGAATTTTGACTGCTTTGCAACTGCTTCAAGAAGTAGTTCGTACAGGCAAAACGTTGCAAGAACTTGCTGCAACCATGGTGCGCTTTCCGCAGGTTTTGATAAATGTTCGCGACGTAGCTAAAGAAAAGTTGTCAGGATCCGTAGTGATTGCAGATGCAGTCAAATCTGCCGAAGATCGTTTAGGCGATAGCGGACGAGTATTACTTCGAGCATCTGGTACTGAGCCACTAATCAGAGTGATGGTTGAAGCGGCCAGTGATAGCCTTGCGCAAGAAGTTGCTAGAGAACTTGCAGATATTGTAAAAAGCGAACTGGGGTAATTAACTATGTGCGGAATTGTGGGTTACACAGGGCCACAATCTGCAGCAACGCCCTTGATTGAAGGTTTGCGACGTCTGGAATATCGTGGTTATGACTCTGCTGGCATCGCACTTGGAACTCCCGGAAAACTCTTTATCGAAAAAAAGGCGGGCAAACTCGCCAACCTTGAAAACTCACTTGATGCTTCACTTCCCGTGGTTCATTCAGGAATCGGACACACTCGGTGGGCTACTCATGGTGGGCCGACCGATCACAACGCCCACCCGCACGTTGATAACGAGGGCAAATTAGCTGTTATTCATAATGGGATTATTGAGAACTACTCAGAACTGCGCAAAGAACTTGAAGCTCGGGGTCATAAGTTTTCATCAGAGACGGATACAGAATCAGTTGCACACTTACTAAGCGATTTGCGTAAAGAGCACCACGGCGATCTTTCTGCAGCGATGCGAGAGGCTGTTAAAGCCTTGCGTGGATCATTCACACTTCTTGCAATCCACGCCGATGCACCAGATGTTGTAGTTGGCGTACGCCGTAATTCACCGCTAGTTGTTGGCTTAGGCAATGGTGAAAACTTCATGGCATCAGATGTTGCCGCCTTTATCGATTACACAAAGCGGGCAGTAGAGCTTGGCCAAGATGAAGTAGTAACAATGACGCCTGACTTAGTTTCAATTACAGATTTAGATGGCAATTCTGTTGCGCCAAAGGAGTATCTAATCTCTTGGGATGCAAGCGCGGCACAAAAAGGCGGCTTTACACATTTCATGCTCAAAGAAATCTTTGAACAACCTAAGGCCGTAGCCGATACTTTGATTGGCCGCTTAAGTGATAATAAACAGATCGTTTTAGATGAACTGCATATGAGTGCTGATGAGATTCGTTCATTAAAGAAAATTACGGTAATTGCTTGTGGAACGGCCTATCACGCAGGAATGGTTGCAAAGTACGCGATTGAAAAATGGGCGAAGATTCCAGTTGATGTAGAGATCGCCAGTGAGTTTAGATATCGCGATCCCATAATCGATGCAGGCGTGCTAGTTATTGCAATTTCACAGTCCGGCGAGACTATGGATACGTTGATGGCTGTGCGCCATGCAAAAGCTGCAGGCGGCCGAGTTCTTGCAATTTGCAATACAAACTCTTCAACTATCCCACGTGAATCCGATGCAGTTTTGTACACTCATGCTGGCCCTGAAATCGCAGTTGCGTCGACTAAAGCCCTATTAACTCAGATGATTGCCGTGTATTTGATTGGACTGCATTTAGCTCAAGTTAACGGCGCACTTTCAGATACAGAAGTTGAAGGCCTGTATAACGAATTACTTGAACTTCCAGGCAAGATCGAACAGATTCTGGAGACCGTTGAGCCTCTACGCGAACTAACTCGCAGCTTTGCTCAAAACAACATCGTTCTATTTCTTGGCCGCAACATTGGTTATCCAGTGGCCCTTGAAGGAGCGCTCAAGTTAAAAGAGCTTGCCTATATCCATGCCGAAGGCTTTGCTGGCGGCGAACTCAAGCACGGCCCAATTGCACTCATTGATCAAGGAACTCCGGTAATCGCGATTTTGCCAGCCGGTCACGAGCATGCCCTTGATGAAAAGATGTTAAGCAATATTCAAGAAGTTAAGGCCCGCGGTGCACGCGTTATCGTGATTGCAGAAGAAGGTGCACATGTTGAAGGCGCCGAACACATCATTCGAATCCCTGTAGCGCCAGCTTTATTCCAGCCGGTATTAGCCACGGTTCCATTGCAGGTTTTTGCATATGAAATGGCTGTTGCCCGTGGCAATGATGTCGACCAGCCAAGAAATTTGGCTAAATCAGTTACGGTGGAATAAATGCAGATTGATACACAGAACCGTAAAAAACAGATGGATCGAGCACTGCGCTGGTCTCTAGCTCTTTTTGCTGGATTCTTACTTGTGACTCAGCAAGTCCTAACGTATGGACCGTTGGTTAACTTTGATAATCAAGTTAATCGAACTCATCGGCCGCGCTTTGATGGTGTTTCAGGTTTTGTTCTTAGGCGCCTTGATGATTTAGGACTTCGTTGGTTGACTGCAACGGTTTTACTGTTGGCAGCAGCTTTCATCGCTTATAAATTTAAAACATGGCGCCCATTAAATTTGGCACTCCTGTCTTTACTAGCACTCAACTTAGTTGTTGGAACTTTCAAAATCATTTTAGGGCGAACAAAACCACGTGATGGTTTCGATCTTCTGCATGCCGGAGGAATGTCATATCCAAGTGGACATGCATCTAATGCCGTTCTTTCCTGGGGAATATTGGCATATCTGATTTACCGATATGCCAAAGTCGATAGATATCAAGGCCGTCTTGCAAGCGCTGGAGTAGCAACCATCTCATTAACAATTTGCATTGTTTCCCTTATTCGCCATACTCACTGGTTTACTGATTTATTAGGTGGTCTTTTTATTGGAAGCGCATTGTTGGTAGCGGTTATCGCCGTAGATAGGTACGTTCCCTCAAAGAGCCAGCTGCACTAGACTTAAACACATGATTGATGGAATCGGCATTGATGTCGTTGATATCGAGCGTTTTAAATCCTCGTTAGAGCGAACGCCCGGATTATTAGAAAAACTCTTCACAACCAATGAGCAAAGCAAACCGATCCACTCTTTAGCTGCCCGCTTCGCAGCTAAAGAGGCGCTGGCAAAAGCGCTCAGCGCCGGTAAAGGCCTTAGTTGGCACGATGCCGAAGTGCTTAACCTTGAAAATGGCAAGCCCGTCTTTTTGTTTCGCGGCGAGATTGCCGATCTAGTAGATGGCGCAGAAGTGCATTTATCTCTTTCACATGATGCGGGAATCGCATCTGCAATGGTGATTGTTGAGCGCACGTAGTGGAACATCGCGCTGAAGCCCGCATTGATATTAATGCCCTCGCATCAAATATTTCATATTTAAAATCAAAGGTGGGGGTGGATCTATTAGCAGTAGTTAAGGCCGATGCTTATGGTCATGGCCTCATTGAAATTGGATTAGCTGCAGAAAAAAACGGCGCAGATTGGTTAGGCGTTGCGCTTTTAGAGGAAGCAATTGCGCTGCGTACACATGGTGTTCGAATCCCGATTCTTGCTTGGTTAGTTCCACCTGGATCTGATTTTAATTCAGCTGCAAAGCACGATATCGATGTCGCGATTGCATCGATGATTGCATTAGAAGAGATCTCGCAAGTTCCACTTAAACCTCGTATACATATTGAGGTAGATACCGGAATGACTCGTGGTGGTTTTCTTGATGAATGGTCGCAGTTGCTGGAGGCTGATTTCTCTAAAGTAGAAGTTGTGGGAATTTTCTCTCATTTTGCACGGGCAGATGAAGCCGGTCAGCAACAGAATTCAGATCAACTTCAAAGTTTTAAATCAAGAGTAGGTGAATTAGCTGCAGTTGGAATCAACCCACCTATTAAGCATTTAGGTAATTCGGCTGCGACCCTTTTAGATGAAGATTCAATTTTTGACATGGTTCGAACCGGTATTGCGATGTATGGGTTGTCTCCTGACATTAAGACGATGGGGGATAGTAAAAACCTTGGGCTAAAACCAGTCATGCAACTGCGCGCTAAATTACATCTTGTAAAGAGAGTCCCTGCTGGTTCACCAGTTGGATATGGTGCAACAGTAATTACAGACAAGGAAACCAAGTTAGGTGTAGTTGCTATGGGCTATGCCGATGGAATCCCACGGATCTCGCAGGGCGCTGGTGTGTTTGTTAATGGGCGGCGAGCACCAATAATGGGCCGGGTTTCTATGGATCAATTTGTCGTTGATTTAGGTCCTGATTCTGCAGCCAATTCAGGAGACTGGGTGATTATTTTTGGTGATGGCTCGCATGGCGAGTACACCGCCGATGACTGGGGTAACGCATCGTTATCAATTAATTATGAAATCGTTACGAGAATTGGGCCTCGAGTGCCTAGACTCTATGCACCTCATGTCTACTAATAACGCAGCGCTGCGAGTTGAAGGTGTCAACATCTCCTTCGGCGGACTTCGCGCACTCAATGATGTTTACCTTGAGATTGGCCAAAATGAGGTCGTTGGATTAATTGGTCCCAATGGCGCAGGCAAGACAACTTTATTTAACGCTCTGTGCGGTTTAGTAAAACCAGATTCAGGCAAATTCTTCTTAGATGGACAAGAACAAGGTTTTCCTCACACGGCCCAGCTAGTTGATTTAGGAATTGCACGCACATTGCAAGGCGTGGGACTTTTTGGAGATCTTACAGTTCTTGAAAATGTCATGGTTGGTGCACAGCATCTTGCATCCTCAGGTTTAATTTCTGCAGCGTTGGGTCGAAGCGGTAAAGATGAAAAAGAGATTCGCAGAAAATCGATTAGTGCTCTCGAACGGGTATATGCAGGGGGATTAGCTAATCGCCGCGCAGATACCTTGTCGTATCCAGACACCAAACGTGTGGCAATTGCACGTGCCCTAGTGAGTGAGCCAAAGATTCTTATGTTGGATGAACCAGCTGGCGGACTAGGTTCGCAAGATATTGAGTGGATGAATCTTTTGATTCGTAATTTAAGCGCCACGATGTCAGTCCTATTAGTCGAACATCACATGGATGTTGTTATGTCGGTTTGTAGCAAACTCTATGTTCTTAACTTTGGCGAAGTGATTGCCAGCGGAAGCGCAGAAAAAGTGCGCCGCGATCCAGCTGTCATGGCCGCATACCTAGGAACAGGTGCTTAAATGTCACTCAATGTTTCTAATCTGACAGTTCATCATGGCGCAATCTGTGCAATCAACGAAGTTTCACTCGCCGTTCCAACTGGAAAACTCGCCGCCATAATCGGCTCAAATGGGGCGGGCAAGACAACTTTGTTACGCACGCTTTCTGGCCTTAATCACCCAACCCATGGATCTATCTCATGGAATGGCCAAAGCACTCTTGGAATCAAGCCCGAAATTTTGGTTCGCCGCGGAATTTCTCATGTCTCCGAAGGCAAATCTGTTGTGCCTGAACTAACCGTGCGCGAAAACTTAGAGCTCGGTGCAATCTGGCGCCGCAATAATAAAGAGTCGAAAGAATCCATAGATCAAGTTGTAGAGATTTTTCCGCGTTTAGGTGAACGTATTCAACAGCGTGCAGATACATTATCTGGCGGAGAACGACAGATGTTGGCAATCGGTCGAGCAATTATGTCTAAGCCCCAACTTTTATTACTTGATGAACCTTCACTTGGTCTTGCGCCTCTTGTAGTGGAACAGATTTTTCAAACTATTCGTGAATTAGCTAATTCTATGAATCTAACTGTGCTGCTAGTAGAACAAAACGCAATGGGCGCTCTCAAGATTGCAGATCTTGGAATCGTTTTAAACCTTGGAAAAGTTGTAGCTGTTAATCATGCGCAAGCTCTAATCGATGATCCAGCGGTGCGCGCCGCTTACTTGGGGTACTAACTATGGATTTTCTAAATACCCTTCTCATCGGAATCACCGCCGGATCTATCTATGCCTTGATGGCGATCTCCATGGTTCTAGTATGGCGAAGTACGCGAGTCGTTAACTTTGCACAAGCAGGAATGGCTTTGCTGTCGACTTACTTTGGCTTTGAAGCGGTTTCAAAGTTGGGATCGTTTTGGATTGCACTTCCTGTAGCGATGATTGGTGGTGCATTCTTTGCCGCTCTCGTTGAAATAATCCTGATTAGATTGCTAGTTAAACACAGCTCATCAGGACCCATTGCTGGGGTTGCACCGATTATCGCGACTCTGGGTTTATTAGGAGTCATTCGTGCAACCGCTGCCATGATTTGGGGAGGTCAAGATGTTCGAATCGTCGGTCCAGTTTCAAATGATGGCTACACAATCAATGGGACAACGTTAGTTTTCTCTCCACTCAAACTTCTTATCCTTGTGACCGTCTTAGTCTTAATGCTTATTTTGTCTCTTGTATTTCAAAAAACAAACATCGGCCTTGCTTTACGTGCATCGGCCTACGCTCCTGAAATTGCACGGCTTTCTGGAATCAAAGTCGACTGGGTACGTACCTTAGGTTGGGCGCTAGCCGGTGCGGCCGGTGCGGTAGCGGGTATGTTCCAAACCGTTAACGGCAACGGAACTTTGTCACCAGATTCGATTGAATTCTCACTCTTATTAGTTTCAGGTTTCATTGCCGCAGTAATTGGTGGCCTCGATAGTTTGATAGGAGCAGTAATCGGTGGTCTTGTACTTGGACTAATGATTGCTTTTGTCTTGATGTATGTCAGTAGCGGGCTTTTCTTTATCGCTCCATTTGTTATTTTGTTGATGGTTTTATTCATTCGTCCTCAGGGTGTATTTGGTGCAAAGGCGGCCCGTCGTGCATAAAAAACAAAGCCGTGACATTGTCCTATTTTTTCTAGGCGGAGTAGTTCTTTATTTCTTAAGCGGAGTCGTTGACGAACTTCGCGTGTATCAAGGTGCATCGATTGCAGTTTATGTAATTGCGATTTCTTCAATTATTTTATTAACCGGTTATTCCGGTCAAGTTTCACTTGGTCATGGTGCACTCATGGCAGTCGGTGCGTATGCAGCGGCTGTTGCACGAATTGAATTCAATGTTCCAATCGTCTTATGTTTTGTAATTGCTGTATTGGCCGCAGCTGTTGGTGGTGCGTTACTCGGCGCTGCTGCTGCAAGATTATCTGGACCGTATTTAGCTGGAACAACTCTTGCTCTAGCAATTGGATTGCCATCTCTTGCAAATCAATTTACTGTGCTCGGTGGCGAACAAGGTTTGCTATTTGATGTTGGCTTTCCACCGCTTTCTTTAGGTGAAGAGTTCACGCAATACAAATGGTTCTTTTGGATCGCAGCTTTGGCCGCTTTGATTTCCATGTGGGCAGTTAAAAACATTCTGGGATCACGATATGGACGCACCTGGCGAGCAATCCGTGGCAATGAAGTTGCCGCCCAGCTCTCGGGCATCAATGTCGCCCGCTCTAAGATCCTGGCCTTCACCATCAGCGCCGGAATCGCCGGATTGGCTGGAGCCCTGCTTTCAATGACCATTGGAACGGTCTCTCCGAGTGCATTCCCGCTTGCACTCTCATTTTCCCTGCTGACAGGCGCGGTCTTATCTGGCATAACTACCCTCGGAGGGGCGATGATTGGGGCAGTGGTCTTGGTTGCAATCCCTGAGCTCGCCGATGTGGTCGCAAACCGAATCGGTAGCTCAGAGAGAGTCACCACAAACTTGCCAGGTTTCTTGGTGAGCGCGCTACTGATATTGACTGTTCTATTTGTTCCAAATGGTCCAGTTGAACAGCACCGTGCTCGTAAAGCAAGAAAGTTGGCGCAACAGAAGTAAGTTCAAGCAGGAAAAGTTTTACCTCTCGTAATAAACCCTCGATGGAAGGAAACACATGAAAGCAATGAATCGCCGGAAACTGATATCAGTTTCAGCGGTACTTGCCGTAGCGAGCTTGGCTGCAACTGCAGTCCCAGCACATGCGGCTGAAGTAGGAGTAACGTCAAAAGAGATCAAACTCGGAATGACCCTCCCAATGACAGGTACAGCATCACTTGGTTACAACAAGATCCCAGGGGCCGCAAAGGCTTATTTCGATTATCTCAATGCAAATGGTGGAATCAACGGCCGTAAGATCACACTTGTTGTAAAAGATGATCGCTACGTACCAACTGAAGCGGTAGCTAAGACCAATGAACTAATTCTCAAAGATAAGGTCATGGCGCTTCTTGCTCCACTAGGAACAGCGAATGTTAAGGCTGTTGCGGCATCAGTTAACCCAGGTCGCCGCGGAGTCCCTGTTCTATTCGTTAATACCGGTTTCAGCGGATTTGCTGATGCAAAGAAATATCCAACTACTTATGCAGTATTGCCTTCTTACATTATGGAAGCAAAGATCATGGGTCAGTACATCAAGGAAAATTTTGCAGGTAAGAAGATTGGTCTTCTATACCAGGATGACGACTTCGGTACAGATGCGCTCGCAGGATTTAAGACTGCAGGAGTTACATTCGCAGTTAAGGTTCCATATGCATCTGGTTCACAAGGCGCTGCAGCTGCAGCTGGATGGATTACAAAGTTCAAGGCTGCTGAAGCCGATGTTGTAATTCTTTTCGGTGTATCTAGCGCGACTTCTGCAATGCTTGGCGTTGCAGCTCAATTGAAATATGCACCACAGTGGATGCTTGGTTCAGTTGGTGGAGATGCAACAACTATCAAACTTACAGGCGTTCCAGCTGGTGTTCTTTATAACGCAATTGGCTTCTCGCCAGTTCCAGCTACAACAGATATGAAAGATGAATACGTAAAACTCTTCTCTGATATCTATGCAAAGGCAGTACCTGGATCTACTTTCGATCTCAACGTATTGCTTGGAATGAACACAGCGTTTATGACTGCGCAAGCTCTTAAAGCTGCCGGCACAAACCCAACTCGTAAGTCATTGATGGCAGCAATTGCTAGCAAGGGTTCAACATTTGAGAACTCGGCGTTAGTGCCTACCGGCTACTCAAAGACAAGTCATGTTGGACTAACTGGTTACTGGGTTGGCAAGTACTCGCCAACAGGTGATCTTTCACCAGTAGGTGGCACATATGTCACATACACAACCGATTCCGGCGCTGGCGCAGTTGTTAAATCAACATATGTGCGTCCAGCAATGCCAGCGAAGGGACTACCTAACTAATGAAAAAAGTAAGAATTCTTTCGCTACTTTCAGTAACAGCACTCGTCACAACTGTTCTTGTATCAGTACCAGTAGCGGCTAACGCTGCACCTGCGTGCGATGGCAAGAGTCCAATTCAGTCATGCGTAGGCGTGACTTCAGATGGTGCACCTTATGCAATGCAGGTTCCAGCTAACTTCAACGGAACTGTTGCGTTGTACTCACATGGATATCGCTACAACGTTGATATTCCTGCAGCAATCCCACTCATCGGTGGATACAAAGTAACTAACACCCCAGAGCCAGTCCCTGGTGGAAATGTTGACGTTGCTAAGTATCTATTTAGTCAGGGAATTGCAATCGTTGGTTCAGGCTTTGCTCGTCAAGGTTGGAATCCAGATTCAGCAATTAAGACAAACGTTGAGCTAATCGCAACTTTCAAGACACAGTTCCCAACAACAAAGAAGGTTATTGCTTGGGGATCATCACTTGGCGCAGTAATTACTCAGGGCCTAGCAGAAAAGCATCCAGAGCTCGTTAGTGCAGTTGCACCAATGTGTTTGGCTGACAATGTAAATGCAGAGCTAACGATGGCTGGAGATTTCCTATGGGGTCTCAAGGTTCTCTTTGATCCAACAATCAAGGGTGGACACTATTCAGCAGGTGCAGCCGGTGTTGCAGAGTCTTATGCCGATCTTGGCAAAGTCTTCACAATCATGGGCAAGCTACAAGCAGGTATTTCAACTGGCGCATGGCCAGATACTTCATCTGCAACTGGAAAGTCACTAGAAGCTGCAGGAATTCCTGTACGTAGTGCACTTCTTTACCTTGGCCTTATGGCTGGTCTGCCAACACAATCAGCACACTTTGACTCAGTAAATGGTCCAGAGGGTGCATTGAAGTTGTCATTCCCATTAGCGGTTAGCCCAGCACTTGCAATCCTTGAAAATGGAACAAATGCTGCAGCATTAGCTGTGCTAGCAACTCAAGATGTTGAAATGCAGACTGGTGGAGCAATCTTTGATAACACAAAGACTGACTACGCGTCACGCATTGAATCAGAGAGCGTAATTTTCAACGCTGCACTTTCTGGCAACACTGTTATTGGTGCATTGAATGCTGCATTATCTGCAGCTAATCCAGGCGCTCCACGTTCAGTTGGAGATTCAGCTGCGATGGCGAAGATGGATGCATTGCACGCTAACTTGGGCAAGATCAATGTTCCAACGATCTTGATGACAGGATTAGCAGATCCAATTACTCCAGCAGGTGCCTCACAGCGCATTGTTGATGCATATGCCGAACAGTTTGCAGCTGAAAAGCTTGCAGCTATTAAGGCCTACAAAACTACCAAGAGCTACAGCGCTCCAACTAACAAGCTACTGATGCTTTGGAATACAACTCCTGCAAACTGGACTAAGTTCACTGCAGCCGGAGCTCCAATTACATCTACACCTGCTGCTCAAGGCACGAACCACTGCAACTTCACATCTGCACAACTTGTGTTGGTAGCGAAGTCATTGGTTCAAGCATCTAGCACAGGAAAGCTCCCATCAGGTGGGCCGATTGCATCTGCAGCTCGCAAGGCTGGCAATCTCTCAGTTGATAAGAATATCTATGCTCCGCTACTTAAGTTCTATAGCGGCTTTTAATACATCGAGGTAAAAAGAAAGGGCCTGGGAAACCAGGCCCTTTCTTACTTTTTACATATCTATTGAGCAGTCCATCCACCATCAATTGGGATTGCGGTACCAGTGATGTTGTGTGCAGAATGTGAGCATAAGAAAACAGCTAGTTGGCCAATTTCATCGGGCGTAGACATTCTTCGTGAAGGTTGTTTTTCGGATAGTAGATCTGCAATTCCAGCTACACGATCTCCATTGTGCTTATCAACGCGCGCTTGAATTTGTGGCTCGATTAAAGCAGTTTCTACCCAACCCGGACAAATTGCATTAATTGTTACGCCACCACTGTGCGCAGAACCAACACTTGCATATTCAAGGGCTGCAACCTTGGTTAAACCAATAACGCCATGTTTAGCCGATACGTAGGGTGCCTTGGCGGCGGATGCAACTAGTCCGTGCACTGATGCAGTATTAATCACACGTCCATAGCCGCGCTCTTTCATTTGCGGCAAGATCAATCGCATTGTGTCGAAGAAGGAAGTGAGATTTATAGCAATAATGTCATTCCACTTTTCACGTGGCATCTCTTCAATCGTTGCAGTGTGTTGGACTCCTGCATTGTTACACAAAATATCAATAGGGCCGGAACTTAGAATTTTGGCAACAAGAGCTTCGGTAGCAGTGGCATCACGTAAATCAGAGACATGTGATTCAACTGCAGATGCCCCGGCAGCAAGAACTTGTTGCTCGGCCTTTGCAATAGTTTGGGGATCGGAGAGACCATGCAAAACTATTGATGCACCTTCGCGGGCTAGAGCAGTTGCTATACCTAAGCCGATTCCCTGAAATGAACCAGTAATAAATGCGCGCCTGTTTTTCAAAGTCATTTCTTGTCCCCATAAATAATCTGGGCAATCTTTTCAGCCCCACTTGCTTCTAGAAACATGTCGTAGTGATTGCAATCTGCCAAAAACTCTAACTGCAACTGCGGATATGCGGGCAAGACAGCTTCTAATACAGCCATTGGATATAAACCATTTTCTTCATTTTGTAATCCTCGCTCGGCCTTAATAAAGATTGATTTTTTAGTTAAACCTTTGAGCGAGCGGATAATTAGATCATCGCCAAACAAATCGCGTGAATCATCTTCTACTGCTTTGGCATTTGTAGAAGCCTTCATATGTGGAGCATCACCTCTTAGGTCGTAATCAACATACTCATCAAGTGTTGGTGTCCAGCCCTTAGCAAAGGCAGGTTGCGGCTTCCAATAATCGCGGTATGCCTGCTTTGACTCAAAGACCATTGCAAGTCGTGCAAGTGCGGGTCCCAAGATAAAGGGCATGATTTGTTCGACAGTCATGCCCGGTGGCATTGGAAGTGGCACGCCGCCATCTGCAAATACAACCTCATTAACTTTTTCCGGATAAAGCCCAACAAATGCAGCTGCAACAAATGCGCCCATCGAATGTCCTATGACATCAACTTTTGACCATCCGAAGTGGTCAACTACTGCCGCCATATCTTTGGCATGTTGAGCCATTCCAAAAGGGCCTGGCAGTTGATTTGAATCCCCGCGCCCACGTAGATCTACGGCAAAAGCCGTCTTGCCTCGGAGTTGCAAAGCATCGGCAAATAATTGAAATGCTCGATTAGAAGAAGTTACGCCGTGAATCAAAAGGACTGGAGTGCCGTTGCCCTCGCCATATTGAAAGACCGCAAGGCTTCCCCCAGATACAGGGACCAGAGTTTTCTGTGTAGGTAATGACATAGCGGTAAGTGTGCCCGTACCTGGAGGAAAAACCAAGGTTTTGTATAGTGATTAGCAGCCCAATGTCACGAAATCGTAATAAAAAAGAAAGCAATTTATGTGGGTTCCTGGAAGTTAAACCACTACATTTCCCCTAAGAAAGTCCGGAATCCCTCGGTCTTACATTCTCGAAGAGGAGAGCACTGAATGAGCAAACGCTCAACACTAAAGCGCTTGGGAGTTGCAGTTCTATCCCTAGCAGTATTTGTACCAAGCATGGCACCTGCTCAAGCTGCCGCAGATATTAAAATTGGAGTCATCACTTCAACTTCTGGCCCACTTGCCTCTTATGGCATTGCTTATAACGAGGGCCTTACATGGGGATTGAATTACTACACAGGCGGAAAGATGTCGATTAACGGCGCAAAGCTTGTCGTAACTTCAAAAGATGATGGCGCAGATCCAGCATCAGCAACTGCATCATTTAAGGAAATGGTTGGAAACGGCACAAAGATTATTGCTGGAACAGCATCATCTGGTGTTGCACTAACGCTTGCACCACTTGCTGCACAGAATAAGGTTCTCTACATTTCAGGACCAGCTAAGAATGACTTAGTTACTTCTTCGGCCAATAAGTATGTGTTCCGTTCAGGAAACTCATCAACACAGGATTTAGCCCCACTTGCAGGCATCAAGCCAATTTCAGGCAAGAAAGTTGTTCTTTTCGTTGAAGATAACGCCTTCGGTGCAGGAAATATCGCTGCAGCTAAAGCTCTTATGGCTCCAAAGGGTGCAAAATTTGAAGAGATAAAAGTTCCAACTTCAACTTCAGATTTCACACCTTTTGCCAAGAAGGCAGCTGATGCAGCCGGTTCATACATTTTCATTGCATGGTCAAACGCTCTTACAGCTGGAGCAATGTTGACTTCACTCAAGGTCCAAGGAGCATTTGTTAAGCAGCGTCCAATCACAGGTCTTGCCGGTGCAGCTACTTACAATATCTATGGAACATTATTTGAGGGAAACAATGCGATTCTGACAAATAGCTACTTTGCCGGTGCAGCCAAGACTGGTGCAGCATCAGATCTTGCTTCTTGGTATGCAACAAATAAGAAGACACAGGATCTATTTACCTCAACAGGTGCAGATGCAGCCAAGATGATTGTCATGGCTCTTACAAAGAACCCTTCACAAAACGTTGACACAATGATCAGAAACCTTGAAGGTAAGTCATGGGTTGGCGTTAAAGGCCTAATGACCATTGATGCATCAAGTCACCTCTTGATTCAGCCAATGTTCCTTGTTGCTCTCAATAAGTCAGGCAGCGGTTATGTTCCCTCACTAATTAAGACAATTGCGAGTGTGGGTCGGTAGTTAATTACTTGTAAGTTAAAGAACCCCAGTGTAGAAATACGCTGGGGTTCTTTATATTCTGTTCCCCTATCAAGGAGAGGCAAGGCGCTTTGAACTCTGCAATTAAAGTTAACGATCTATCGCTTTCCATTGGTGGCGCCAGAATCCTCGATGGCATAACTCTGTCTGTGGCTAAGAATGAAATTCTTGGAATTATTGGGCCAAACGGAGCCGGAAAGACATCATTTTTTAACCTTCTGAGCGGAATCCGCAAACCTTCCCGTGGGAAAATATTTGTTGGCGATACCGACGTAACTGATTTGCAGCCACATGAGCGCGCACGAACAGGGATTGCCCGTACATTCCAAACATCGAGTGTTTTTGCAAACCTAACCTGCCTTGAGAATGTGCGAATCGCCGCACAGGCTGCAACAGGAAAGTCGATGAACTTAACTAGGAATGCTTATAAATTTCCTGAAGTCGTGGCTCATGCCCAAGATTGTCTAGATAAAGTTGGCCTTTCGGCCCGTTCACTCCAGCGCGCCGGATCACTTTCACATGGTGACAAGCGCCGACTCGAAATTGCAATTGTCTTAGCTTCGAAGTCAGAAATTGTGCTCTTGGATGAACCAATGGCTGGCATGAGTGTTGAAAATGTTCCAGAGTTGGTAGAAATCATTCGCTCACTTAAGACCGAACACAATAAGACCGTCTTGATTGTTGAGCATCACATGGAAGTTATTTTGGGTCTTGCCGATCGGATTGCGGTACTCAACTATGGCGAACTATTAGTATGCGATACACCCACAAATGTTATTAATAACCCTATAGTTCAATCTGCTTACATCGGAGAAGCGCTATGAGTACGCTTTCGGTCAAAGATCTTCATGTAAAGATTAATGAATCACATATCTTGCATGGTGTGACATTTGAAGTTCCAACCAATAAAGTCACTGCACTCTTGGGACGAAACGGTGTCGGTAAATCCACAACATTGCGCTCAATTATGGGCTTCTATCCTGGCACTGGCTCGGTTTCACTCAATGGTAATGAAATTCTGGGAATGCCCACTTATAAGATCGTGCAGGCGGGGGTTGCCTTTGTTCCCGAAGATCGTGAAATCTTTTCATCGCTGACAGTAAAAGAGAATCTCTCCTTAGCCGCGCGAGGTAAGAGTCATGACCAAGCCTATAAATCTGTATACGAACTCTTTCCTGAACTTGATACTCGTGCACAACAGCTAGCAGGCTCACTATCAGGCGGTCAGCAGCAGATGGTCGCCATTGCACGAGCACTATTAAATAAAAATGAGATTTTACTAGTTGATGAGCCAACTAAAGGTTTAGCGCCAAAATTAGTAACTGAGGTGGCTGATGTATTGGCCCGTGTTGCTCATGAGACAACAATGCTTTTAGTCGAACAGAACCTTGCGCTGGTAAGGCGCGTTGCCGAGCATGTGATTGTGATGGATCAGGGGCGAGTCATTTTTCAAGGTGGGCCAGAGAATCTTATGAACGATGCATGGGTCCATCAAATGCTCGGCGTAAGCGGGGGGCACAAGTAAATGGACACATTCATCTTAATTGGCATTACAGGTATTGGCCTTGGTGCTCTCTATTTTCTCATTGCATCAGGGCTCTCACTTATTTACGGATTAATGGGAGTGCTTAACTTCGCCCACGGAAGTTTCTTGACCGTCGGTGCGTTTGCAGGATTTTGGATTGCTAGCAAAATGGGTCTCGAAACTTCGATGCCAGAGTTTGTTCTTGCGATGATTGTTGGCGGCTTAGCTGCTGGATTATTCGCGCTTATCATTGAGCAACTGCTAATTACTCGCCTCTATGAACGTCATATTGATCAAGCTCTAGTAACCGTTGGGGTTTCACTTGTCGTTGGCGCACTTCTGGGTGGATGGTTTGGCAATGATTTGCGAATGTTCCCAACACCGCTCTGGTTCTTAACGGCCATTGATGTTGGCGGTGCAAAGATTCCGGCAGATCGTGTTGTCTATATTGCAACTGCACTGCTTCTCTTAATTGGCAACTGGGCACTACTCAAGTTCACGCGTATCGGTTTGATTATTCGCGCCGGGGTTGAGAATCGCAATATGGTTAATGCCCTTGGAATCAACGTTAAGCGGGCTTTCAGTACAGTGTTTTTCCTTGGTGGCTTTGCCGCAGGTGTCGGTGGAGTCCTTGTTTCAGTTTATTCAAATGGAGTTTCACCACTTATTGCCGGTTCTTATTTGATTTATGGTTTCATCGTTGTAGTTATTGGTGGCATGGGTTCAGTGCCTGGAAGTTTCTTGGCCGCGATGTTAATTGGTGTAATTCGCCAATTCGCCAATTACTACGTAACTGGGCTCGGTGACTTCGTAGTCGTCATCTTGCTTGCAGGTGTATTACTGATTAGACCGCAAGGCTTACTAGGAAAGGTGAGAGCATAATGTTGCGCTGGAAATACTCTCGGCCACTTCTTGCACTACTTCTATTTGTTCTTGCAATTGCACCGTTGTTTGCCGGAAACCCATTGGGCAAACCAGGGCTACAGCAGACTATGGCTGTTGCATTTCTTTGGGGTGGATTAGCACTTACTTACGATCTGCTCTTTGGATTTACTGGCCTTCTTTCCTTTGGCCACGCTCTGTACTTTGCAACAGGTGTCTATGTTTCCTGTATTTTAATAAATCACCAAGTTGTTCCATGGTGGTTAGCGGCGCTTATAGCAATGGCCGTTAGTTCTGTGCTGGCCTTCTTGGTCGGTGCCGCATCACTAAAGACAAGTGGAATCACCTTTGCAATGGTGACCCTTGCCTTTGGCGAAGCTGGTCACGTGATTATCAACCGTAACTTCTTCAATCTTACGGGCGGTGAAAATGGAATTGCATTAGATGCAACACATATTCCGCAGATTTGGATTGGGGTAGTAAATACAAAGTACATTTACTGGACCGCTTTAGCGGCTTTGATTTTTACTTATGCAGTTATTTGGTGGGTCACCGAAAGTTCTGCAGGCCGTGTATTTGCAGCCCTTCGCGATAACGAACAAAGAGTTCAAGTTTTAGGTCTAAACACCCAGCATTTCAAATTATTATCCTTTGTAATCAGCGCTGCATTGGCAGCGCTTTTAGGCTTTGTCATGTTGATAGCAGCAGGAAGTGCTGCGCCTCGATTTGCTGATTCAGGGGTAACAATCTCGTTATTGCTCATGGTGGTTATAGGTGGCGCAGTTACTCGTTGGGGAGCGGTTCTGGGCGGAATCTTTTACTCCTTTGCTTCAACACGTATGCAGGATCTAACGCAGCAGGAGTCCTTTACGAAGATTCCTCATTGGATAGGTGGTCCAATCGCTGAACCTGCCTTGCTTCTTGGACTAATTTTTATACTCATAGTCATGTTTTCTCCAGGCGGATTGTCGGGTGCCTACTACCGACTTCGTTTGAAGGCTTTGTCTCATAAACAATCATGAGTTCTCAACTTTGGCAGCCACATTTATCTGGCATAAGCGCAATTGAAAAACTGCAGCACAAAGTTGGAGTTCAAGATTATGCACACTTACATTCTTGGTCGATAAAGAACCCGGGTGAATTTTGGTCCGAAGCGTGGGATGACTGCGAGATAGTTGGCGAGAAAGGCTCAAACTTCTATTCATCAGGAAGCGATTTCATCTCAGCGCAGTTCTTTATCAATGCAAAAATTAACGTCGCAGAAAATCTCTTAGCAAAAGGTGCAGATACGCAAATCGCAATTGTCACTATTGCCGAAGATGGCTCCAGGAGAGAAATTACATGGTTGGAACTAAGAAATAGAGTTGCCGCAACGACTGCAGCGATGCGAGCCGAAGGTATTGTTGCAGGAGATCGTGTTGCAGCTTGGACCCCAAATGTTGCAGAGACAATCTTTTATGCATTAGGTGCTCTAAGTATCGGTGCAATAGTTTCAACTGCCTCTCCAGATTTTGCACCACATGCCGTTGAAGATCGCTTCGGACAGATTGAACCAAAGCTTCTGCTTGCCGCAGATTCTTATCAATACAACGGCAAAACCTTTGACTGCACATCTAAGTCAGTTGAGATTCAATCGTTGTTGCCTTCGCTCATAAAGACGATTCAGATTAAGGATTTCCAGAGTTGGATAGCACCATTTGAAGGCGCAGCTTTAGATTTCACCCGCCTACCATTTAATCACCCTGGCTTTGTTTTGTTTTCATCAGGAACTACGGGAAAGCCCAAATGTATTGTTCACAGTGGTGCTGGAGTAATGCTCAAAGCCGTTGCCGAACAGCTTTATCAATTTGATATTGGAATAGCCCAGAAGGTTTTCTTCTTCACTACTTGTGGCTGGATGATGTGGAACTGGTTGATCATGGCATTAGGCCGAGGTGCAACGATTTATCTCTTTGATGGCGCGCCGATGAACCCAACCCCAACAAGGCTTTTTGATATCGCCGAAAATGAAAAACTAGATTTCTTTGGAGTCTCTGCCAAGTTCATCGATTCAGCACATAAAGAGGGCTTAGAACCAATTAAGAGCCATGATCTCTCTCATCTAAGAGTCATTGGATCTACTGGATCGGTTTTGTCACCCGAAAGCTTTGATTATGTGTATAGCTCCATCAAGAAAGACGTGCACTTAGCATCGATGTCTGGTGGAACTGATATTTGTGGATGTTTCTTAGCAGGTGTTCCAACCCAACCTGTTTATCGAGGTGAACTGCAGGGCCCTTGTTTAGGAATGGCCACCGATGTTTTTAATGCTGCAGGGAGCAGTGCAGATATTGATGAAAAGGGAGAGCTTGTTTGCACTGTCCCATTTCCGTCTAAGCCTCTTGGGTTTTGGGCAGATTCAAAGAATGAAAAATATAGGGCTGCTTATTTTGAGGGATTTCCGGGTGTATGGACGCATGGAGATTTTGCATCAAAATCCTCAACAGGCGGATTTACTCTATTCGGTCGCAGTGATGCAACGCTAAATTCAAAAGGTGTAAGAATCGGAACAGCCGAGATTTATCGTGTTGTCGAAACATTCCCACAGATTCAAGAATCTATGGCGGTTTCCCAAGATTGGGATAATGACACACGAGTGGTTTTATTCGTGGTTATTAGAGAAGGGTTTGAATTTAATGAAGCTCTTGAGAAGGAGATTAAAACTGAACTGCGGACAAAAGCTAGTCCACGACATGTGCCAGATTTAATCCTTGCTGCGCCTGAACTACCTAGGACTAAATCCAATAAATTGGTTGAGTTAGCAGTAACCGATGTAATTAATGGCCGAGAGATTCGAAACCGGGATGCCTTGGCCAACCCAGATTCACTCGATTGGTTTAAGGGTTTGGCATAATCTCCCTTACTCTTAATCCGTGAGCATTGAAGTAGCAACGGCCGATGAGATGTTTAATCTCGGCCTCTCCATTTCTAAATATTTAAAGGCTGGGGATTTCATTCTTGTGAATGGCCCACTCGGTGCCGGTAAAACCGTTTTAGCCCAAGGGATCGGTGCGGGCCTTGGAATCACTGACATCACTTCTCCAACATTCGTGATTTCGCGTGTCCATAAAGCTGCCCTGCCAATGATTCATGTTGATGCATATCGTTTGATTGATACAGAAAACCCTAACCTTTATTTAGATGATCTTGATTTAGATCTTGAAAACTCAATCACAGTTATTGAATGGGGCGGCGCAGAATCGGCAAGGTTGAATGAAGAGCGCTTAGAGATCACGATCGACAGAAGTAACGATATTCGCCAAGTTGCAATTAATGCCATCGGTCCACGTTGGATTGATTTTTCGCTATGACAATTACTTTAGCTATAGATACATCAACTTCGCGCACCTGTGTTGCAGTTATTGATGATGGAAAAATACTCTGGAGCGGGCACCGTGACGGGGCAACTGAACATGGACCGGCGCTACCGGCACTTGTTCAAGAGGGTATAAAGGGATTTAAAATTGATGAAGTTGTAGTTGGAATGGGACCTGGACCATTTACGGGGTTGCGTGTTGGAGTCGCATTTGCACAGAGCTTTGCATTAGCACGTGGAATAACTGTGCGTGGAGTGTGTTCACTTGATGCGATTGCTGCACAAGTAAATGGTTCTGATTTCATCATTACCGTCGATGCTCGGCGCAAAGAAGTTTATTGGGCTAGATATACAGATGGTTTGCGAATCGGCAATGCCGCGGTGAATTTTCCAAGCGATGTAACTGGTGCACCAATTCATGCCGATCTTTTTCCAGATATGAAAGCTTTAGTTGCACTGCCTGGAAACATTACTGAACCAATGTACTTGCGCAGACCAGATGCAGTAGCTACGGCGGATCGTCCATGATTACTTATCGCGATGCGATGGCTTTGGATATCCCGGTTTTTGTTTCTTTAGATAAGCAGCTCTTTCCATATTCACCATGGTCTGGCGCACAATACAAAGAAGAGTTTGCCGAGATGCCCCGTACTCGTCACTTTGTAGTTGCCCTAGATGAGGCCCAATCAATCATTGGTTATGCAGGAATATTGGCTCCGGCTCCAGAGGTAGAGGCAGATATTCTCACAGTGGGTGTAATCCCAGAGCATCGTGGCAAAGGCATTGCCCGCCAGCTGATCTCACTCATTACTGATTTTGCAGTAGACCGTCATGCAAGTGCCATGATGCGTGAAGTTAAGAGCGATAACGTTGAAGCAATTGCCCTATATGAATCTTTGGGATATTCAAAGATTTCTGTACGTAAAGATTATTTCGGTACTGGTCTAGATGCATTGATAATGCGAAGAGAACTGCCATGAGTCAACCATTAGTTTTGGGAATCGAAACCTCATGTGACGAGACCGCAGTTGGAATTGTGCGCGGGCGTACCTTGCTGGCAAATATCATCGCATCTAGCGTCGAAGAACATGCGCGCTTCGGTGGAGTAGTTCCTGAAATTGCCAGCCGAGCACATTTGGAAGCGATGCAACCAACAATTGAAAAAGCTTTAAAGGATGCAAATGTTTCTTTAAAAGATATCGATGCAGTTGCAGTCACTGCAGGTCCAGGTTTAGTTGGTGCACTTTTAGTTGGAGTTGGTTCAGCTGCTGGTCTTGCCATCGGTCTAGATAAACCGATTTATGCCGTTAATCATTTAGCTGCCCACATTAGTGTTGATTACCTGACTCATGATCACCCACTAGAACCAACGATTGCACTTCTAGTAAGTGGTGGTCATTCTTCGCTGCTGCAAGTTAACGAGATTACTTCTTCGATTGTTAAGTTGGGCCAAACAATCGATGACGCTGCTGGTGAAGCTTTCGACAAGATTGCGCGGGTTATGAAGTTAGGTTTTCCAGGTGGTCCAGCAATCGATGCGATGGCTAAAGAGGGGAGTGCAACTGCAATTGATTTTCCGCGTGGGCTAACAACATCAAATGATTGGCAGACGCGGCCATATGATTTCTCTTTCTCTGGATTAAAAACCGCCGTTGCGAGATATCTTGAAAGCGTTCCAGATTACGTCCGGGCCGATGTTGCCGCATCGTTTCAAGAATCGATCGTTGATGTTTTGCTCCTCAAAGCGTTGGCTGCCTGCAAATCCAGCGGGATCGACTCCCTTGTTATTGCCGGTGGGGTAGCTGCAAATTCACGGCTTCGCGCTGTGGCCCAGGCCCGCTGCGACAAGGCAGGCATCACCTTAAGAATCCCAGCCCCGGGCCTGTGTACCGATAATGGCGCGATGGTCGCAAGCCTTGGCGCCCTGATGGCTGCAGCTAATCGAACTCCCAGCCCAGTAGCCTTTGACGCCGATTCCAGCCTGCCTGTAACAACGATTTCAATACAGCTTTAATTCACCAATCGATAGATTTCTCGTCGATGACCAATCTCGATTATTAGGATTATTAGTCGACCCGAATCTATTGAATAGAGAATTCGATAGTCGCCAACTCGGACTCGAAAGTAGGAACTGCCCTTGATTTTTACTGCCAGAGGCGGTTGTGGGTTATCGCCCAATAATTCGATAGCGGCATAAATCCGTAGCTTCTCTTTTTTCTCTAATCTCTCTAAAGATTTAAGTGCCGCTGCCCTAATTTCGATTTTGAAGTGGCTCACGCAAGGCCAAGCTCTTTTTTAACCATCTCCCATGGAATGGCAGGGGAAGGATCATCCAGAGAGGCTTGGATTAAGGCAAGGTCTTCTATGTCCTGTGCTACAGATAGGAGCTCTTCGTAGCGAGAGGGGCTAAGGACCACTGCTGCAGGAATACCATGGCGTGAAATCGTGATTGCCTCTGTTTGTGCTTGATCTATAAGAGATGCAAGCTCACGGCGGGCATCACTTAATGGAATTGTCGTCATGGGAAAAAATGTACAGTAAAGAATATGAATTGTACATTTTAAGTAAATCCTCGATTTGCTGGCGGGATTCTGCTCGCCTAGAGTTTGCGTTAGCACTCACGGGTCCACACTGCTAATCGGGCCTGCACGAGGAATTCAACTAAGTACAACTAGAAGGAGTTAAGTCCATGGCCATTAAGCCACTAGAAGATCGCATCGTAATCAAGACCAACGAGGCTGAAACAACAACAGCATCTGGTCTTGTTATTCCAGATACAGCAAAAGAAAAGCCACAAGAGGGCACAGTAATTGCAGTTGGCCCAGGTCGCTTTGATGATGGTGTTCGCGTTCCAATGGATGTCAAAGTTGGCGATGTTGTTCTTTATAGCAAGTACGGCGGAACTGAAATCAAGCATGGCGGAGATGACCTCTTGGTTCTTTCTGCTCGTGACATTCTCGCTGTAATCGAGAAGTAAATGGGAAAATCCCTTCAATTCGACGAGCAAGCACGTCGAGCAATGGAACGTGGCGTCAATATTCTTGCCGACACTGTCAAAGTAACTCTTGGACCTAAGGGTCGTAACGTTGTAATTGGTAAGTCATATGGTGCTCCAATCATCACTAATGACGGCGTAACAATTGCAAAAGAGATCGAACTTTCAGATCCTGCCGAAAATATGGGTGCTCAGTTAGTTAAAGAAGTTGCCACAAAGACAAATGATGTCGCTGGCGATGGAACAACAACTGCAACGGTACTTGCACAGGCAATGGTTAAAGAGGGTCTACGTAACCTTGCAGCTGGCGCACAGCCAATGGATATTAAGCAAGGCATCGAAGCTGCAGTTGCTGCAGTCTCTGAAAATCTTCGCAATCAGGCAACTCCAGTTAATGGAAAAGCTCAGATTGCAGATGTCGCAACTATTTCTGCCCAAGATCGTGCAATCGGTGATTTAATCGCTGAAGCAATGGATCGCGTTGGCAAAGATGGCGTTATTACCGTTGAAGAAGCATCAACGACTGGACTAGATCTAGAGTTCACTGAAGGAATGCAGTTCGATAAGGGCTACATCTCTCCATATTTCGTAACTGATCAAGACCGTATGGAGTCAATCCTTGAGGATGCGTATGTACTTATCTCGGCTGGAAAAATCTCTGCGCTCGCAGATTTGCTTCCAATTCTTGAGAAGGTCTCTGCAACTTCAAAGCCACTATTGATCATCGCCGATGACATCGAAGGTGAAGCGCTTTCAACTCTCGTTGTTAACCGTATGCGCGGGGTATTTACTTCAGTAGCCGTTAAGGCTCCAGGCTTTGGCGATCGTCGTAAGGCGATGTTGCAGGACATCGCAACTCTTACTGGCGGACAAGTAATCTCTGCTGAAGTTGGCATGAAGCTAGATGCTGCAACACTTGAAGATCTTGGTCGCGCACGTCGCATCGTAGTTTCAAAGGATGCAACAACAGTCATTGAAGGCGCAGGAGACAAGGCAGCAGTTGCTGCGCGAGTCAGCGAACTTCGCAAAGAGATCGAAAACTCTGATTCATCATGGGATAAAGAGAAGCTACAAGAGCGCGTTGCAAAGCTCGCTGGTGGCGTTTGCGTTATCAAAGTTGGTGCACACACTGAGGTAGAACTCAATGAAAAGAAGCACCGCCTTGAAGATGCAATCTCTGCAACACGTGCAGCAGTTGAAGAAGGAATCGTTGTCGGCGGAGGCGCAGCACTAGTGCATGCAGCCGATGCCCTTGCAGATGATCTTGGATTCACTGGCGATAAGGCAGTTGGCGTTCGTTTAGTGCGCAAAGCTTGCGATGAACCACTTCGTTGGATTGCAGAAAACGCAGGACTTGAAGGCTACGTAGTAGTTGCAAAAGTCCGCGCAATGAAACCAAACGAGGGATTCAATGCTGCAACTGATGTGTATGGCGATCTTGCAAAAGATGGCGTAATCGATCCAGTCAAGGTAACTCGTTCAGCGTTAGCTAATGCAGCTTCAATCGCTGCAATGTTTATTACAACTGAAGCAGTTGTGTATGAAAAACCAGCAGAGCAAGCAGCAGCCGATGCTGCCGGTTCAGGTCATTCACATGGCCCAGGCGGACACAGCCACTAACTAGTTGCAATGAAAAAGCCCCGCAGAGAAATCTGCGGGGCTTTTCTCATTCACTCTTGGAGGAGAGTAGAGCTTTATGATGCATGAGAAATATCTGGATTAATATCTTTTCCAAGAATCGCTAAGCGATCATCTTCTGAAAGACCACCCCAAATTCCATATGGCTCTTGTACTGAGAGCGCATGCTTACGGCATGCAGCGATTACTGGGCAGGATGCGCAAATCGCCTTGGCCGTATTTTCACGGTTGCGTCGGCGGGGTCCGCGTTCGCCATCGGGATGAAAAAACATCTCTGTTGGTAGATCACGACAAGCGCCCTGATATTGCCATTCCCATTCATCGGCAACGGGGCGGGGTAAGCGGGATATTTCAGCCATGGCCATACAGTACAACCGCTTCATAAGTTGTTCAAGTGGCAACGCTCCAAAAGTGGTTCAAGGGCGTGTTTCGGGTGGTGTGATTGCCCACTTCACGCCACGATTAGGGGATGGCCATCAATGAAGAGCTCCTAACGGTCGCCGCTGTGGCACGCCGCTTGGGCGTGGCTCCTGCCACATTGCGGACGTGGGACCGCCGCTATGGCCTTGGCCCCTCAACGCATGAGGCTGGCGAGCATCGCCGCTACTGCCCAATGGATTTAGCCCGCTTAACTTTAATGCGCAGATTAATTACCAGTGGTGTTTCACCATGTGATGCTGCCGTACAAGCTAAAAACCATAAAGGAAAAATAAAACTTGAGACGATCGTTGATGACTATGTTGTCAGAGAAGATCTAGTTGGAGCATTGCATAAAGCGGCTAAAGCATTAGATAAGAGATTTATAGAAGCGGCTTTGCGCAAAGATTTAGCAGAAAATGGTGTCGAGCGGTCTTGGTCTGAAGCAATTGTTCCGCTTTTGTTTCTAGTTGGAAATGAATGGGAAGCAACTGGTCAGGGTGTTGAGATTGAACATTTATTAACAGAAGTTCTTAAACGAATTTTGCGTGAAAATATTGAAGATATCAAGAAGCCAGTTAATGCCCACCCAGTGTTATTGGCATCAGTTGGTGAAGAGATGCACTCTCTTGCTTTGCATGCATTGGCTGCAGCCCTGGCTGAGCGAAAGATCGAAACATACTTTCTAGGGCCACGAACGCCATTGTCGGCCCTCTGCGGAATGATTTCGCGATCTGCGCCCCCTGCAGTTTTCCTCTGGGCCCAACTTCCACAAAATGCAGACCCTAAGTTTTTCAAAGAAATTCCAGTAATTCGTCCAATGCCACGCATCGTTTTAGGTGGACCAGGTTGGGACCTAGAAATCTGTAAGGACGTAGCGGTGGTCAATGATTTATCGCAGGCCTGCGCTGAAATTGAGCGTGCAGTAGGGCTCTAAAGCCCCGATAGACTTGCGCCTTCACTGACATCAAAGGCGGAGGGCTCATGAGCGAGAACGATAAAGTCGCAATGCTGGGCCTGACTTACGATGATGTGCTCTTATTGCCTGATGCTTCTGACGTGGTGCCTTCAGAAGTAGATACCGCTACTCGGTTAACTCGAAATATAACTATTGCAGTTCCGCTAGTTTCTTCAGCGATGGATACGGTTACTGAATCAGCAATGGCAATTGCGATGGCTAAGGCTGGTGGCATTGGAATCATCCACCGCAACCTGCCAATCGATGAACAAGTAACCCATGTGAAATTAGTAAAAAATGTAGGACTTGCAGGTGCTGCAGTTGGTGTGGGTGATGATGGATTTGCCCGTGCACAAGCTTTAATCGAAGCCGGTGTTGATGTAGTTGTTGTTGATACTGCGCATGGTCATCACCGCGCAGTCCTAGATGCAATTTCACGGATCAAAAAGTTTTCACCAACTACCGAAATTATCGGCGGAAATATCGCCACCCGTGCTGGTGCCCAAGCGCTCATTAATGCAGGAGCAGATGCGGTAAAAGTTGGCGTTGGCCCAGGATCAATCTGTACAACACGTGTTGTTGCAGGTGTCGGCGTTCCACAGATCACCGCAATCATGGAAGCAGCAAAGGCCTGCAATAAAGCGGGCATTCCACTAATTGCAGATGGCGGATTGCAATATTCAGGTGACATTGTTAAAGCTTTAGTTGCTGGCGCTCACGCAGTAATGCTTGGTTCATTACTTGCAGGATGCGAAGAAGCACCGGGCGAACTCGTTGAAATTAATGGTGTTAAGTACAAGACTTATCGTGGAATGGGTTCATTAGGTGCAATGCAATCTCGCGGTGACAAGAAGTCATATTCGAAAGATCGCTACATGCAGGACGATGTTTTATCTGAAGACAAACTTGTGCCCGAAGGAATTGAAGGCAAAGTTGTTTTCCGCGGCACAGTTGCCGAAGTTGTACATCAACTAGTTGGTGGACTTCGCTCAGGTATGGGATACGCAGGAGCCCCAGATATCGAAACTTTGCGTCGTGAGGGCCGATTGATTCAAATTACTTCGGCAGGTTTGCAGGAAAGCCATCCGCACGATGTAGCCCACGTGGCCGATGCCCCTAATTATCAGCAGAAAGGCCGTTCATGAACGAGATCGAACTAGCGCCCGGAAAACGAGCCCGCTCTGCCTATTCATTTGATGACATAGCAATCGTCCCGAGCCGTCGTACACGCGATCCTGAAAACGTATCTACGGCTTGGCAGATCGATGCATATAAATTTGATTTACCGATGATGGCAGCTCCTATGGACTCAGTTGTATCGCCAGAAACTGCGATCGAAATCGGTCGACTTGGTGGACTAGGTGTTCTCAACCTTGAAGGCCTATGGACGCGTTATGAAGATCCACGAATTCCACTCGGTGAGATCGCTTCGATGCCAGATAAACATGCAACTAAGCGCATGCAAGAGATTTATAGCGAGCCGATTAAGCCCGATCTAATTAAGGCCCGTATTGCGCAGATTCGCGATGCAGGGGTAACTGTTGCGGCATCACTTTCACCAGCTCGTACAGCCGAACTGCATAAAGCTGTGATCGATGCAGGTGTAGATATTTTTGTTATTCGCGGAACAACGGTAAGCGCTGAACATGTAGCTCCTGAAGATGAAGCGCTAAACCTCAAGAAATTTATCTACGAACTCGACGTTCCTGTCATTGTCGGTGGAGTTGCTACAGCAACTGCTGCACTTCATTTAATGCGCGCAGGTGCTGCCGGAGTTCTTGTTGGTTTCGGTGGTGGTGCGACTCATACAACGCGCAAGGTTTTAGGCATTGAAGTTCCAATGGCATCTGCTGTCGCTGAGGTTGCATCAGCTCGCCGTGAATATCTTGATGAATCTGGTGGACGTTATGTTCACGTTATTGCCGATGGCGCTGTTGGCCGCAGTGGTGACATTGCTAAAGCAATTGCATGCGGCGCCGATGCAGTAATGATGGGTTCACCACTTGCAAAGGCAACACAGGCACCAGGACTTGGATGGCACTGGGGATCTGAAGCGCATCACCAAGTTTTACCACGTGGTGAACGTGTTGCAGTTGGAACAGTGGGAACGCTAGAAGAGATTTTGCTTGGCCCATCACATACCTCCGATGGTTCGATGAATCTATTTGGAGCGCTACGTCGTGCGATGGCTACATGTGGCTACTCAGATGTGAAGGAATTCCAGCGCGTAGAGGTTCTTATTCATCGTGCCTAATGATCGCGGCGTACTTGTAGTCGACTTTGGGGCGCAGTATGCCCAGTTGATTGCACGACGCGTTCGCGAAGCAAATGTCTTTAGTGAAATCGTCCCGTCAAATATCACCGCTGCCCAAGTAAGAGCAAAGAATCCATCAGCGATTATTTTGTCGGGTGGCCCTTCAAGTGTTTATGCAGATCACGCTCCCGCTTTTGATGGCGCGATTCTTACTCTCGGAATTCCTGTCTTTGGAATCTGTTATGGATTTCAAGTTATGGCCGCAGCGCTCGGTGGCGTTGTTAGCCAAACGGGTAAATCAGAGTTCGGCCGCACCGATGTAACTGTGCAGAGTCAATCCAAGATTTTCTCTAATTTACCTGCGCAGCAAAAAGTATGGATGTCACACGGTGATGCTGTTACTCAAGCCCCAGCAGGTTTCAATCTCTGTGCAGTAACTTCCGATACTCCAATCGCAGCTTTTGAAGATGCGTCAGGCCAGTTAGCTGGAGTCCAGTTTCACCCAGAAGTTCTGCATAGTGAATATGGACAAGAAATCTTACGTAACTGGTTAGTCAATATTGCTAAATGTGATGCAACATGGACAACTGGAAATATCGCTTCTGTCGAAATTATAAAAGCCAAAGAAATAATAGGCAGCAAGCGCGTTATCTGCGGCCTATCTGGCGGCGTTGATTCAGCGGTAGCTGCGGCAATAATTCAAAAGGCTGTTGGCAATCAATTAACCTGCGTGTTTGTTGATCATGGCTTGTTGCGCAAAGGCGAGGCTGAACAAGTTGAGCAAGATTTTGTCGCCTCCACTGGTGTGAAGTTAGTTGTTATTGATGCCAAGAAACAGTTCTTGGATGCTCTCAAAGGTGTAACCGATCCTGAGGAAAAGCGAAAGATTATTGGACGCGAATTTATTAGATCTTTTGAATCCGCTGCACGCGATATCGCCGCCGGGGGAGACGTCGAGTTCCTAGTGCAGGGCACCTTGTATCCAGATGTCGTCGAGTCAGGCGGCGGCACCGGGACAGCAAATATCAAGTCACACCACAACGTGGGTGGATTGCCAGATGATTTAAAGTTCACATTAATCGAACCATTACGCACACTCTTTAAAGATGAAGTTCGCCAGGTTGGTTTAGAACTCGGTCTGCCTGGGGAAATAGTTTGGCGCCAACCATTTCCTGGCCCCGGTCTTGGAATTCGAATTATTGGTGAAGTAACTCAAGAGCGCCTTGATTTATTACGCGAAGCCGATGCTATTGCCCGTTTTGAGTTAAAGGCAGCCGGACTTGATCGCGATATTTGGCAGTGTCCAGTTGTCTTACTAGCCGATGTTCGAAGTGTTGGCGTACAGGGTGATGGCCGCACATATGGTCATCCAATTGTTTTGCGTCCTGTTTCTAGCGAAGATGCAATGACAGCAGATTGGTCGCGCGTTCCCTATGAAGTTCTCGAAAAGATTTCAACACGTATTACTAATGAAGTCCGTGAAGTAAATCGTGTCGTTTTAGATATAACAAGTAAACCGCCAGGAACAATAGAATGGGAATAAGCGTGAAGAAGATATCTATAGTTGCATCGATTGCTCTTTTAACTCTTTTTGTAGTTGCACCTGTCCATGCTGCGGATAAACCGACGGTCGTTGCTGGCTGCAAGGTTCCAACTGCTAAAGCACACACGCCGGCAACTGTAAAAGAGCCGATGAAAGTGGCAAAACCGCTTCCAAAAACTATGACGATCGAAACTAATTGCGGTCCTATTGTTATTTCAATGCTTACTTCTAAGGCGCCACTTACAATTACAAAATTATCAGCACTAGCAAAAGCCAAGTATTTTGATTTAACCTACTGTCACAGACTTACAAATGAAGGTTTATTTGTTTTACAGTGCGGTGATCCAACTGCCTCTGGATCTGGAAACCCAACTGGGTGGAAGGGTTATAAAGAAGAGAATCTGCCAGCAAATAAAGCCAATAACTATCCAGCAGGCACAGTTGCTATGGCCAACGCCGGAAAAGGCACGAATGGCAGTCAATTCTTCTTAGTTTATAAGGACACACAACTGCCAGCTGATTACACAATCTGGGGCAAGATTACAAAGGGCCTTGATTTTCTCAATGAGTTAGGCGTAGTTGGTGCCTACAAGATTAATAGCACAGACAACAAGCCTTATTACGCCAACGACGGTTACCCAATTCAACCCGTCGAAATTAGAAAAATTAGCGTTAAATAATTAATTTGTATTAACTATTTTAAAAGCTTCGGCGATTCGACCCTCAGGCAAACCTCCAATGCCAGCGTTTCGCTGACCCCATTCGCGAACCATTTTTTCAAGATCCTTGTTGTGCGCTGTCTGAGAAACATGGGCATGTAGAGCCTTCATCTTCAAATCGAAAGTATCGGTGATATCTACGAAGTGATCTGGATGTGAAAATGCACTTAACCATACTTCTTTCACGCGCCAAGGTTGCAGACCTTCTTGCTCCATTAAATCTGTGAATGCAAATGGATTACGAGCATCCGGATAAACAGCTTGAATGGATGCTTCACCTGCGGCTAAATGATCTGGATGGCTTGCACCGATTCGATCCCAGTTACGTTCAGGGCTTTGGCAGACCATTCGATCTGGTTGGGATTTACGAATTTGACGTACTAAATCTTTTCGAAGCCCTAAAGTTGCTTCAAGATGTCCATCTACATAGTTAAGAAAAGTAATATCAGTTACGCCAATTGCTGCACCGGCTGCACGTTGTTCACGTTGGCGAACCGCTGGCATCTCTTCTTTCGTAAAGCCTGACTCTTCGCCACCTTGGTCACCGTTAGTGCAAAACACATAGGCAACTTCAATGCCCTGCTTTACCCATTGGGCGATTGTTCCCGAGGCTCCGAAATCGGAATCATCGGGGTGGGCACTAATGACCAAGACGCGCTTGATCTCGCTATCGGCAATGGGTTCCATGTCGCCAAGCCTAATAGACTCACCACTATGACGAGTACTGATCCGCTGCTAGCCGGACTCAACCCCCAGCAAGCAGAGGCAGTAACTCACGCCGGTGGTCCATTGCTAGTAGTTGCTGGGGCTGGCTCAGGCAAAACCCGTGTTTTGACGCGTCGAATCGCCTATTTAATGTCACGACGCAATGTTGCTCCATATCAAATCCTTGCAATTACTTTTACTAATAAAGCAGCTGGTGAAATGAAGGAGCGCGTGGCTGAATTAGTTGGACCGATCGCAAAGTCGATGTGGGTATCAACTTTTCACTCAGCATGTGTGCGAATCCTGCGCCAAGAAGCCTCTCGTCTTGGTTATAGCAACTCATTTTCTATCTATGACTCGGCTGACTCATTGCGATTGATAACCATTGTCTCTAAAGAACTCAACTTAGATTCTAAGCGATATCCAGCGCGACAGTTTCAATCAATGATTTCTAATGCAAAGAATGAACTGCTTGGACCTCAAGACTATGTCAATGCGGCAAGCAATCAATTTGAACAAGTTGTGGCCGATGTATATGCCGTATATCAACAACGTTTGCAGCGAGCCAATGCGATGGATTTTGATGATCTGATTTTAAAGACCGTTGAAGTTCTGCAGCGATTCCCAGAAGCAAAAGCCCGTTTTAGATCGCGCTTTCGCCATGTGCTAGTAGATGAATATCAAGATACAAATCATGCGCAATATATTCTTGTGAAAGAACTTGTTGGTACCGAGATTGAAGGCATGCCGTCGGCCGAACTATGCGTAGTAGGCGATGCCGACCAAAGTATTTATGGATTTCGAGGTGCGACTATTCGAAATATCTTGCAGTTCGAACTTGATTACCCAAAGGCAACCACTGTTTTGCTCGAACAAAACTATCGGTCAACTCAAAATATCCTTAACGCCGCTAATGCTGTTATTACACGCAACGAGAGCCGTAAAGAGAAGAACCTCTGGTCTGATGCTGGATCAGGTGCACCGCTGGTTGGTTATGTTGCCGAGAGCGAACATGATGAAGCACGATTTATCGCCGATGAGATTCGGCAACTACAACGTGAATCAAAATCACAACCGGGCGATACTGCGATCTTCTATCGAACCAATGCCCAGTCACGTGTATTTGAAGAAGTATTCATGCGTGATGCACTTCCATATAAAGTCGTTGGTGGCCTGCGCTTCTACGAGCGGCGCGAAGTTAAAGATTTGCTGGCCTATCTACGTGTGCTTGCAAATCTTGAAGATGAGATTTCCCTTCGCCGTATCATCAATGTTCCAAAGCGCGGAATCGGTGACACCTCACTTGATTATGTCGATGCATTTGCCAGAGACAACTCAATCTCTTTTTGGCAGGGGCTGCTTCGTTGTTCACAAGCTCCAGGATTGCCTTCACGCGCAGCGCAATCGATTAATGAATTCACATCAATGATTAGTGCTCTCAATGTTTTAGTAGAAGCCAAAACTCGCCCATCGGTAATTGTCGAAGCAGCGCTCGAACAATCTGGTTTATTAAAAGAGTTGGCCGATAGCGTCGATCCACAGGATGAAGTCCGCGTCGAAAACCTTAAAGAACTAGTTGCGGTTTCAATGGAGTACGAAGAGCGTCCATTTGAAGAGCTTGGCGAAGATGAAGAGATTTCATTGGCGGGCTTTTTAGAAAAAGTCTCACTCGTTGCCGACGCCGATGAGATTCCTGAGGGCGAAGATCATGGTGGGGTTGTCACAATGATGACACTTCATACTGCAAAGGGTCTTGAGTTTCCAACTGTCTTTTTAACAGGTATGGAAGATGGAATTTTTCCGCATTCACGAACCCTTGGCGAAAAAGATGAGATTGAAGAAGAGCGACGCCTTGCCTACGTTGGTTTAACTCGCGCACGTCAGCGTCTCTATATTTCACGGGCGGAATATCGATCAACATGGGGTGCACCAAATTACAATCCACCATCTCGTTTTCTTGATGAGATCCCAGAAGATGTTATTGAGTGGCGCAATCAAGGATCGGCATCGCTCCCACCTTCTCTAGTTCGAAAATCACGTGTTGCCACTGCGCCTGCACCACGTGCCACAGGCAAGAAGATTTCTACGATGGAACTTGCAGTCGGAGATCGTGTGTCACATGACACATTTGGTTTAGGCACGGTTGTGGCTGTAGCAGGTGCGGCCGAAAAGGCTGAAGCGACAATTAACTTCGGCCAATATGGCGAGAAGCGATTACTGCTGCGCTATGCACCCGTTGAGAAGCTCTAGGATTAAGCCCTAATTACGATGTGGAGCACCAGTGGATCTATTTGAGTACCAAGCTCGCGATATCTTTGAAAAGCATGGCGTACCTGTTTTAGCTGCAGCGATCGCCACTACTGCCGATGAAGCAGAAGCGGCAGCAACAAAGATTGGTGGCAAAGTAGTTGTAAAGGCTCAAGTAAAAGTTGGTGGGCGTGGAAAAGCCGGCGGCGTAAAGCTAGCCGAAGATCCAGCTGATGCGCGCGAAAAGGCTGGCGCAATTCTTGGAATGGATATCAAGGGCCACGTTGTCCACACTGTAATGATTGCAGCGGCAGCTCCTATTGAATCCGAGTACTACTTAGCGATTCTTCTTGATCGATCAAATCGCACATTTTTAGTTATGGCATCAGTATCAGGCGGAATGGATATTGAAGAAGTTGCACACACCGCGCCAGAAAAACTAGCAAAGGTTCCAGTTTCTGCAGTTGATGGAATCAACCTAGCTAAGGCGACTGAGATTATTACCGCAGCTAATTTCCCGGCAGATGTTGCCGATCAAGTTGCTCACGTACTTGTTAAGTTGTGGGAAGTTTTCCAATCTGAAGATGCAACTTTAGTTGAAGTCAACCCTTTGGTTAAGACCAAGGATGGCAAAGTAATTGCACTTGATGGCAAAGTGACTCTTGATGACAACGCTGATTTTCGTCAGCCAGATCATCAAGGGCTAATTGATCAAGCAGCTGAAAACCCACTTGAAGCCGCGGCAAAAGAAAAAGGCCTTAACTACGTCAAGCTTGATGGTGAAGTTGGAATCATTGGAAATGGCGCCGGCCTTGTTATGAGCACACTCGATGTAGTTGCTTACGCTGGCGAAAAACATGGTGGGGTTCGCCCAGCAAACTTCCTTGATATTGGTGGTGGTGCATCTGCTCAAATTATGGCCGACGGACTATCAATTATTCTTGGCGACAAAGATGTGAAGAGCGTCTTTGTAAATGTATTTGGTGGAATAACTGCATGTGATGCCGTAGCTACTGGAATCGTCCAAGCACTTGAATTACTTGGCCCAAAGGCCACAAAGCCAATCGTTGTACGTCTTGATGGAAACAACGTCGTTGAAGGTCGAGCGATATTAGATAAAGCCGCACACCCATTGGTGCAGCAGCTGGACACAATGGATGGAGCAGCTAATCGTGCTGCAGAATTGGCGGCTAAGTAAATGTCTATCTTTTTAAATGAAAATACCAAGGTAATTGTTCAGGGCATGACTGGAACTGAAGGCACCAAGCACACTCGTCGTATGTTGGCATCAGGAACAAAGATTGTTGGTGGAGTTACGCCGGGTAAAGGCGGACAGGTCGTTGATATTGACGGTCACCAACTTCCAGTTTTTAACACTGTTGCCGAAGCAATGAGTACAACTGGTGCAAATGCATCTGTTGTCTTTGTGCCGCCTAAGTTTGCAAAGTCTGCTGTTATCGATGCGATCGATGCAGCGATGCCATTAGTTGTAGTTATTACTGAGGGAATCCCAGTTCATGACTCTGCTAGTTTCTACGCATATTCATTAACTAAGGGGACAACTCGTATCGTTGGACCAAACTGCCCAGGACTTATAAGCCCCGGTAAATCAAATATCGGAATCATTCCTTCAGATATCACAGGTCCTGGACCAATTGGTTTAGTGTCAAAATCTGGAACTCTTACATATCAAATGATGTACGAACTTCGTGACATTGGTTTTAGTACCGCAGTAGGTATCGGTGGAGACCCAGTTATTGGAACTACACATATCGATTGCTTGCGAGCATTCCAAGATGATCCCGATACAACTGCAATCGTCATGATTGGTGAGATCGGTGGCGATGCAGAAGAGCGCGCTGCTGCATTTATCGCCGAGTACGTGACTAAGCCAGTTGTTGGATACGTTGCTGGCTTTACTGCCCCAGAAGGAAAAACTATGGGTCATGCTGGCGCTATCGTCTCTGGTTCATCAGGAACTGCTCAGGGCAAGAAAGATGCGCTCGAAGCTGCTGGTGTACAAGTTGGCCAAACACCAAGTGAAACTGCACGCTTGTTACGTGCAATCTTAGGCCGCTAAAACAATGTTCGGCCGCGTACTTGGAACTACTTTGGTCCAAGTCGTGCGCAGCATTGCTTACGTTTTACTACCCACTTCTTTTATAGCTCTACTTGCATGGGCAACAGCTGGAAGTGCAACTGGAAATACAGGAGATCCACTACGTGCAGCGTTATGGATTTGGTTGGGCGCACATCAAGTTCCCTTTGATCTTTTACTCCCACCGGCAAATCTTGCGGGCCATCTTTCTTATCTGCCTATGGGCGCGATTGTATTTCCTATTCTTGCTATTCGTGCCGGACTAATTCGTACTCTTGATCGACTTGATCATGACACTTCATTGATGCCATTAGCACGAGGCTTATTTGCCCTGCAATACAGCGCTGCGGTGATGTTGCTTTCTTACTTTTCTTCTACAACAACCATCAAACCTCTTTGGTATATGGCGCCAATATTTATACTTCCACTAGTCCTCGTTACCGCCGCAACTGTTGGTCGGCGATTAACCTTTGGCCAAGCGGCCTTATATGGTTCGCGTGTAATTGCTCTGTTACTAGGAATTTCATCAATCATTCTTGGAGTTTCAATCTTCACTCATTTACACATGGTCAAAACTCTCACCACAGTTCTAGAGCCAGGAATCTTAGGTGGCCTCTTGCTCCTGCTGCTCAATATTCTCTATATCCCAAATGCCGTTGTTGCAACCCTTGGCTATTTTTCAGGTGCAGGATTTGCCGTTGGAACTGGAACAATTGTTGCTCCTTGGAGTTTTAATCTAAATTCGATTCCAGCTTTTCCTTTACTTGGTGCGTTACCTACTGGAGAATCCTTAGTT
The DNA here is from genome assembly GCA_903894425.1 of uncultured Actinomycetes bacterium. Lineage (GTDB taxonomy): Bacteria > Actinomycetota > Actinomycetes > Nanopelagicales > Nanopelagicaceae > Planktophila. The sequence goes on from CAITQC010000002.1 coordinate 37,464, forward strand.
TCTCTTGTCGGAATCGCCGCTGTAATTTTTACAGGTGCGCTTTTAGCTAGTTGGACCATGGCACTAAGCACAAGGATTTTGGTTCAAAGTTTGTTGGTTGCAGCAGTGATTAGCACTGCTATTGCATTTGCAGGTAGTGGAGCTTTAATAACGCAATCCATGTCGACGCTCGGAGTTTCTATTTGGAAATTCCCACTTTCCATTGCTGCCGAGCTACTTCTGGGTGCTGTTTTAGCACTCTATGTACCCCGTCTTTGGAAGCGCTAATGGCGCATCGTGTAGTTATTCTTGCTTCAGGATCTGGAACGCTCGCGCAAGCTATATTCGATGCCAAGGAGCTTGATATCGAAGTTGTTGCCCTCATTAGTGATGTTGCAGGAGCCGCTGTTTTAGATCGTGCAAAGACAATGGGGATTCCTACTCAAGTAATCGCAGTAGGTGATTCTCGCTCCAGTTGGAATTCGCAGATCATCGATGTAGTTGCCGGATATAAAACAGATCTCGTTGTCAGCGCAGGGTTCATGCGAATTTTGCCCGCCGATTTTGTTAATCGTTTTCCAACAATTAATAGTCACCCGGCGTTATTGCCAGAGTTTCCTGGCGCACATGCGGTGCGTGATGCGCTAGCCGCTGGTGTAAGCGTAACGGGTACAACTGTGCACTGGGTCGATGACGGTGTTGATACAGGACCAATCATTACTCAGATGGAAGTCCCAGTGCTGCCAAATGATGACGAAGCCACACTTCATGAGAGAATTAAAAAAGTTGAACGCGGTCTCATCGTTGCGACCATCGCCCTGATTCTTCCAACCTTGGAGCGCCATGTCTGAACGCAAACCTATACGTAGAGCTCTTGTAAGTGTTTACGACAAAGATCGACTTCTTGAAATCGGAGCTGCGTTGCACGGCGCTGGAGTCGAAATTCTTTCGACAGGTTCGACTGCAAAAACATTACAAGGTGCTGGAATCGCGGTTACGCAAGTAAGCCAGTACACCGGATTTCCCGAAATTATGGGTGGTCGCGTTAAGACGCTACATCCCCGAGTCCACTCTGGAATCTTGGCAGATCAAAATAATCCAGAACACTTAGCTGCAATTAGAGAGTTAGATATAGAGCCCTTTGATTTAGTAATTATCAATCTCTATCCATTTGCCGCAACAATTGCATCGGGGGCTGATTTTGCTGAGTGCATCGAGCAGATCGATATCGGTGGTCCATCGATGCTTCGAGGAGCGGCAAAAAACCATGGTTCTGTAGCGGTAATTTGCCAGACATCGCAGTATGACCAACTTTTGCAAGCGATTAATGAAGGCGGCTTTAGCCAGGCAGAACGACGCCAATTAGCCCTTGAAGTATTTAGAACAACGGCTGAATATGATTTAACAATTGCTAATTGGCTCGGTCAAAACGATGAACTTCCCGAATGGTTTGGTCGTATTTGGCATCGCGACAAAACTTTAAGGTACGGCGAAAATCCACACCAAAGCGCTGCTATCTATTCAGGTGGGCCAGTTGGAATTGTTAATGCAGTACAGCTGCACGGCAAAGAGATGTCGTTTAACAACTACACCGATGCCGAATCAGCTTGGCGTGCAGTCCTAGATCATCGCGACCCAGCAGTGGCAATTATGAAACATGCCAATCCATGTGGAATCGCGGTTTGCGCTCTTGGAGTGGCCGTGGCCTACCAGCACGCACATGAATGCGATCCTGTATCTGCATTTGGGGGAGTGGTAGCAGCTAACCGAAAAGTTGATTTGGCAATGGCTACACCGCTATCTGAAATCTTTACCGAAGTTCTTATTGCACCAGATTTCGATCAAGATGCATTAGAGCTGCTCATGAAAAAGCCTTCAATACGAATTTTAAAATGCGATGTAACAACAATTTCACCCTTCGAACTTCGTCCAGTTTCAGGTGGAATCTTGTTGCAACAAAGCGACCTTGTTGATGCACTAGGTGATTCGCCAAGTAATTGGAAACAAGTCAGCGGCCAACCAGTAGATGAGCAAGCCATGAAGGATTTAGAGTTTGCCTGGCGCAGTGTTAGAAGCGTAAAGAGCAACGCGATTTTATTAGCAAAAAATACTGCCTCAGTTGGAATAGGAATGGGCCAGGTCAATCGAGTTGATTCAGCAAAATTAGCCGTAGATCGTGCTGGCGAAAGAGTTAAGGGATCGGTTGCTGCCAGTGATGCATTTTTCCCATTTGCCGATGGACTCCAAATTTTGATTGATGCCGGAGTGGTTGCAATAGTGCAACCAGGTGGCAGTGTTCGTGATGAAGAAGTTATCGCCGCCGCTCAAAAAGCTGGGATTGCGATGTTCTTCACAGGCGTGCGCCATTTCTCTCACGCCTAAAGCGCTATTAGGATGAGCGCCATGAGCGCACAAATACTGGATGGCAAAGCACTAGCTTCAAAAATAAAAGGCGAATTAGCAGTTCGTGTTGCCGAACTCAAAACCCGTGGGATCACTCCAGGACTTGGCACTGTCCTTGTTGGCGATGATCCAGGATCACATTCCTATGTTGGCGGTAAGCATCGCGACTGCCACGAGATTGGCATTAATTCAATTCGAGTTGATTTGCCAGAGAATGCAAGTGAAGCCGATGTTATGGCTGCGATTAAAGATTTAAATGCATCACCTGAATGCACTGGCTACATTGTTCAACTGCCGATGCCAAAAGGAATAAATACACAACGTATTCTTGAAGCAATTGATCCTTCGAAAGATGCCGATGGTTTGCACCCAATGAACTTAGGACGTTTAGTCTCTGGCTATGACGCACCGCTTCCATGTACACCACACGGCATTGTCGAGCTACTCACTCATTACGGAATTAGCACAAAAGGTGCAGAAGTTACTGTTATCGGCCGTGGCCTAACAGTTGGCCGCCCACTTGGATTATTACTAACTCGAAAGCAAGAAAATGCAACGGTAACTTTGACTCACACTGGAACTAAAGATTTAACTTTACATACTAAAAACGCGGACATAATTGTTGCGGCAATAGGGCAAGCACATTTCCTAAAGGCCGACATGATTAAGCCAGGTGCTGTTGTAATTGATGTTGGAATTTCACGTACTGATAAAGGATTACTTGGAGATGTTGATCCATCAGTAATGGAAGTTGCTTCATGGGTTGCACCAATGCCCGGTGGCGTTGGCCCAATGACTCGTGCGATGTTGGTTAAGAATGTTGTTGATGCATGCGGATAAATGACCGCCCCTTAACAATTGCCAGCAATGTTGTAATCCTTATCGGAATCACTTTAGGGATTTTTGGAATTGTGCGAGGTGGGTCACTTTTCCTCGCCGTAGGTACGGCAGGAATCGCAATAAAGGCCCGGCACCAACGTAAATTCGACTTTTATTTCCCGCTCTTAATAGCGATAGCCCTCTTTGCTCTGGCAATTGCACTTCCTCGTGGACGGTAGAGTTGGGCGTATTACCGAGTAGGTCGAATATAAGGAGTACGCCATGGGCGGAAAAGTCACAGTAGTCGGTTCAGGTTTTTATGGTTCAACAACAGCGCTTCGTTTAGCGCAATATGACATCTTCGACACCGTTGTATTAACGGATATCGTCGAAGGAAAGCCCGAAGGTTTGGCTTTAGATATGAATCAATCTCGTTCAATCGAAGGCTTTGAAACAAAGGTTATTGGCGCAACAACTACTCCTGAAGGCGCTGGCTACGAAGCAACTGCAAACTCAGATGTAGTCGTAATTACTGCAGGCCTGCCACGTAAACCAGGTATGAGCCGCATGGATCTCATCGGTGTTAATGCTGGAATCGTCCGCGGCGTTGCCGAAAACATTGCAAAGCATTCTCCTAACGCAGTCATCATCGTGGTTTCAAATCCACTAGATGAAATGACCGCACTTGCACAGATTGCAACGAATTTTCCAAAGAATCGCGTAATGGGTCAGGCAGGAATGCTCGATACAGCGCGCTTTACTAATTTTGTTGCTGAAAAGCTAGGAGTAAAGACCGCATCAGTGAAGACGCTGACACTTGGTTCACATGGCGACACCATGGTTCCAGTTCCAAGTCGCTGCACTGTAGATGGCAAGCCTTTAAGTGATCTTTTATCGCAAGCAGAAATCGATGAGCTTGTAGACCGCACACGCAATGGTGGCGCTGAAGTCGTTGCACTACTTAAGACCGGCTCTGCTTATTACGCACCATCTGCTGCAGCTGCACGCATGGCTAAAGCAGTTATCGAAGATTCAGGTGCAGTAATGCCTGTGTGCGCATGGGTAGATGGCGAATATGGAATTTCAGGTGTGTATCTCGGTGTCGAAGCCGAAATCGGCCGCAATGGAATCAACAAAGTTGTTGAAAGCAAGTTAACTGATTCTGAAGTTGAAGCTCTTAAGGCTGCAGCTGAAGCAGTTCGTGCAAAACAAGCAGACGTTCAAACACTCTAAAGGAGCGCACTACATGGCCAAGATCAAAGTAGAAGGAACCGTTGTTGAACTAGATGGTGACGAGATGACTCGCATCATGTGGCAGTTCATCAAAGACTCATTAATCCTTCCTTATTTGGATGTAAATCTTGAGTACTACGACCTTGGCATGGAAAACCGTGATGCCACCGATGATCAGGTGACAATTGATTCAGCTCATGCAATCCAAAAGCATGGCGTTGGTATCAAGTGCGCAACAATCACTCCTGATGAGGCCCGCGTTGAAGAGTTTGGTCTTAAAAAGATGTGGAAGTCTCCAAATGGAACGGTCCGCAACATTTTGGGCGGCGTAATTTTCCGCGAACCAATCATTATTAGCAACGTCCCTCGTTTGGTACCTCACTGGACTAAGCCAATCGTTATCGGCCGTCATGCTTTTGGTGACCAGTACAAGGCAACTGATTTCAAGGTTCCGGGCGCCGGAAAACTGACGATGTCATTTGTTCCTGAAGATGGCTCTGCACCAACTGAATACACCGTCTTTGATTTCAAATCATCAGGTGTAGCAATGGGTATGTACAACGTCGATGAATCAATCCGCGACTTCGCCCATGCGTCATTGAACTACGGCTTACTTCGCAAGTACCCGGTTTATCTTTCAACTAAGAACACAATCTTGAAGGCTTACGACGGTCGATTCAAAGATATCTTTGAAGAGATCTACCAAGCAGAGTTCAAAGAAAAATTTGAAGCTGCCGGTATCTGGTACGAGCACCGTCTCATCGATGACATGGTTGCAATGTCATTGCGCATGGAGGGCGGCTACGTCTGGGCATGTAAGAACTACGACGGCGATGTTCAATCTGACACAGTTGCGCAAGGGTATGGCTCACTTGGTTTGATGACATCAGTATTGATGACACCAGATGGAAAGATTGTTGAATCTGAAGCAGCCCACGGAACAGTTACTCGTCACTACCGTGATCATCAAAAGGGTAAGGCAACATCTACAAATCCAATCGCATCAATCTTTGCGTGGACTCGTGGACTTGCACACCGTGCAAAGCTCGATAACAACTCTGAACTCGCCGCCTTCTGTGACACCCTCGAGCGCGTTTGTATCGAAACTGTTGAGCAGGGCAAGATGACTAAGGATCTATCACTCTTGATCTCAAAGACGGCTCCGTACCAAACTACTCAGGAGTTCCTCAACTCAATTGATGAAAACCTACAGAAAGCCATGGCGTAAACTTTTAGACATGAATCATGACAATGGCCTCTTAGCCCTTGTCGGTTCAGGAGAGTATTTACCAGAAATGCAGGAGTTCGAAACCGGGCTC
>CAITQC010000003.1 GCA_903894425.1 uncultured Actinomycetes bacterium
AACGGGAGAGTGACTGCAGTAACAAACTTTTTTGAGGGTGTTGATGTACGTTTCGAATCGCATCGTAGGGTTACAAATATAGATAGGGAGGGTGGCACCTATCGGGTGAATTCCAGCAACGAGTTAGTATACGATTAAGAAGTCAAATTCCATGCTAATAGCGTAGGATCTTTGTGTGGAGAATAATGGGTGATTTATCTCTTTTAGTGGATGCGCTGGATTCTCTCTTTCAAGGGTATTGACCCCTACGCTCGTAACCGCATGACGCCATCGAATCTTTCCTGGATGGAAGCTACGCTCCAAGGTCTTGCGTTTTGGATTGGGCACAGGCGAGCGCTTTTCCGACACTATCCCTTACCTGAGGAGGCACTGGTCGCTGAAGACTGTAACTTCTTGCAAGCAAACAAGCCAGACGATGTTGTAGGAGACTAATGATTGATAATTTTATAGAAGCTTATTCTCGATTGCGTAGCGGGTTATATCCGAATTATTCTTTAGGCCGAGCTTAGTTAAGATACGGGCACGGTATGTCGTGATGGTAGTGGCATTTATGTTTATCATCTTGGCAATCTCTACCAATGTAACTCCTCTAGCAATTTGCGTAAATACCGTGATCTCGCGGTTAGAGAGCCCATCAAAGGATTTTATTTGCTGGGATTCACTGCCGACTGACTTTGCAGCGAGCTTCTCAGCGAGGTTCGGGCTGATATATCGGCCCCCATTTTCAACCTTCCGAATTGCTAGAAGGAGTTCCTCACTTGGGGAGTCCTTGGTTAGGTATCCAGAGGCGCCACACTTTAGTGCCCGTTCTGCATAGAGATCCTCTTGATATGTGCTGAATACCAAGATTTTCATTTTAGGGTGATTTGAGTGCAGGGAGATGAGGAGGTCTAATCCAGAGCTGTCGGGCAATTCGATATCGAGTAATGCGATATCGAATTCTTTTTGATTGCATAGGAGTAAGGCCTCTTTCTTGCTGTTGGCCTCGCCGGTGACAACAAGCCCATCCATCATGCTGAGTAATACGGATAATGCCTTTCGCAGAATTGGATGGTCATCGATCAACAATATATTGATAGGATTAGCCCTCAACTGAACCTCCCATGGGTATTCGGATCAATAGGGTTGTTCCCTGTCCGGGGGAGACCTTCATCTCTAAACTTCCCGGGTGACGAAGACACCGCTCCCTTATACCGGCGACCCCTAGAGAGCCTTGGCTGGTCAGACCATCAAGGGGGGGGGGGTAGCCGATACCGTTATCTGCCACCTCAATGACTATAACGCCGCCTTGGACCGCAGCATGGATGGTCACCCGTGAGGCCTTGGCGTGGCGGACCACATTGGTGATTGATTCTTGAATAATCCGAAAGATCGAGGTGCTAAGATCAGGTTCAATGTCGACTGATTCGGACAGTTCATCAATGACAAGTTCGCATTGAAGATCTGTCTGTTTTCTGATCTGGTTGCAATGCCATCTCAGGGTTTCCCATAACCCAAGACTGCTCAAGATGGGAGGATGCAATTCATTGATCGTGCTGCGCACGGTGTTCATCATATTGGAGACTATTGCACCTGCACTCACTAAATAGGGGTCAGGAGCTAGGTCCCTCGCATTGGAGTGTTGTTTAGAGCTTTCTAAGAGAATATTCATAGTTGAAAGATCACTCCCCATCTGATCATGTATGTCTCGTGCAATTCGTCGTCGCTCTTCCTCTCTGACGCCCTCCTGATACGCCACCAAATTACGTAGACTAGACTCTGACTGAATCAATTTATATGCCAGCGGCAATACCAGCCAGTATAGGAAGATCCAGCCTAAAATGACTGCTGCGGAGATATATAAGGCAATTTCATAGAGATGTGCGCTTGTCGATTCATACAACTCCTTCTCATCTATCTTCAGAACCATTCCAAGGTTTAAATCAGTTATCGGCAGATAGGCCGCAACGACCGGAATCTGTCGGTAATCCTTAGTGCTGATGATGCCAGCCTTGCCATTTAAGGCGAAGTTCATCGGGAGTGATTGATTGTTCACAATACGATCCAATCGTTTAAATTTAACTTCACCTTCTCGACTCAGCAAGCAGTCCATCTCAATGGAACTATTCATTACAGGTTGGCACAGCATGAATTCCCCCGTTTTGCCGATCGATCTGTGCAATATGCTGCCTCGGGTCAAGTCCTTCAGCGCTTTCTCAGTCTTAATGATGCCGATTTGATGTCCATCAGGACTCAGCACACTCTCAGTGAGATGTAGGAATAAGGCACTACTTATGGGGTCCAACACCAATGT
>CAITQC010000004.1 GCA_903894425.1 uncultured Actinomycetes bacterium
ACTGCACTCGTTGCACTAGAGACAAAAGAAATCGATGCAGCAGTAACCGCTGGAAAGATCTCTGCAGCACAGGCAACCACACTCAAGTCCGGGTTAACCGCACATGTGACAGCGCAAGTTGATGCTGTCCGTCCAGCAATGGGCCCAGGTATGGGTGGCGAAAAGCGCGGCGGCAAGGGTGGACGCGGCGGTAATCACTCACTTCCTCATAAGCAATTCCTCCTAAGGGTACAAAACCCGCCACAGAGATGAGACTGTGGCGGGTTTTCTTTATGCCAAGCGCGTTAATGGCAAGATGGGCGCATGAGAATTCACATTGGAAGCGATCACGCTGGTCTTGAATTAAAAAGCGCGCTAATTGAATATCTGCAATCAAAGGGACATGACGTTAAAGATCATGGCCCACTTCAATACGACGCTCTCGATGATTATCCAGATTTTTGTATTCCGGCAGCTAAGGCCACAGTCAAAGATAAAGGCTCACTTGGAATTGTTTTGGGTGGTTCTGGAAATGGCGAACAGATTGCTGCAAATAAAGTTAAAGGCGTTCGTGCCGCGCTAGCTTGGAGCGTTGAAACCGCAAAACTTGCCAAGGAACACAACAATGCAAATGTTGTTGGCATCGGCGGTCGGATGCATTCAATCGATGAGTGCAAAGCGATTATTGATGCATTCATCGAAACACCATTTACAAATGATGAACGTCATATCCGCCGTATCAAGAAGATTGCAAAGTATGAAGAAGGCGATGACGACTCCTTAATTCTTTTTATATAGCAAATCCGTAACTTGGTGATCCTTATCAATCCCCTGTCCTTCAAAACGTGTAACTGGTCGTGACTCAGGTTTTTCAATTACTCCGCCAGTAAATAAATCGGAAGCAGCAAAAACCTCTTCAATATTAATTGCATAAGGAACCCAGTCGGTTGCAACATGGATAAATCCACCTTTTTTTAGCTTGGGATGGATCAAGGATAAAAAACCAGCATTAACAATTCGTCGTTTGTTGTGCTTTTTCTTTGGCCACGGATCTGGAAAATAGAGGTGGATTCCATCGAGTGATTCATCTTCGAACATATATGGCAAAACAACATGAACATCGTCTTCTATGACACGAAGATTCTTTAAATCATTTTCGACAATACGTACAAGCAGCTTGCCGATTCCAGGAGGGTGTACGTCAACGGCGATATAACCGTTATTGGGGTGATCCTTAGCAATGATTGCAGTGGCTTCCCCCATGCCGAAGCCGATCTCCATAATGATTTTCTCTGATGTTGGAAAAATTTCATGCAGATTAATCTTTTTCGCCTCAACAGGGATTCCATACACTTGCTGCAGGGCATCTTTTGCTGTGCGCTGGGCTTCGGTAATACGGGATCCTCGGATGCTGTAACTGCGTACCGATGGGCGTTCCATGCCCTAACTCTGTCATGGTTGGATTAGAACCTACAAAAGCGCCCCATATATTTAAGAGGAGTCACAAGTGCCAGGTCTGAATTTGAGCCGTACTGAAGCTAAAGATCGTGCCGAGCATCTTTACGTAAATAGTTATGCAGTAACCCTTGATGTCACAAAGGGAGAGGAAACTTTCTACTCAAAGTCTGAGGTTTCATTTACTTGTAACAAACCTGGCTATTCAACATTTATCGATGCTGTTGGTCGCTCAGTTATCAGCGCAACTCTTAATGGTGCCGGCGTTGATATCAGTAACTTTGATGGCGAATCTATTTTCCTAAACAACTTAGCGGCCGATAACTTACTAGTCATCGAAATCGAGGCTGAGTATTCAAAGTCAGGTGAAGGCCTGCAGCGCTCAGTGGATCCATCTGATGGTGAGGTTTATCTGTACTCACAAGGTGAAACCGCACATATTCGAAATATGTTTCCTTGTTTTGATCAACCATCTCTCAAGGCAACTTTTACTTTAACCGTTACAACTCCTGGCCACTGGGAAGCCGTTTCAAACAACCCAGTCGAATCCAAGGTTGCAAAGGGTGATCTAGTTGAATGGAAATTTTCAACTACTCCCCGCATCGCAACATATCTTGATGCATTAATCGCCGGCCCTTATTCACACGTACACGATATTTACAAAGGCCAAAAAGAAATCCCTCTAGGAATCTACTGCCGCAAATCTATGATGCAGTACCTAGATCCGGAGGATATTTTCGAAGTTACCAAGCAGGGCTTTGAATACTTTGAAAAAGTATTTGGTCTTGCTTATCCATTTGAAAAGTATGACCAAATTGCAGTTGTTGACTTCAACTTTGGTGCAATGGAAAACGCGGGTGCAGTTACTTTCCGCGAAGATGTGCTTGTGTTCCGCAGCCACATGCCAGAAAAAGCTTATCTATCTCGCGCCAACACAATTCTGCACGAAATGGCACATATGTGGTTTGGTGACATGGTCACAATGTCTTGGTGGGATGACCTTTGGCTCAACGAATCATTTGCTGAATGGTCGTCATACCTAGCTTTATCCGAGGCAACTCGTTTTAAAGGTGCATGGACTGAATTTAACTCTGCCCGCAAAAACTGGGCTTATCGCCAAGATCAACTTTCATCTACCCACCCAATCATCGCCGATATGGTCGATATGGAAGCAGTTAATGCCAACTTTGATGGCATAACGTATGCAAAGGGTGCATCTGTTTTGCATCAATTAGTTGCACATGTTGGACGTCCTCAATTTATCGCTGGTTTACAAAAATACTTTGCAAAACATGCTTG
>CAITQC010000005.1 GCA_903894425.1 uncultured Actinomycetes bacterium
AAATCATTTCCCTTATCATCGACAACGATAAAGGCTGGAAAATCAACGACATCGATCTTCCAGACCGCTTCCATTCCTAGCTCTTCAAAATCTAGAACTTCAACTTTCTTGATGCAGTCCTGAGCAAGTCGGGCAGCTGGTCCGCCGATTGAGCCTAAGTAAAAGCCACCGTGGGTTTTGCAGGCATCGGTTACTGCCTTAGATCTATTTCCCTTGGCAAGCATCACAAATGATCCGCCCTTGGATTGGAAATACTCAACGTAAGAATCCATTCGACCTGCAGTCGTTGGGCCGAAAGATCCCGATGCATAACCAGCCGGAGTCTTGGCAGGACCGGCGTAGTACACGGCGTACTTCTTTAAATACTCAGGCATTGGTGCGCCTTCATCCATCGCAGCCTTTATCTTTGCATGGGCTAAATCGCGGGCAACAACTAATGTGCCGGTTAGTGAAAGTCGAGTCTTAACTGGATACTTTGAAAGTTGTGCACGGATAGCTTCCATTGATTGATTTAAATCAACGGCCACGACGTCATCATCAAGGTGCTCATCGGTAGTTTCTGGCAAGAAATGTGCAGGATCGCGTTCTAGCTCTTCAAGGAAGATGCCCTCTTTAGTGATCTTGCCCTTGGCCTGGCGATCAGCTGAGCAGGAAACTGCGATGGCGATAGGAAGAGATGCACCGTGGCGAGGCAGGCGGACAACGCGAACATCGTGACAGAAGTATTTGCCACCGAATTGAGCGCCGATTCCAAGGGTTCTTGTTAGTTCTAAGACCTGCTTTTCAAGTTCAATATCTCTAAAGCCATGGCCCGTTGCTGCATCCCCACTTGTTGGAAGTGAGTCCAAATACTTAGTACTAGCTAACTTAGCCGTCTTAACAGTGTGCTCGGCACTTGTTCCACCTATAACGATTGCTAAGTGATAGGGAGGGCAGGCCGCAGTTCCGATCGAACGGAGCTTTTCATCAAGCCAGGCCATAAAGGAGGTTGGATTTAAAACCGCTTTGGTCTCTTGGTAGAGGAATGATTTATTGGCACTTCCGCCGCCCTTGGCAATAAATAAGAAGTTGTATTCATCGGTGTGATCACTATCGGCAAAGATTTCTATCTGTGCGGGAAGGTTATTGCCAGTGTTCTTTTCTTCCCAGGTTGAAATAGGCGCCATCTGCGAATAGCGAAGATTTAGCTGCGTGTAGGCATCATAAATGCCCTGCGAAATCGCAACTTCATCTTTAGAAGTTGTCAGAACAAACTGACCCTTCTTTGCCATAACCAATGCAGTTCCAGTGTCTTGGCACATCGGCAGAATCCCACCGGCAGATATATTGGCGTTTTTTAAAAGATCAGTTGCCACAAAACGATCATTGGGCGATGCTTCTGGATCTTGAATAATATTTGCCAGCTGTTGCAGATGAGCAGGGCGCAAGTAATGCGAAATGTCATGAATAGCTTCGGCAGTTAATTTAGTTAATGCCTCTGGTTCGACCTGTAAAAACTCTTTATCGCCAAGTTTTACAACACTTACACCTTCGCTACCAACGTGACGATATTTAGTTTCATCTTTGCCAAGAGGTAAAAGTTCAGAGTATGAAAATGTCGGCGCCATGGGTATTACTTCGCGCCCGGTTTTGCAGAATCTAACTTCTTCTTTGCACCATCTAGCCATTCCTGGCAGATCTTTGCTAACTCTTCACCGCGCTCCCAGAGCTTGAGTGATTCCTCTAGGGTTGCGCTGCCATCTTCAAGGGATTCAACAACTTCTGCTAACTCATCTCGAGCAGCCTCGTAAGAAATCTTCTTTTCGCTCATGGGCTAAATCTACTCCTTCGGATTATTTGGCGTCACTGTGGCATGGGTCTCGCCCTTTGCAAGGCGCAGGCGTAGTAGATCACCTGTTTTTAACTTTGATGCATCGCGAGCAATTTCACCATTTGCTAACTGCACAACTGAATAACCTCTATCCAATGTTGCCTGTGGTGAGAGCGCCCGGACGCGGGCCTTGATCTGTACTAGCTCTTCTTTGGCTAATTTTACATGGCCAGCAAAAGATCTGTGAGCGCGTTCTTTCAAAGCCACAATGATTTCCGCCCTAGCTGTAATGATGACGTGAGGATCCTTCATTACTGGGCGATCCTGTAAATTCTTGATACGGGTTGTCTCTAAATCGATGCGGCTAATTAATGTTCTGCGGGCTCGATCTTGCAGTTTGGAAATCATCGCAATCTCTTCGGCGATATCTGGCACAACTCGCTTAGCCGCATCAGTTGGCGTTGATGCTCGAAAATCTGCAACAAGATCTAGTAGCGGTGAATCTTTTTCGTGACCAATTGCGCTAACAATTGGTGTTGAACACGAAGCAGCAAGACGAACTAATGACTCATCGCTAAAAGGCAGCAGATCTTCAAAAGATCCACCGCCGCGAGTAATGATGATGACTTCCACATCATTGTTTGCTTCTAGTTCGCGCAGAGCTTGAGATACTTCAGTGACGGCCGCAGCGCCTTGCACCGTAACTTCGCGGATTTCGAACTCAACTGATGGCCAACGGCGCTTTGCATTTTCAACAACATCTTTTTCGGCATCGGTATTTCGACCGCAGATCAATCCGATCTTTTTTGGTAGCAGCGGCAAACTAACTTTGCGATCTGAATCGAAAAGACCTTCGGAGGCAAGAAGAGTTTTTAACGCTTCAAGGCGGGCTAGCAATTCACCGACCCCCACTTGGCGAATCTCGCGGGCCGATAAAGTTAATGAACCATTTTTTGTGTACCAAGTGGGCTTTGCATACATAACAACGCGGGCATTTGCCGGCAGTGGCGAAATCGCAGCGATAACTGATTTATGGCACATAACCGATAAGGACATATCAACACTTGGATCGCGCAGACGAATAAATGCCATCATGCCGCTTCGTTCATTGAGTTCAGAGATTTCACCTTCAACCCAAATAGGGCCCAAGCGATCTACATACTCTTTAATCGCTTCGGTGACGACCCGTACTGGAGCGGGGGATTCACTTGAAGTTTCGAACATGGGGCGAGCCTAATAGACTCCCCTTATGGCTAAGAGAGTTCTACTTGCTGCGCCCCGCGGATATTGCGCCGGCGTTGACCGCGCTGTTGTCACCGTAGAAAAAGCGCTGGCCGTATATGGGGCCCCGGTTTATGTACGCAAGCAGATTGTTCATAACGTCCACGTTGTGGCTAGTTTGGAAGCCAAGGGTGCGATCTTTGTAGATGAAACCGATGAAGTTCCAGAGGGCAAGACCGTAGTTTTCTCAGCTCATGGAGTTGCACCTCTTGTGCACGAACAGGCCGCTGCCCGTTCTTTAAAAACTATCGATGCAACCTGCCCGCTAGTAACTAAGGTCCATATGGAAGCAAAACGCTTTGCTGCCGAGGATGCAGAAATCCTATTAATTGGTCACCACGGTCATGAAGAAGTTGAAGGAACAGCCGGTGAAGCAGTTGGCAAAGTAAAGATCGTGGATGGTCTTGAAGGCGCTCGTACTGTTGAACCAACTCCAGGTAAGAAGCTTGTTTGGCTTTCGCAAACTACTTTAAGTGTTGATGAGACCTTGCAGGCCGTAGCGATTTTGAAAGAGCGATTTCCAGAGATTCAAGATCCTCCAAGTGATGATATTTGTTATGCAACACAAAATCGCCAGGAAGCGATCAAAGCCATCGCACCACAATCTGATTTAGTAATTGTTGTTGGTTCTCAAAACTCATCTAACTCGGTGCGTTTGGCGGAAGTGGCTTTGGAGTACGGCGCAAAGGTTTCACACTTAATTGATTATGCCGAAGAGATTCAAGATCACTGGTTTGAAGGTGTTGAAACTATTGGTCTAACTAGTGGTGCATCAGTGCCTGAGATTTTAGTGAAAGATGTCTTGGCAACTTTGTCTGAACATGGATTCAATGATGTTGAAACTATTACTGCAAGTGAAGAGTCATTGCTCTTTGCCCTGCCACCAGAGCTACGAAAAGATTTGAAAGCAGCTGGGATTTAAGCTCGACGGGCCTTTGACGGCCTAGCTTTTGCCTTTGCATTTACATATACAAACCAGCCGTAGGTAGCACCGATAATTAAAAATGGAGCCTCGCTGGCAAGGGCTGCAATAAAATCAATGCCAACGCGTGATGGATGAAAACCATCAAGAAGTAAAAGCAAGATAAGGGCTGAAAGTGCAAAGACAAGTGGAGGGGTTACAACGCCGACATAGGTTGTGCCTGGTCGACCAAAGCGAAGCGCGCCATAAAAAGCGAGCAGGATAGTTACACCGGTTATTACTCCAACACCAGTTCGCAACCAGAGCTCAATGAAGGTAGATAGGCCGATGAAAAAGCTTTGCAGAATAACAATGCCCTCTTTTTTAAGGCCAGGGCCTTGAATTGCAAGCTTAGGTGCGGTGCTCATCTACTTTTCCCCATCTGTAATCTCTTCAGCATCGATAAAATCATCGTCATCGATCTCATTGCTTTTTAACTCACGGACCGAAGCTGGTGCTTCGGGGTATTCAATCGCGAGTTTATCTTTATCACCGGTAACGCCCAAGTTATGAATACGTCGTGCCGGGCTAAGTACTGTTTTTTCAGCCGTTGGAACAAGATCTTCATAGGCTTTGGAGGTTGAAGTAATCGCCTTTCCGACGGCGACAATCTTGGTGTGCAACAAAGTGATGTTCTTTAGAAACGTGCTTGCAACCTTTTGAATTTCATCTGCGTTTTCAGCCAGCTTATTACGAGTAAAGATATAACCGATAGTTCGCAGAAGAGCCATCATCGAAGTGGGAGTAGCAACAGTTACCCCAACTTTAAATGCTTTTTCAAGCAGGTTTGCATCCAAACGCAGAGCTTCAGATAGCAAAGTCTCGAATGGCACAAAGAGAACAACGAAATCAGGAGAGCCCTGCGATTTGTGATAACCGCGCTTTGCTAAGGCTTCGATGTGCTTAAGTAAATCTTTGGTGTGCGCCTGCAACAGTTCATCACGGTTAGCTTGATTAGCGGGGTCGAATGCTTCTAAGAAGCGATCAAAGGGAAACTTTGAATCGATAAAGATATGGCTGCCACCTGGCATCCTTACAGTGATATCAGGAATGCCTGAAGAGTCGGCATCGGTCGTTGATTTCTGACGTGAATATTCATGACCTTCACGTAGACCAGCACCTTGAAGCAAGAGTTCGAGTTGAGCTTCGCCGAACTTTCCGCGAACCTGTGAGTTAGTAAGTGCGCCCGCAATCTTTTTAGTTTCATCAAAGATTGATTCAGA
>CAITQC010000006.1 GCA_903894425.1 uncultured Actinomycetes bacterium
ATAAATGGCATAGGAAATAATCACAAAGATAGTTGCAATAGTTGCTGGGTATATAAATCGGTTGGGCAAACGCTTACTACGGATATCTTCTCGAATCAATGGAAATGAAACGAGCGCAAAGGGCAATAAAACTGCGGTGATTATTGTAAATTTGAATTTCACAAGCAAGATTACTGGCAGGATTAAATGAGCCAGAGTAAACAGGGCCTGCCCAATTATCACTACTGGCCGCCAAATGCCCGCATAATTGAAATCACGGCTGGCCCAAGGATGATCATCAAAACTGTCGGCAAGAAGCAGAGCATGATTGGCGCCAAAATCTTGACCGGCACTTTCTGTCCGCGTTCACGTGCGCGTTCACGACGGGCCGAACGCATCTCCTTTGACTGCTCCGTCAATACATTTCCTACAGGGATTCCAAATCGATCGACCTGCATCATTGCACTTACGAATTTTTGAATGTGCTCTTCCTGAGTTCGCTCGGCCATCGCCGCAAGGGCATCTGATCGAGATTGACCCAACTGAACTTCAGCGGTTACACGTGCAAACTCCTCTGCCACGGGACCTTTTTGAGTATCAGCAACCTTAGAAAGTGCTGCTGGGAAGGCAAGTCCAGCGCTTACGCACATTTGCAACATATCGATTGCATCAGGCAAGGTATCGGCCAACATTTCCTTGCGCTTAAGCACCCTGTTTTGTAGCAGAATATCTGGAAGGAAGAATCCCATAAAGATTGCAAAAATACTAAATAGTAGACTTCCGTAACTCTTATCTTTGGCAATCAAATATAGATAACTAACAACAAAACTGTTGAGCGCAAAAATGATCTTGCGACGGATAAGAGAGAAGTAATCGCTCTCTTTCCAGTTACCAGCTTGATCAAGTAAGTGCTCCAGTTTATTTCTGTACTTGATTCCTGAAACTCGCTGCAAAAAGCGTTCCACATCAGGTAAGAAATAAGCTACGGAAACAACAACTACAAAGATAGGCACTAACTGAATATTGCGGATAAGTAAGAAGAAGAATCCCAGGAAGAAACCAACAATTGCAAAAAGCATCTTGCGCTGAACAAGAGTTGAATACTTCTTATTTTCCCAATCTCCAGAGTTGACAAGTAGACGCTCTAACTTTGTACGGTATGCACTTTTAACTAATCGATCACCGTAAGCGCCGACAATTAACTTCGCGGTATTTACCTGCTTAGATACGCTCTTTACGCTTGCTTTACCAGCAATCTGATATGTGCGGACAATCTCAAGACGGCGCATTCGCATTCTAAATTCATTAACAGCCTGGATGCCCATACTAGAAGCTCTGTAAATAGTGATTGCAACTAATAATCCAGCAAAAATGGGAAGAAGATCAAATAGAGTGTTGCTCATATCTTGATCTCAACAATCTTTTTCATCCATGCCCAGCCAATACTGAGCGAGATTCCAATAATAATTAAAAGTAGAACACCGGCAGGGTCGGTCCAAAAGACTTTGACGTATTCACGGCGCGTTAAGAATAGGAAGGAAAAAATACCGATAGGCAGTGCGATTAAAACGTATGCAGAGAGTTTTCCTTCGGCAGAAAGAGTTTTAACTTCACGTCGAATTTCGGCTCGAGCTTTTACAGTTTCAAAGGTGGTGGTAAGGATTGTGGCCATGCTTCCACCTACTACGCGCTGGATTGATAGCGCCGTTACCGCCCAACGAAGATCTTCGCTATCCATACGTTCAGCAACTCCCATGAGTGCCTCATCGATAGGCGTTCCTACGCGGATCTCTCCAATTGAGCGTCGAATCTCTCGAGCAACTTCGCCTTTTGTATCAGAAGAATAAGCCTCCAGGCCCTGCGGCAAGCTCAGCCCTGCGCGAAGTGCGCTAGCCAAAATATTGAGAAGTTCTGGCAGCTCTTCAGCAAATTTCATCTTTTGTTTTGTACGAATGTTATTTGTGACTGCATTAAAAACTACGGGCAGAAGTCCGCTGGCAAGAATCAGTGCCAGAATTGGCGAATGTAGCATCAAGGTAAATAGCGCAACTAAAAATGCCCAAAGACCCATCAAGATTCGTATAACCGTTTCATACTTAAGCTCGCTATGAATGAGCTCCAGGCGAGCTCGGATTGCGGCTTCTACACGGTTTGGAATAAAACTATACGAAGTAATTGAAATTCTGATTCGACTTGAAGCCTTTCGCACCTTGCGATATGAATACTTCTGCAAAGTTTGTACGCGAGCTAAATGCTGCTCGCGATAACGTACACGGCGATACATATTAGTCAGTAGTAAAAACAAGATAATTGCGGCAAAGGTCGCAAGAATTACTTCTACATATACATTTTGATCAAGATGAATAATGCCGGTATTTTCGGTTGTGGTGGGAGTTGGCAAAGGGTTTGGATTAAGTTGTTCAGCCAAAATCTCCCGATATGTGGCAATTAAGGTCGAAATATCATCAACGCCGTAATAGTTTCCCCCGCTGGCCTTTGCAATTGAATTCAAAATCTCTTGCTGGGCAACTGCTACTTGAACTCCAATTGTATTTACTGGAATACCAGCTTGAGCCGACGCGGCAAGAAGTTCATCGAGTTTGAGCAAACTGGTCGTATCTTCACCATCACTTAGCAGCACTATCTGACTTGGTAGGCCAGAAGAGTTAGCTTTAAAGGCCGTTGCTACTGCGTCATACATAGAGGTATCGCCACCGGCAAAAAGTGAGTCAATTTGCTTCAAAGCTAAATCAAAATCCAAAGTTGGTTCTAGAGTTGTAAAAACTTTCTCGCTAAAAGAAATAACGCCAATTGGTTGATCCTTTTGCAGATTGAGCACTATCTGCGTGACCGCTTCTTTAACTGCAACTATTTTCTTGGCCTTCATCGATCCGCTTGTATCAATTACAAAAATAATCGGTGCTTTTGATGCAACGGCATGAACAGCTGGAGACTGAATCCAGAGAAGTGACAACAGAAGGGCAACTACATATTTGCGCATCTATTTACCTAGACAAATTTGATGACGGGGCGTGACCTCGCCGAGGATTGTTATTATGGAAAGGGATTCCGGTGGCAACTAGATCACCCGGGTGCTTGCTAGTTGGATCATCGTTATACCTAAAACTAAAAATATCCTGCATCTGTATAACGCTGCCTTCAAGGCCAACGACCTCACTAATCTGAGTGATCCGGCGAGAACCATCGCGCATACGATTCTGCTGAACAATCACGTCGATGGCTTCAACGATCTGTTGTCGAATAAATTCAACTGGCAGATCCATTCCTGCCATTAACACCATAGTTTCAATACGAGTCAAGGCATCACGTGAGGTATTGGCGTGCACTGTTGTCAAGGAACCTTCGTGACCTGTATTCATTGCTTGCAACATATCTAGTGCGGCAGCATCTCTTACTTCTCCAATAACGATTCGATCTGGGCGCATACGCAGAGAGTTTCTTACTAAATCGCGAATTGTGACCTGGCCCTTGCCTTCAGTGTTGACTGGGCGAGACTCCATTCTCACAACATGTGGTTGGGATAGCTGCAATTCAGCGGCATCTTCGATGGTAATAATTCGCTCATCGCTACCAATAAAAGAAGAAAGCACATTTAAAGTAGTTGTCTTGCCCGAACCAGTACCACCACTGATCACCACATTGAACTTACCGGACACGCAATTTTCTAGCAGTTGCATTGCATCTATTGATACTGTGCCGGTTGCAATCAGATCTTTAACTGTAAAAGGGTCTTGCGAAAACTTACGAATAGTTAATGAAGATCCGTCCAGGGCAATTGGTGGGACAACGGCGTTTACACGACTTCCATCAGCCAATCGAGCGTCAACCATTGGGCTTGATTCATCAATTCGCCGGCCTACTTGACCAACTATTCGTTCAATTGTCCGACGTAGATGTTCTTCCGATGAAAACTTGAGGTCGGTTTGCGTAATTCGACCTTTCATCTCAATAAATATTCGGTCAAAGCGATTAACCATAACTTCAGTAATATCTGGATTTCGAAGTAGTGTTTGAAGTGGACCAAGACCCAAGATTTCATCAACAATATTTTGAACTAACTCTGCTCTATCGTAACTAGTTAAAGAACGTTGGCTTGATGAAATAACGGAGGCAATTGCTTCATATACATGCTGCTCGAGAACATCTTCTTCAACTTGGCCAGAATAAAGCTGTTGACCCAGTGATTGGATAAGGGTTTCGAGAACTTGATTCTT
The DNA here is from genome assembly GCA_903894425.1 of uncultured Actinomycetes bacterium. Classification (GTDB taxonomy): domain Bacteria; phylum Actinomycetota; class Actinomycetes; order Nanopelagicales; family Nanopelagicaceae; genus Planktophila. The sequence continues at coordinate 4,215 of CAITQC010000006.1, forward strand.
TATGCTGTTATCACTTGTGGCTGGTTGTTCGTAACGAGGGTTTAACTCCTCGCTCAATTTACTCAAATCCGGAAAAGACTTCGCATTTTCCGAATTACCTTGGCCTAAGCGCTCTGAAAGACTCATTTGCTCTTTCTCCCAAAGATTCCGCGCTTCTTATTTTCAATAGGCCTAAATTTTAGATCAGTACGCACTGCCAGATCGATTATCTCTCGACTGACAGGGTGACGGGGATTATCCATGACCAGTGGAACTCCTCGGTTGGTTGAAGCCGATACTTCGTTACTAGATGGAATATGACTTGTAAAAACCTCTCCCACCATTTCTTCAACTTCGCGCAGCGATAAACCAGATTTGATATCGCTTCTATTTAATACGAAATCTAGCTTTGACTTATTGATGTTGAGCGCCTCTAACGTACTAATTACCAGTTTTAAGTTCTTAATCGCCGGCATATCTAAAGTCGTTAAGAGAAAGCAACGGTCTGCTTGATCAAATACTCTCAAAATTAAGTCGGTGAATGCCGGTGGAGTATCAACAACAATATAGTCATAGGAGTTTCTTAGTGAATCAAGAAGATTATCAATCAGCTCTGTTGAAATAAACTCGATATCAGTTGGATTAGTTGGAGCTAACAGGATATCTAGATTCTTTTGTTGATTAACCATCAATGATTTAATGCCTAATTCATCTAGATTAGTCTGCATACTTATTGCATCGCTGATGGTCTTTTTGGGTTCAATTTGCAAAGCAACTGCTACATCGCCGAACTGTAAATCAAAATCCAGTAGCGCAACTTTTGAGTCAGTATGAGAAGCTAATGCATGCGCTAAATTAACTGACAAAGTTGTCTTTCCACAGCCGCCCTTTGCTGAGAACACAATCAAAATCTTTCCTCGAGCCATCGCTGATCCGGCAGCTTTGTTAACTTCCATTAATTGCGAGGAGATTTGCAAAGATCGCTTGCTTGCTGCAACCAGCGCAGAGGCATCATCCGAGCTAACAACTTCACGAATACCTGAGCGAAGTGCTTCGCTCATGGTTGTTACATCTAAGCGAGTTCGGACAAGAATGACGCCAAGGCTTGGTTGAACTACGCGGAAGTGCTCAGCAACAACTCTCGCGGTCTCCATCTTCACATTTGGGCCAATAATAATCAGCTGCTCAGCTGGATTATCTTTAACTAAGTCATAGAGTTCATAGGTAGATGTTGTAACTATTACCTCTTCTCCCAGCGTAAATTGATACCTCTGAGACTCATCATTGGTGTCAGTTAAAATTAAGGTCATTTTTTATAGCCCATTTCCGCTTAGTTAAAAAGTGAGTCGTCAGTGACTGGTGATGAAGTTCCGAAATCAACGCCTGCTGTTCTTAATCCAAAGTACAACGACAAAGTTTGAGAGGCATGGACTAATCGCTTTGCCTGAAGCGGCGTTACTGCAACTGTAATCAGTGCAGATGTATTGCCACTGGCTGCGCCATCTGGTGTTGGGAGAACTTGACTACCGACGGCTAAAACCTGGGTCCGTGGAATCAGAACTTGTGTAAATTTTGCATTCCCACTTTGTCCTGTAACAAAAATGGTAATTTCAGAGCCAGGCTGCAAGAAACTTGCTACACGCGCTGGGTCGGACAAAGAAACAGTTACAGCTAACTGGCCATCTGGAATAACTAGAGCACCTGTATTTGCCGCGCTCACCCCAAAATTGCTTTGTAGTAGCAACTGACCAGGCTGGAGAGTTTGAAGGGCCACTAAATCCGAATTACTAGCGTTAACAGATGACATGGCCTGAGTTGGCACTGAATCGTGAGGGAACTGCTTCTCTTCGATATACCCCTGATTAATCGCCGATCCCAGCGCCGTGCCGATTGGAATCTGTTGAAGTGCAATTAATACCGCTGTTGTTTGCTGATTCGAGCGAAGTCGGGATTCAACACCTGATGTGTAGGTATAAATCGAGAGCCCTGAGAGCACAGAGAGGAGAACGATGACAATGAGCTGGGCCGTTGTCTTCTTCATCTTAGAGCGGACTTTTAGTTTCATAGCTCACTTTCAATCACGGTAGTAGTTGTACAGCCATTGCGCCCACGGCGGGGAATGTTGGATCAAGGGATACATCTGCACCTGGGACAATTGTGCGCTCAAAGGTACCGTAAAGACAGTTTCGAGTAGCGTCACATGCCGGTGGCCAAGACTGATTATTTTGACAAGGATCGCCAACAGCGCACGGAGGTCCTGAACCAACACGGCCTCGGTTCTTGAATTTTCCGCCTAGAAATTTAAAACTATAGAAACTTGCGACTTTAAAAACATAGTTACCTTGACAGTTAA
>CAITQC010000007.1 GCA_903894425.1 uncultured Actinomycetes bacterium
AACTTGGCGGCATCGGTGCGCAGCTCGCTTTCGCGGTTAATCGGAGAGAGTGCGCTCATAAGGGTGAACGCTACTAGCCTTGGGCTATGCGCGTAACCTCATGGAATCTCCTGCATGGAATGGCCATTCCGCCTGATCCAAGCGTTGATGCCGCCGCCCTCTTAGAGGCTGAATTATTGAATTTACAGAGTGATGTTATCGGCGTTCAAGAGGTGGATTACTTTCTCGAGCGTTCTGGAAATCACAATCAAGTGGGAAATATTGCAACTGTCATGGGAGCAACTGACTGGGCCTTTGCTCCATCTCTATTTGGAAACCCAGATGAAAAATGGCGCAAGCCAGCAAAAAACGACTTAATGATTGTGACAAACAAATCTCAAGAAGGTGAAGCTGGTTACGGAATTGGAATGGTCTCTTTGTTGCCGGTTAAATCATGGCATCGTTTAGATTTGAAGGGTGCACCTATCGGTGTATTCATGATGTTTCCAGTTGATGGAAAGTTGAAACGTTTCTATGTTCGCGATCATCCACGGAGTGCAATCGCTGCACGTTTAGAAAATGGTTGGCTCGTCATCAATACACATCTCTCCTTTGTTCCATTCTTTAACTTTAAGCAGCTGCTTCAAATTAAGCGTTGGGCTAACACATTGAATGTGGACCCAAAGAAAATCATTGTCATGGGAGATATGAATATCCCATTTACTAAGATCGTTAAGGGTTTGAAATGGAACTCACTTACTACCGGTAAAACCTTTCCAAGCTGGCAACCAAAGGTTCAGATTGATTTTATCTTGTCACAAAATCTGACAGCCAAGGATGTCCGCCATATTCCTTATTCGCATGCTGGTATGAGTGACCACTTGCCATTGCAGATTGAGATTCCAACGGAATAAAGGCTAGCTAGTTCGAGGTAGCTGATTAAATTACTGGGTTACATTAACGGCTGTGATGAGCGAAATAAGCGCTGCTTCATCTAATAAGTCAGCAGGTGAATCTGTAACTCCCGTTGGAACGTAGTGGAATGCCGCGGAAATCTTTGAAATTTCGCAGCCAGAAAGCTTTGCCCACGCTAAGCGGTACATCGCTAACTGAACCTGAGCCGACTTACCTAACTGCTTCGAACCGGTCTTCCAATCCACTACCTGGAAGCCATCTCCATCTGAATAAATAGCGTCGATTCGGCCTCGAATAAGCACCCCACCAATAGTTGTTTCAAAGGGAACCTCAACTCGGGCTGGTGTGCGATTGGCGAACTCGCTCTTTAGCCACGCAGCTTTGAGATCTTCTAACTTGGAATCATCATCGAGTGGATCTAAGTAATCCAAGTACTCATCACCAAACAGTGTGGCCGCATCGGTAAATTGACGTTCAACCCATAGGTGGAACGCAGTTCCACGACGTGAGTACTGATCTTGGCCACGTGGCATTGGGCGACGAATGTTTAGCGCAAGCTCTTGCGGGTTTTCATGGAGAGCCACCAAGGTTGATGTAGACATGCGAGACGGCAATGGAACTTCGACAGCATCTGATGCGCGATTGCGAACTTCGGTAATCAAACTGTGAGCATCCATGATCCAGGAATTAACTTCGGGATCTTGGGAATCAATAAGTGGGTGAAC
>CAITQC010000008.1 GCA_903894425.1 uncultured Actinomycetes bacterium
CGGCTCAGTGGGCCTCCAAGACAGGCAACTTGATCCTGTGTTTGCCACTGGTAGCCAAACTGCGCTGTAATTTCAATCTCGGACTCGAGCCATTGAGGCTCAGAATCGACCATTAGTCCATCCATGTCGAAGAAGATGGCATCAAAGAATCTATTCAAGATTTCTATTTCCTAACTTTTTAGGCGACCGTAGAGGTTTTCGCGAAGATTACCCTAAGGTTTAGGCCTATGGAGATACATCACATTCCCGCGCTTCGAAACCCAATAATGGTGATGGCCTTTTCGGGATGGAATGACGCAGGTGAAGCAGCAACAGGTGCAATCGATCATGTTCTTGCAGCGTGGCAAAACGAAGCCAACGATGTTGTTCCCGAATTAATTGCCGATATTGAATCTGAAGATTTCTACGATCTTCAAGTTAATCGGCCACATATTTTTATAGATGAATCTCAAGTTCGAAATATCTCTTGGCCAACTACAGAAATCTTTGGATTACAGCTCCCAACTTTTGATCGCGATCTTGTTGTGGTCAAAGGCGTTGAACCATCTATGCGTTGGAAATCATTCACCCGCGAACTCTTAGATCTTGCCGATGATTTAGAGGTATCTCTTGTCGTGACTTTAGGTTCATTACTTGCAGATGTCCCCCACACACGTCCTATCGGAGTAAGCGCAAGCGGGGCCCATCCAGATATTGCTAAACGTTTAGGCGTTGAAGTTTCCCGATATGAAGGTCCCACCGGGATTTTGGGGATTATCGGTGACGGTTGCATGCGACGCGCAATAGATGCGGTTTCATTATGGGCAGCAATTCCACATTACGCCTCGGGCTCTCCCTCTCCCAAAGCTTCGCTTTCACTTATCAATGCTTTGGAAGATTTTCTATTAATCGATATTCCTTCTGCAGATTTACCAGAAGCGGCCGAGGAGTGGGAAAAAGATGTTACTGAAATGGCTACAGAAGATACTGACATTGCAGAGTATGTAAAGGCTTTGGAAGATTCAAAAGATGCAGCAGAACTGCCTGATGTATCTGGAGATTCAATTGCTAAAGAGTTTGAACGTTATTTAAAGCGCCGATCGAAGGATTAGAGACCCAGTCCTAGTAGTGCATCCAGAGCAGTCCTCATCTCTTGGATCGATCCCCCGGTTGCGCCCTCTAGCGTCTGCGATGCCCAATGCTCCAGAACTTCAAATGCAGCAGGTGTATCAATGTCGTGACTGAGACATTGAATAATTTTCGCAATCGGCACTTGCGTAGGTGCGCAGTTAGATCCCTCCAGAGCCTTGCGAATATTTGTCACACGCCCAGTTGCTTGTTGCAATAGAGCATCGCTCCACATTCGATCTTGGCGATAATGGTGAGACATCAATGCAAAACGGATGACCATCGGATCTATTCCAGAGTTAACTAGAGTTGAAACAAAGACTAAGTTGCCCTTGCTCTTACTCATTTTTTCGCCATCTAAACCGATCATGGCGCTATGAACGTATGTACTTGCTAGCTCCTTGCCAGTTAATACTCGGGCTTGTGATGCGCACATTTCATGGTGCGGAAAAATTAAATCACTGCCGCCACCTTGAATATCGATACAGGAATCCTGTGCTGCATCAGGCTCAAGATACCTGAGCGCAATTGCTGTGCACTCGATATGCCATCCTGGTCGTCCGACACCATGCACCGAAGGCCATCCTGGTTCGTTAGCTCTTTGCGCCATCCACACTAAGCAATCAAGGGGATTAACCTTGCCAGCAAGAGTTGGATCGCCGCCGCGCTGTGAAAAAATCTCTTCCATCTGCGCTTGGGTTAAATGTGAGAGTTCACCAAAAGTGCGTTGATGAGTAATTTTTAAAGTAGAGATCGCCATCAATTGCATAGATAGTTCCAGCTTTATCTAGAGCAGATATGGAGTCAGTGACTAGATCAATTGATTCAACAGCTCCGATGTAATGCTTTGGTGGAATTATTCGCAGATTAACCATATCGCTTCGAAATAGATCGATTTGTGAAGTGGCCAGCGTTTGCCAATCAACATTGTCCCGAGCGGCACGCTCTAATAGTGGATCATCAATATCGGTAATATTTTGAACGTAATCAACTCGAGCACCGGTTGCCAGCAGATAGCGATTGATTAAATCAAAAGTTAAGTAAGTGGCTGCATGACCTAAATGTGTTGCATCGTATGGTGTGATTCCACAAACGTACATGCGATATAGATTCTTAGCACTCAATGGCTCAAGGCTTAAACTCTTGGAGTTAGTCAAAGAAAGTAATGGAAATCCGCCAATGTTATCGATCTGCGGTATTGCAACCGGGGCCCAAGATTTCATGGGTAGATAGTAGTTAAATATCTCTTAAAATGCAGGCCAAGGAATTGCCGGCCAATCAGGACTAGGCGTTGGCATAACCTCCTCACTAATTAATCTTTGAATACGCATGCGCAATGCTTCAATCTCCTTATGCGTTAGATGAGAAGAAAGATCCAAATCACCACTTAAACCAGCCAACAAATTCTCTAGGGATTTGATTTCAACTGGTAACAATGGCTCTCCCGCCCACTGCCATAACACCGTGCGTAGCTTGTCCTCTTCATGAAAAGTTACGCCGTGATCACAACCGTAGAGCTCACCACTTAGATTCGGTAGTAGATGACCGATCTTTCTATCTGTGTTGTTGATAATGGCATCGAAAAAAGCCATTCGACGAAGTTCGGGGATGTCTTGTGAAAAATAGCTAGCTAGATCGATAGCTTCATCGATATCAATCCACTCTTGGACCATTCCAAAACCAAATGGTCCGTCTCGCAAAATAGTGAGAGGAACAACATTCAAAGCTAGAAAATCGCTGATTAAGTAGGCGGCATATTCGCGATCTGCCAAAGTGCCATCAGGGAAATCCCATAACGGTCTTTCTCCTGCAATGGGTTTATAGATACAAATCTTTTCTACTGCATTCAGAACCACTTTTGCATAAAGAGTTGCATTGGAAGCATCAACTAGGCGCCCCGTTACTTCGAGTTCGCCGCTTTCTAGCAAGGCGCGGTTAACGTCGGTAGCCATTTGCCCTAGGACATAGGTGTCCGCGTGGATCTATTGGGATGGCACAAAATGGGCATGGAAGTCGTCCTGCATTTACAACTGCATGAGTGCGCCAAACAAAGCCTTGAGCCTGAGAAATTGTGAGCCAAAAAACTAAATCGGCATCTTCTACTTCCTCGTCATCCTCGGAGTCATTGATGGAGTACAACTCAATAATGATTCGTTGCTGTTCGCCATCCCATGTAATTGAAATCGCACCCACCACAAAATCGCTATCTATAGGTTGCTCAAGTGGGAGATCATCTCTTTCGGGCGCCTTACTTCGTAGCGATAGATCCTCTTTGAGTACTTGTTTAACTAAGAGATCCAGGCGTTGGGCCATAGCTAGCGCTTGCGATTTCTCTAAAGCGGCACTCATCAAACGATTCGAACTTCGCACCTGTAGGAAGAATTGACGCTCTCCGGGTTCACCTACTGTCCCCGTAACAAATCGATCTACCTCTTGAAACTCAAAGCTCATTTACCGGCTCCGCCACCTAAGAGATTTTTAGATCGAGCAGCAGAGGTAAGCAGTGGTGTGAGCACAGAACGAGTGTCATTGAGAAGAGTTAAGCGAGGTTGGCCAGAGGTGTAATCCAATAATGTAACCGATGCTGGATCAATGACTATTCGTTGAAAGTCATCTAAATGCATTCCGAGGGCGCTACAAACTATTGCTTTAATGACATCACCATGGCTAACTAAAACGACGTTGCCTTTACCTTTTTGCGACACTGCTTCATGAACGCTTTGCATCGCACGTTGCTGCATATGTGCAAGTCCTTCACCATTGGGGAAATACATTGCACTTGGCCTGTTTTGCACGGTGTTCCAAAGTTTGTGTTGAGAAAGCACCGCCAGTTTTTTTCCACTCCATGATCCGTAGTCGACCTCATTGAGCATTTCATCGCGCACAACTAAAGCACGGTCAAACTTTGGTATTGATTCCAACCAAGGTTCAATAGTCTCCTGACAACGATCCATTGGACTAACGCGGATCCCCCTTATAGGAAACACTCCTAAACGCTGCGCCAAATCCAGCGACTGTGTAATACCTTTTTCGGAGAGTTTTACATTTGGTAGACGTCCGGACAGGATTGCCTTCGCGTTTGCTTGCGAGTGAGCATGTCGAATCAAAACTATCTGCATAACACAAAGGCTATCGCAGGTTTTACCTTGATGAGTTGCTAAGGTCTCTCCATGCAGATGAGAAAAGCCGGCAAGAGCGGATTAACGCTCTCGCGATTAGCCCTTGGAACAATGACATGGGGTAGAGATACCGACGAACATGAGGCCGCAGATCAATGTCGCGCCTATATAGAAGCCGGTGGAAATTTTCTTGACACTGCTGCAACTTATGGTGATGGGGACAGCGAACGTGTTATCGGTGGCCTGATCGGTACGCTCTTTCAACGCGATGAAGTAGTAATTGCTACTAAGGCAGGGTTGAGTTTCCCGGATGCTACCCGAACAGTTGATAACTCTAGGCATGCATTAATTGCCGAACTCGATCGCTCGTTAACAAGGCTAGGAACAGATTTCGTTGATATTTGGCAGATTCATACATGGGATCCATTCACACCTATCGATGACACTTTATCGGCACTCGATTATGCATATTCATCTGGTCGTGCGCGCTATGTAGGAGTCTCAAATTTCTCAGGTTGGCAGTTGGCTTTATCTTCAACTAAACAAAGCAGCAACTCAGCAAAAGCCCCGTTAACAACTATTCAAAGTGAGTATTCATTACTTAATCGTGATGTTGAAATCGAAATCTTAGATAGTGCCCAAGCATGCGGAGTTGGCTTCCTAGCATGGGCTCCGCTGGCTCGTGGAGTCTTGAGCGGAAAATATCGAACCGGAATACCTAGTGATTCCCGTGGTGCTGCTCCGCACTTTGCAAAAGACATCGCGCCCTATTTAGATGCACGTAGCAACCGCATCGTTGAGGCCGTCTGCGTTGCTGCTAGCGGCTTGGGATATTCGCCATTGGAGGTTGCACTGTCTTGGGTCCGCGATGCACCAGGTGTTACCAGCACGATTATTGGGGCACGCACAGGGGCGCAACTACGCGGTGTATTGCAGGGTGAGGAGATATCACTTCCAGATATCGTTCGAAGCGCTCTTAACGATGTAAGTGCTTAAGCGTGTTCTAGGAAATCTTTAAGTACGCGTACTCCGAAAACTAATCCCTCGACCGGCACTCGTTCATCAACTCCATGAAACAGTGCCATGAAATCAAAGTCGGCTGAAAGTTTAAGTGGAGAAAAGCCATAGCCAGTTATTCCCAGTTCAGCCAAAGCCTTGTTATCTGTTCCGCCACTCATAACGTAGGGCACGGGTATGCCTTCTGGATCTTCAAGGAGAATAGCTGCACACATAGCATCAATGAGATCTCCCTCAAAAGGAAACTCCAATGCTTTATCAGTGGTAATTGTTTCAATTGTGATATTTGGACCGATGAGCGATGCAATTGTTTCATTCAACTCATCTTCAAAACCTGGAATAAAACGACCATCGACAACAGCAGTTGCTGAACCTGGAATAACATTGGCTTTGTAGCCAGCTTCTAACATCGTTGGATTGGCCGTATTCTGCAAAGTTGCGCCAACCATTCTTGCTGCGAATCCAAGTTCACTAAGAAGTGGAGTTAGATCTTTCTCGTCATACTCTTTTCCAGTTTCGGCGGCGACCTTTTTAAAGAAAGCCTTAACAGTTTTACTATATCGCTGTGGCCATTGGTGATTACCTATCTTGGCAACAGCTTCGCTCAAACGAGTAAGAGCATTTTCATCATTTGTTACTGAACCATGTCCGGCTCGACCATGCGCCGTTAACTTCATCCAGTGAATACCCTTTTCAGCGGTTTCAATTAAATACAAACGCTTTCCACCAGCAACTGTCACTGAGAATCCGCCCACTTCCGAGATTGCTTCTGTGCAACCTTGGAAAACTTCTGGATGTTGTTCGACCATCCAGTGCGAACCGTAGATGCTCCCAGCTTCTTCATCTGCAAAGAAAACCAAGACAATGTCACGCGTCGGTACGTATCCAGTGCGTGCCCAGTCTCGAACTGTTGCCAGCATCATCGCGTCCATGTTTTTCATATCAACCGCGCCGCGTCCCCAGATCATTCCATCAATAATGTCGCCGCAGAAAGGATCAACCGACCAATCTGAGGCATTTGCGGGCACAACATCTAAGTGACCGTGTAAAACTAAACCAGGACGCGATGCATCGCTACCTTTAATACGCGCCACTACATTGCAACGACCTGGTGCTGATTCATAGAGCTTTGATTTAATTCCGACTTCTTCTAGTAATTTCATGACATGCTCTGCAACCGCCTTTTCATCACCCTTACCGTCACCAAAGTTGACTGAGGGAATGCGGATTAACTCCTGGCAGATTCGGATCGCTTCATTTTCGAGGTCAGTACGTGTTGTAGTGGTCATTTAGCCATTCTCTCATCCAATTGCTATCCTTTCCCAGCACTTAGTCCGGGTGGCGGAATTGGCAGACGCGCTAGCTTGAGGTGTTAGTTCCCGCAAGGGATTAGGGGTTCAAGTCCCCTCTCGGACACCGTTGATTAGGATGGGCATATGAAACTCGATGAGGCGCTTTCACTCATACGCCCGATCGCTGACTATCCGCTGCCTGGAGTTCTCTTTCAGGACATAACGCCTCTTTTAGCAAATGGAGATGCATTTGCTCGCATTACAGAAGAGTTTTCCAACTTCGCAGGGCAGGCTCATGTTATCGCTGGCATCGAGGCGCGTGGATTTATCTTTGCCTCTGCTCTGGCCAGTAGATTAAATCTTGGATTTATACCAATACGTAAAGCCGGCAAACTCCCCCATCAGGTTTTCTCTCAAAGCTATGGACTCGAATATGGAACAGATGTTTTGGAGATTCATATCGATGCTATTCCGATGGCAGGCAACGTTCTACTTATTGATGATGTCCTTGCAACTGGTGGAACTTTGGAAGCTGCGATTGAATTAATCCATCGCGCCGGCGGAAGTGTGTATCAAATCTTGGCACTACTCGAAATAGAGGCTTTAGAGGGTCGCCAACGTTTAAACCAAAGGTTTCCGCAGATTCCAATTACTTCGTTGATTGTTTCTTAGAAGTGCGCATACCCCAGATTCAAGGGCTTAGAGCTTTAGCAGCGATACTTGTAACCCTATTTCACGCTCGCCTTGTTCCGGGCGGCTTCATTGGCGTTGACATTTTTTATGTGATTTCTGGTTACCTGATAACTGGCTTAATTTTGCGAGAGATCGAAAAAACCGGTCATTTAGATCTCAAGAGCTTCTACCAGCGTCGAATAAAGCGATTACTACCCACTTCTGTATTTGTATTATTTCTTACTGCAATATTTGCTTGGTTTTTACTTCCTGCGATCACGCGTGGTTCTTTAGGTCGAGATCTATTTGCCGCATCTGCCTATATTTCGAACTATCTTTTTGCATGGTGGCAAAATGATTATCAAAATCTTGATGCAACGCCATCTCCGTTTATTCACTACTGGTCATTAGCTGTTGAAGAGCA
>CAITQC010000009.1 GCA_903894425.1 uncultured Actinomycetes bacterium
ATTACCGTGGCTTGCTTGTTGAGAAAGACCTTACGGAACGCACTTTTTGTCGTGAAGCTGAGGTGCAGGAATGGATTACTCAGGCGCAAACTGTGGCTGCATTAGGCGAAGCGCCAAATATAGCTATCGGTTTGCAGTGCTCAAGCCCCTTTCCATGCGGGTTTTTCGGGCACTGCCATCAAAACGAGATGACTGCTCAATTTCCGGTAACCTGGTTGCCTCGTATCCAGTCCAAGGAAATCAAGTCATACATCAATGAACACTCTGTCGTTGATATGCGCGACATTCCCTGTGCCTTGCTAAATTCTCAGCAGTTATTGGTACGCGATTACACCGTGCGGAATGAGTGTTTCTTTGATGCAGCAGGAGCAAAACAAGATCTGGCGGACTATCCGCTACCAGCATACTTTTTAGATTTTGAGTCCATTCAGTGTGGTGTGCCGAAGTGGGCAGGCACACGACCTTTTCAGTTCTTGCCATTTCAATTAAGCCTGCATCACATTGATGCAAATGGCTCCCTGAGTCACCAAGGATTTCTTGATTTGTCTGGCGACGATCCATCGTTTGCTTTTGCGCACAGATTAGTAGATTTGTGCGCAACGCAGGCTCCCATTTTTGTTTACAACACCGGGTTCGAGGGACGGCGGATATGGGAGTTGGCTGAGCGCTTTGTAAATTTGCGTCCTCAACTACTGGCGATCAAGAAGCGCTTAGTGGATTTGCTGCCTATCGCACAACAGCGCTTCTATCACCCTTGTCAACAGGGCAGTTGGAGTATCAAAAAGGTAATACCTGCTATCGCCCCCCAGTTGCGCTATGATCAGCTTGAGGGAATACAGGATGGTGACATGGCAAGACAGGCCTATCTGGAAGCCATTGATCCAGAAACAACACGTGAACGTAAACAAGAAATTCGCCTGCAGTTGAAGTCTTACTGCGAGCTCGATACATTAGCGATGGTAAAAATTTGGTGCAAATTTGCAGGAGCGGACTTGTCGATAGAAGCATAAGCTAAAATATGATTTTAAAATCGGCATACTTAATGCCATCTACTAAAGGAAAAATTAAAGCATGAATATTTTTGAAATTCTCAGCGCTGGAAACCGAGTACTCAAGGAGGAGCATATATCTGCGGTTCTGGGATGGATGTTGGATCCGTACCACGATCATGGCTTGGGAATGGAGTTACTTAAACGCCTCTCTCAAACATGCTTTGGTGAGGAAGCAGATATAAGTAAAGCCCTTACTGAAGGCGAGTTCTCAGGCCTAGCTATGCGTGAGCGCAGTCGCTTGAAGATTCATACCGAGTTGGAGGTAACTGTTCAACGTGACGCCGAAAATAAAAGGTCCATTGACATTCTTATCACGATCAATGACAACATTTTTTTGGCTATTGAAAACAAAACGAGCCGTCGCTCCATTCAAGAAGCTCAATTACAAGAGGAGGTTGAAGGTCTAAATAAGGCGTATATCGTCGGCAAGGACGGGAGGAATAAGCTGTATTTTCTGTTCTTGACTCCTTCCGGAGTGAGCATAACTGTCGACAAAGCGATGAGTCGAATTGGACCTAACCTATGCAGTGCAGAGCCCGTTCACATTCTTTGGAAAAAGGATGAAAAAAGAGCTGGAGAGCAACCCTTGTCCATGGACGAAATACTAAATGATATTTTGCGTGATGAGGCTATAGGGCGTAATAGTCCTTTATCAAGTGAAACAAAGTTCTTGATGAAGTCATTCATTCAGTTTATTCAAAACGACTTTTCATTCACCAAAGGAAAAGAGCTGAATTCTGGTCCTTACTATGAGCGTATCGCGAATGGACTTCCTGAAGTCCGCAAGTTAGCTAAACACAATGATCCGGTATATATCGGCTTTTCAGGAGGAGTTTCTGCGCTCATGGATCGATTGAGGTTGGCCATCATCGATAACACAAAACGTAAGGAATTAGAAGATCGCCCATACAAGTGGAGCAAGGATAATCATGCAAATGGCAAAAAACAGAGCAACTGGATACACATTGAGGACTTTTTGAGAATTCTAAGTGAAAACCAGTTTTAACCCAATGTCATTAAGTTAAGGTTCTTTGTAGTGTGTGGAAGTGGCTTTAGCCACGAACTCGTGGTTAAAGCCACTCCCACAGCTATACTGAATTTTACTAACTTAATGACATTGACGCGGAGCGTGGGAACGATAAAAAACTAGCATGACTATTTTGTCCCACCTTAAGTTGGTAGTCGATATTGGCGACACTTTCTACTTTTCCACTAAAGCACTTAACTAGCTCACTAATCTCACAATGAATATTGAAAACACAGAAAGATTGCTCACTGCTTACCCTTTGCTTTACCGCGAATTAAGAGAATCAAGTTTCGAGTGTGGGGACGGCTGGTTTGACTTGGTTTGGCAGTTATCCGCAGAAATTGAATCCTTAGCTTATCTTGAAGGTATTTCAAAAATAACAGAGGCCTGGCCTTCCATAGTAATACTCAAACAAAAATTCGGTTCATTGCGAGTGCAGTTCGATAAAGAAGTCAGTGAGCATATTGAAGCATTGCTTAGCAATGCTTACAATCAATCCATGGAAACCTGCGAGTTATGCGGAGCGCCTGCCAAGCTCCTGAGTGAACGCAAATTTAGCAGATGGGTAAAAGTACTTTGCGAAAACTGCCACAAGGCACATCAATGACAGTTAAACTTAACTAATTAATTGCTAAGATATTGCTATAGCAAAAACAGAACGCATAAGATATTGAGTTTAAAAATATAAATACATAAATATCCAGTAGGATATGTGTGGTAAGAGCGACAAATCGCCCTTACCAACATACCCTGTACTATTACTTTCCAGCTCCGTAGATTTGATCGAACACACCGTCGTCAGCAAAATGTTTCTTCTGCGCGGCATTCCAACCACCGAAGCTATCAATTTTAACCAACTCTAAAGGCTTAAA
>CAITQC010000010.1 GCA_903894425.1 uncultured Actinomycetes bacterium
AGCGCGCCGAAGCAATGGGTGTAGTCGACGGAGATCAACTAAAGATTTCAACTTCACTTGGTTCAGTAACTCTGAGTGCGCTGGTTGAAGATATTCATGACGATGCAGTTTGGGCGCCACGTAATTCACGCGGCTCTCAGTTACTTGTAAATCTAGGCGTTGCACATGGCGCAGTAGTGACGGTGGTGAAGGCATGACAACAGCAGAGCTCATTGGCGCAGATTCTGGCGCGATTATTGCAATCAAGGCGCTATTAGTCTTTATTTTCTGCGTAGTTTTAACGCTGATGTCAGTATGGGGCGAACGCCGTCTCGTCGGCCGTATGCAAGAACGTCCAGGGCCAAACCGCGTTGGCCCATTTGGTTTGATTCAAGCATTGGCAGATGGAGTGAAGTTAGCGCTCAAGGAAGATCTCATTCCTGCCGCTGCCGATAAAGTTGTCTTTGTTATTGCACCGATAATCAGTGCGACTACATGCTTTATGTCTTTTGCTGTAATTCCAATTACCGGCAAGGTTTCACTCTTTGGGCATACAACTGCAATGCAGTTAACTGATCTTCCAGTGGGCGTTCTATATGTTCTGGCAATCGCATCAGTTGGTGTTTATGGAATCGTTCTTGCTGGTTGGTCTTCAGGCTCTACCTACCCACTACTCGGTGGATTGCGCTCTAGCGCTCAAGTTATTTCATATGAAGTTGCAATGGGACTTTCACTTGTTGCCGTATTTATTTATGCCGGCTCTATGTCAACTTCTGACATCGTTGCTGCGCAATCAACAGCTTGGTATGGCGTTGTCTTGTTCCCATCCTTTGCAATTTATGCGATCTCAATGGTGGGCGAAACTAACCGTGCACCCTTTGACTTAGCAGAAGCAGAAGGCGAACTCGTCGGTGGATTCCATACTGAATATTCATCGCTTAAATTTGCACTGTTTTTCTTGGCCGAATATGTCAACATCATTGCTGTTTCTGCTTTAGCGACAACATTATTCCTTGGTGGATATCACGCACTGCCTGGCCTTGGATTTACTGAGGCGTGGCTTGGCGGATGGTTCACTGCACTTTGGTTCTTCGCAAAAGTTCTCGTTTTCTTCTTCGTATTTGTTTGGCTGCGCGGCACATTGCCACGCCTTCGCTATGACCAATTCATGCAATTTGGTTGGAAGATTTTGATTCCAGTTTCAATTCTCTGGATTTTGGTTGTGGCAACACTTCGCACAATGTCACTGCAAGGTGCGCCACGTGTATTTGTTGTCGGCTTTGCAAGCCTTGTGGTCTTACTCGTTATGGCGGCCAACATTGGCTTTGATAAAGCTAAAAAGAAAAAATTAGAGTCCCTTGAAGTTGAAGTATCAGCGCCATCTTTTGCTGTTCCAACGATCCCAATGAGCGTTTCAAGCATCAATGTTTCACATGCAGGTAAGGGAGGCGATCATGTCTGAGCAACTCGAACCGCTAAAGAAGAAAGAGATCTCAGTTAATGATGTCCCTTTCGTCCAGATGGAGACTGGCGAATCTGTTGGTTTGCTCGGACACCTCAAAGGCTTTTGGGTTCCGTTTTCAAAGATATTTAAGAAGACTTTAACTGTTGAGTATCCAGAGGTTAAGGAGCCGACCCAGGAACGTTTTCACGGTCGCCATCAGCTCAATCGACATCCAGATGGTCTAGAAAAATGTATTGGTTGCGAACTCTGTGCTTGGGCATGTCCTGCCGATGCTATCTATGTTGAAGGCGCAAATAACACTAAAGACAATCAAATGTCTCCAGGTGAGCGATACGGCAAGGTCTATCAAATTAACTACCTCCGCTGTGTTTTTTGTGGGCTTTGTATTGAGGCTTGCCCGACTCGCGCGCTCACCATGACAAATGAATATGAATTAGCTGATGATTCGCGCACGAAGTTGATCTTTGAAAAAGAAGATCTGTTGGCACCATTGCGTCAGGGAATGTTGATGCCTCCGCATCCAATGTATCCAGATATGGATGACAGCAATTACTACAAGGGTGATGTAACTCAAGCGCACCCATCACAGGATGTGAAATAAATGGTTGATCTAGCTATTGCAGTCGGACAAACGCAGACTCCCGAAGCCGTTATGTTTTGGATTTTGGCTCCACTAACAATTGCAGCAGCTCTTGGCATGTTACTCGTTAAGAAGGCAGTTCATTCAGCGATCTTGATGGCCTCTGTAATGATCAACTTAGCTTTCTTCTACATCGCACAAGATGCGCTTTTCTTAGGAATTGTTCAGATTGTTGTTTACACCGGCGCAGTCATGATGCTCTTCCTCTTTATTCTTATGTTGGTTGGTGTTGATTCATCTGACTCGCTCACTGAAACAATTACTGGCTTACGACCAATTGCAATTACTGCAGCTGTCGGTTTTGGCGGATTGATGGTTTCACTTCTTGGCCGTGCAACTTTGGGGCGGTCGGCCGTTGGCTTAGAACAAGCCAATGCAAATGGAAATGTAAAAGCTTTAGCTCAACTTTTATTTTCAACATATGTCTGGCCATTTGAAGTTGTATCTGCACTGCTGATTACTGCAGCGCTAGGTGCAATGGTGCTTGCGCACCACCAAAGCATTCAGATTCGCCCAACTCAACGTCAACTTTCAACGCAGCGCTTTCGCGGAAAATCACTTGCTAATGCAGCCGGCCTTCCTGGCCCAGGTGTATTTGCCCGACATAACGCAGTCGATGTTCCAGCACTTTTGCCTGATGGAACTCCGGCACAAAATTCAATCAACGCTACCTTGCAAGCCCGCGGTGACATGTTGAGTTCTGGAAGCTTTGAACTTGGCAAAGTCGATACAAGCGCAGGGGAGGAGAAGTAAATGGATGCAGCTAATTACCTATATCTAGCAGCACTCCTCTTCACTATTGGCGCAGTGGGCGTAGTAGTTAGACGCAATGCAATCGTTGTTTTCATGTGCATCGAATTAATGCTTAACGCAGCAAACTTAGCTTTTGTAACTTTTTCAAGGATCAATGGCGACCTTAACGGTCAAGTTATTGCCTTCTTTACGATGGTAGTAGCAGCTT
Source organism: uncultured Actinomycetes bacterium (assembly GCA_903894425.1). Lineage (GTDB taxonomy): Bacteria > Actinomycetota > Actinomycetes > Nanopelagicales > Nanopelagicaceae > Planktophila. The sequence continues at coordinate 3,046 of CAITQC010000010.1, forward strand.
GCGAAGTTGTAGTTGGTCTAGCCATTATCGTGACGATTTATCGCTCACGCCGATCAGCATCTGTCGATGATGCTAGTTTGTTGAAGCGATAACCATGACGACTTCTAATAGCCTCGTTTACTTAATCGCTCTGCCATTACTTGGCGCAACGATTCTTTTACTTGCTGGCCGTCGTGCCGACAAGTGGGGACACATCCTTGGAACTTTGATGTCGGCCTCTTCCTTTGGCGTTGGTCTCTATCAGCTTTCACAGATGCTCGGCCGATCAAATGAAGCCCGCCCAGTAACTCAGAAACTCTTTGAGTGGATTTCAGTCGGAACATTTAATGTTGACGCTGGTCTGCTTCTAGATCAACTTTCAATCTGTTTCGTTCTACTTATTACTGGTGTCGGAACTTTGATTCATATCTACTCAATTTCTTATATGTCGCATGATCATGATCGCCGACGTTTCTTTGCCTACCTCAATCTTTTTATTGCAGCGATGCTCTTGTTGGTTCTGGGCGATAGTTATCTCAACCTTTATGTTGGTTGGGAGGGTGTAGGCCTTGCCTCATATCTATTGATTGGGTTTTGGAATCACAAGCCTGCATATGCAACAGCATCAAAGAAGGCATTTGTCATGAACCGCATTGGTGACATGGGACTTTCCTTTGCAATCATGATCGCTTTTGCAACTATTGGTACCGTCTCTTTTGCGGGAATCAAAGAGCACGCCCATCACACATCAACGGCAGCCTTGACTGCAATCGGCATCATGTTGCTCGTTGCAGCCACTGGTAAATCAGCTCAATTCCCATTGCAGGCCTGGCTTGGTGATGCGATGGCTGGCCCAACACCTGTTTCTGCTCTTATTCACGCAGCGACAATGGTTACCGCTGGCGTGTATTTAATTACTCGTTCCAACTTTATCTTTGATGCAGCTCCAACGGCTCAGCTACTAGTTGTCATCGTTGGCGCGATTACATTGTTATTCGGTGCTCTTATCGGTACTGCAAAAGATGACATTAAAAAGGCGCTTGCCGCTTCAACGATGTCACAGATTGGTTACATGATCTTGGGTGCAGGACTTGGCCCAGTTGGTTATGCATTTGCAATCATGCACTTGTTGACACATGGATTCTTTAAAGCTGGAATGTTCTTAGGGGCAGGTTCAGTAATGCATGGAATGAACGATGAAGTAAATATGCGCAAGTACGGCGCACTTCGAAAGTTCATGCCGATTACATTTGTGACCTTTGGTCTTGGCTATTTAGCGATTCTTGGTGTTCCACCATTTGCTGGTTTCTATTCAAAAGACATGAT
>CAITQC010000011.1 GCA_903894425.1 uncultured Actinomycetes bacterium
GCAGTTAACTTCTTTGGTTGCTTCTGTAAATGCTTTTGTAACTTACGAAGTGGAACTTGACCTTCACCGTCACCAACAATTACTTCGATAACTGGTACACCCGGAGCAAAGCGCTCAGTCTTCTTGTGCTCATCCTGCAATAGTTGACGCACCGTATTAGCTGAACCTTCGCCAGTTAAGACAATTCCTGCACGTCCAACACTTCGGTGGACCATATCTTGATTACGTGAAACTGCCACGGCCGGTGTTGTAGTCCAACCCTTACGTATGGCCATCAAGACGCTTGCACCTGCACCGATTTGTCCCTCAATGGAAGAGTAGGCGGCGCGACCTGCAATGCGTGTAAAGAAAAGTAGAGCTGTAAGGAAAGAAAGAGGAAGGAAGATAAAACCAATATAAATTGGGTGATCAACGACGACTCCGATACCGATACCCACGCCAAAAGTAAGCAAGAAGATTGCAATAAGTGCGGCGCCGATCCAAGGTTTAACTTGCTTGGTAACAGCATAGGCATCACGAAAGGTTTGAAAGCGTGGAGTCTTGATCTTTTTTTCTTTAACTTTTCTCTTAAACATGGAGTTAGTTTAGTGGGGCAGGGGCCGTTCCACCAAGGCGAGCCGGTGCCCAACGCTGGCCCACATGGCTATCGGGATAGTTGTCTTGAACCTGATGCAACATATCCAGCAATGTTTCGCGAAGATTAAGCTCTGCTTCTTCAACATTATCACCGCGTTGGTAAGAGATTGGCTCGCCAAAACTTACAGTTACGGGATAGTTCTTACGACGCAGATCTCGTTTAACACCTTTAGTCCAAATGCGTTGGCTGCCCCAGATTATTGTTGGGATTATAGGGACGCCAGCGCCCATCGCTAGTCGTACAGCCCCTGATTTAAGTCCCTTAATCTCAAAGGAAGTAGAGACTGTTCCTTCTGGAAATATTCCAATAATTTCGCCAGATTTTAAAGCACGAAGTGCTGCAACAAAAGATGCCGAACCATTACTGCGATCAACATTGATGTGGTGCATACCGCGCATCAAGGGGCCAGCTAATTTGTTATCAAAAATCTCCTTCTTGGCCATGAAGCGCACAAATCGACCGGCAGGTAATGCAGCAGTACCGGTGATAGCAAAATCTAAGTAACTAACGTGATTAATTGCAAGGATTGCGCCACCTTTGCGTGGAACATTTTCTTCGCCTTCAAAATCAAATTTAAGTCCTAGATATCTCCATAAGGATTTAATCGCAACGATAACTGGTGGATAAACCAGATCAGCCATGAGTGGCCCTGGCTTCCATCGCCTGTTTGTATAAGCGTCCTGCGCGATAGCTTGAACGAACAAGCGGTCCGCTCATTACGCCTAGGAATCCGATATCAGTGGCTTCTTTAGATAGTTCAACAAACTCTTCTGGCTTTACCCAACGTTCTACCGGGTGGTGGCGATTAGTCGGTCGCAGATATTGCGTGATTGTTATTAAGTCACAACCTGCATCGTGAAGATCAACAAGGGCCTGTGAAACTTCTTCGCGAGTTTCGCCAAGACCAAGGATTAAGTTTGATTTCGTGATTAAACCAAAATCACGGGCCATGGATATTACGGTCAATGATTTTTCGTAAGTAAAAGCTGGGCGAATTCGCTTGAAAATGCGGGGAACCGTTTCAAGGTTGTGAGCAAAGACTTCAGGGCGAGTTTCAAAGATTTCATTAAGTAGTTGTGCCTTGGCATGAAAATCTGGGGCCAACATTTCAACGCCAGTTCCTGGGTTTAATGCATGAACTTGGCGAATCGTTTCAGCATATAGCCATGCACCCTCATCCGGTAAGTCATCACGGGTAACGCCGGTAATCGTGGCATATTTAAGCCCCATTGCTTTTACAGATTCTGCAACCTTGCGTGGTTCTTCACGATCTATTGCATCAGGCTTACCTGTATCTATATTGCAGAAGTCGCAGCGGCGAGTGCACTTATCTCCACCAATTAAAAATGTTGCCTCTTTGTCTTCCCAACATTCAAAGATGTTTGGGCACGCAGCTTCTTGGCAGACCGTGTGCAGGCCCTCTGATTTAACGAGTGTCTGTAAGCGTGTGTACTCAGGACCCATATGAGCTTTTGTTTTAATCCATTCAGGTTTGCGCTCAATAGGAGTCTGCGTGTTGCGCGCTTCAATGCGTATTAACTTACGCCCTTCTGGTGCAAGGCTCATGCGCTCACCTTCCTCAAAGATTCGAAAATAAATTGTTCAACTAGAGGCAGTACCTCAGTGATATTTACTGAGCGATCTAACTCTTTTTCAATCGAAGTAACTTGCGCATCAGCGATTCCGCAGGGAATGATTCGTGTGAAATTTGTTAAATCAGGACTGACATTTAGTGCGAAGCCATGCATAGTTACACCTTGAGTGACACGGATACCGATGGCGGCGATTTTACGATCACCTTTTTCATCTCGGACCCAGACTCCAGAACGCCCAGAAACACATGTTGCATCAATACCCAGCTCTGAACAAACATTGATTAACCCTGCTTCAATTTCGCGGACAAAGCCAACGAGTTCATGGGGATTTGCTAATTTCACAATTGGATATCCAACGATTTGTCCCGGACCATGCCAAGTGATTTTTCCACCACGATCCACCTCGATAACAGGTGTTCCATCCTGAGGCTTCTCAGAGTCCAAAGTTCGCCGACCAGCGGTGTATACCGATGGGTGTTCTAACAACAACAAAGTATTGGGACGTGCTCCAGATACAACTTCTGCGTGGATATTTCTCTGGACCTGCCAGGCCTTTTCATAATCAATCACACCATGACGGATTAAGGCGATAGCGCTTTGGCTGGATGGGGTTATGACAGGCACATCGCTAGCCTAAAGGTAGGCTTGCCTCCTTACCAATTAGAGAATACGAACTCAGAGCCAAAGGGGCCACATACGTGACTAGCGCCATGATGAAAAAGAGCCGACGTCCATTTATCACGGCATTAATAGTGATCTTTCTCTGGTTTGGAGCAAGTGGGGTCTTTGGGCCTCTTTTCGGAAAACTCTCTACGGTTCAGGAAAATGATAGTTCTCAGTTTCTGCCACAAAGTGCCGAGTCAACAAAGGCTGCAAAAATCATCACAAGGTTTTCAGCTGATCAAACTCAAACCATTCCAACATTGGTCCTCTTCTTAGGCGAAGTTAACGTTGACAAGATCTCGGGCCTTAACGCTCACTTAGCTACTTTGGGCTCAACGCCCATTATTGGTTCTGATGTTGCGATCTCTAAATATTTAATTCCTGGTCAGCCAGTCTTTGCCTTTCCTTCCGAAGATAAGAAGGCTTTACTAGCAAGTGTCCCTTTAACTTTCGCATCTGCGCAGGATTTATTGCCTAATGACAAACCGGTACTGCCTGAGATTATTAAAACGCTACGCGCTGATTCTGCTGCATATGCAGCTGCAAATGGATTAACTGCAAATGTGACCGGTGTTGGTGCACTTTTGGGAGATCTCTTTGGAGCTTTCGGCGGGATCGATTCATCTTTACTGCTAACAACGTTAGGCGTTGTTGCATTCATCTTAATTATTGTTTATAGATCCCCAATTCTTTGGATCCTTCCGTTATTTGCAGCAGTCATTGCACTCTCGACCGCTGGTGGTTTGGTTTATCTATTGGCCAAGAACAATGTCATTGACTTAAACGGTCAATCTCAGGGGATCTTGTCGGTATTAGTTTTGGGAGCAGCAACTGATTATGCGCTGCTACTAATCTCTCGATACCGCGAAGAGCTTCATCACTATGAATCTCGCTTTGATGCTATGAAAGCTGCTTACCGTGGTGTTTTTGAACCGATTCTTGCATCTGGCTCAACTGTTGCAGTGAGTCTTCTTGTTCTTCTATTGAGCGATCTCTCAAGTAACGCCGGGCTTGGTCCAGTCGGAGCAGTTGGAATTGCTGCTTCAATGATTACGATTTTGACCTTATTGCCAGCTTTACTTGTGGCATTTGGTCGCTGGATTTTCTGGCCACGAATTCCACGATTTGATGATGCAAATCCTCAACTTGAAGGCACTTGGGCAAAGATTGGTGAGGCCGTTGAAAAACGTCCACGCAAACTATGGATGATTACGGCGGTGGGGTTGGTAATTTTGGCAGGCTTCTCAACAACTCTCAATGCCAAGGGTCTTTCAACTGCCGACTCTTTCACTAAGAAGCAGGATTCGGTAGTTGGCTTAGAGCTATTAGGCGAGCATTTCCCAGGCGGTGCCGGTCAACCAACGGAAGTGATTGTAAAACAATCACAAGTGGATCAGGTACTTGCTGCTCTTGGAACAATTCAAGAAGTTGCCTCAACTGATTTAGTGCGAGTTGCACCAGTTTTGCCTGGACAACCAGTTCCTGCAGTGAAGGTATTAGATGGTCAAGTTGTTATCAATGCAACTTTATCGCTTAACCCAGATTCGGTGGCAGCGCGCGATGTAATTCCAGTGATTCGCGATGCTGTTCATGCAATTGATCCTTCCATTCTAGTTGGTGGCTCCACAGCAGTTGCATTCGATACCGATGTCTCTTCTGCCCGCGATAATCGAACGATTATTCCAATAGTTTTGGTACTGATAACACTTATCTTGGGTCTTTTACTTCGAAGTGTTATTTCAGCGTTATTACTTTTATCTACTGTGGTTCTTTCCTACTTTGCCACTTTAGGGGCATGTCAGTTGGTATTTGAAAATATCTTCCACTTCAAGGGTGCAGATACTTCATTCCCACTCTTTGCTTTCATTTTCCTTGTGGCATTGGGTATTGATTACAACATCTTCTTAATGACTCGTGTGCGCGAAGAATCGGCAAAGATTGGTACCCGAAAGGGTGTTATCAAGGGTCTTACGGTCACCGGTGGAGTGATTACCTCTGCTGGAATTGTCCTAGCAGCCACATTTGGAGTTCTAGGAATCCTGCCTTTGGTCTTCTTGGCAGAACTTGGCTTTGCAGTGGCCTTTGGTGTTTTGCTTGACACCATTATCGTGCGCAGTATTTTAGTACCAGCACTTTCATATGACATTGGAAGCAAAATCTGGTGGCCATCAAAACTTCAAAACAATAAGTAAGGGTTATATGCGCGTAGGTATTGCAGGATATGGATTAGCTGGACGGTATTTTCACGCTCCACTTCTCAAGGGGTGTGGGTATGAAGTAGTTGCGATTCAAACTAGTAATGCCGAACGTGCGGCTAATGCAGTGGCAGATTTTCCAGATGTACATCTCGTTGCAACAATTGATGAGCTTGTTGCGCACAAACTTGATTTAGTTGTGGTCGCGTCTGCAAATCTGGCTCATGCCGAACATGCATTTGCTGCAATCAATGCCGGCATTGCCGTGGTTGTAGATAAGCCGATGGGTCGAACATTTGCAGAGACTGCAGAGATTATTTCAGCTGGAGAGCGAGCAGGTGTTCCAGTCTCAACATTTTTTAACCGACGATGGGATAGTGATTCACTAACTATCAAGAAAGTGCTGGCATCTGGCGTACTTGGAACAATTCACCGCTTGGACTCTAGGTTTGAGCGTTTTCGCCCAGAGCTCAATAAAGATTCATGGCGTGAAAATATGAGTGCAGCCGAGGGTGGGGGACAATTACTTGATCTGCAACCACATTTAATTTCAACGGCTCTTGATTGGTTTGGTAATGCTGAACTTGTTACCTCCACGGTTCGAAATATTCGCGGTGGCGCAGATGATGATGCAGTTCTAGTTCTTAAGCATGATTCGGGCGTGCTCTCAATACTTTCAGCTAGCGCAGTTGTTGGAGCACCTGGCCCTCGTATACGAATTTTGGGAAGCAAGGGCGCACTTGTTATCAATGATCTAGATCCACAAGAAGATTTACTAAAGGCGGGCAAAATCCCTACTGGCGGCAAATGGGATGTACCGACAAAGTCAAAGACATTAATCTATCGCGGTGACGAGGTGGAAGAGATAGTTGGCGAAGATGGAAATTACGCCATTTTCTATTCATTGGTTGCCGGTGCTATTGCTGGAACAAATCCTTGGCCTATCTCTAATGACGATGCCTTGTTAGTGGCAAAGATTATTGATCAGGCCAGGAATAACGCACTGCATGTCTAGGAAAAGCGATGTCGTTGTTATTGGCGCCGGATTAGCTGGATTAAGCGCTGCAATTCACCTACAAGAGGCTGGCCGTTCGGTAACTGTTATCGATGCCAGTGATCGCGCAGGTGGGCGAGTAAGCAGTGACCACATCGATGGATATATCTGCGACAGAGGTTTTCAATTAATTAACTCCAAGTATCCAGCCTTAATCGAACTTGATGTGATTAATGAAATCGATTTCATCGCTGCTCCCCGTGTCATTGAAGTGAGTTTAGGTACCGAACGGGTTGCTCTGGGCGATCCTCGTACAGCGCCCTTTTCAGCGTTACATCGCGCAACCGGAACGCTGTCAGAAAAGATCAACTTCGCCCGCTTTGTTTTCTCAAAGCCAAAAGCATCGCAATCTATTGGGGCTGCACTTCGAGAAGCTGGATGCGCATCCACCTACGATCGAGTTCTTCGGCCTTTCTTGCAGGGTGTTTTCCTGACCGACCCTGACAAAGTCGATGCGATTTATGGCCATGCGGTGTTAAGAAGTTTTGTTAGCGGAGCTCCAGGTATTCCTAAGTTTGGCGTTGGTCAACTTTCGCAAGCGATTGCATCGCGTGTACATAATCTCCAACTTAATGTCCGGGCAGAAAGAATCGTTGGAACTACGGTTCAAACCTCTGTGGGAGATTTTGCTGCCAGTGATGTCATTGTCGCCACCGATGCAACTACCGCTGCTCAATTACTGGATCTACCTTCGGCGGCGCCAATGGTTGGCTGCATTACTTGGTACCACTCAACAGATAGCAATCCTTCAGGAAGTGGTCGCCTATTAATAGATGGGCAGAACCGCGGCCCAGTAATTAATTCAGTGGTTATCTCAGATATCTCTGCGGCATATGCACCGGCTGGAATGAATTTGATTTCAAGCACAACAGATTTGGGAACTACTGAATCTGAAGTTCGCCGTCACCTAGCAACAATGTGGGGAGCACAGACCCGCGAATGGCAGTTGATTGCAAAGTACGAAATCCCTTCAGCGCTTCCATTACAAAGCGTGGGGAAAGCATTGACGCAGAGTACAAAGATTTCTGATCATCTCTATGTTGCGGGGGACCACAGAAGCGTTCCGTCACAGCAAGGTGCCTTATTTAGTGGAACCTTAGCTTCTCAATTAATCTTGAACTAGTTCCTTTAGCGCATCTGTAATGTGCGGATAATCCCAAGTGAATCCAGCCTCTTGCAATATATGAGGCATAACTTTCTTGGAGCCAAGTACTTCAGTTGAAAATCCGCCCATCGCAATTTTTAGAGCTATGGCAGGCGCCGGAAAAACCGCGGGGCGGTGAAGTGCTCGGGCTAGTGCTGAGGTGAACTCTTGATTGGTGACTGGATTTGGGGAAGTCAGATTAACGGGACCAGAGATTGGATGCTCTAAGGCAAATTCAATTGCACGGATTTGATCATGCAAAGTTATCCATGACCACCACTGTTTACCCGAACCGAGTTTTCCACCAAAACCTAAACGAAATAGCGGCAACATCTTTCCAAGAGCGCCACCAGTTGGATCCAGAACTAAACCTGTGCGAATCTTTACGGTGCGAACATCGCCTGCCAGATCAGCGGCAGCTTCCCATTCGCGGCAAACAGCGGCAAGAAAATCATCGCCGACCCGATCGCTTTCAATAACGGCGCGGTTTCCGCTCTCGCCATACCATCCGATTGCACTTGCAGAGATAAATACCTGTGGCTTCAATTCAGCTACAGCTTTTGCAATAGCTGTTGTACCCATTAAACGTGAGTTCAGAATTTCCGATTTATATTTTTTGCTCCACCGCTTATCGCCAACTCCGACACCAGCTAAATGAATAACGGCATTGATTCCTTCTAGGGCAGTTAAATCAACATAGCCTGTTTGTGGATCCCATTGCACTTCATCAGAGGCAACAGGAGCTCGTCGAACTAAACGTTGCACGGTATGGCCCTCGCTCTTTAAGTGGCCAACTAGAGCTGTACCTATTAGACCTGATGAACCGCTGATAGCGATTCTCTGTGGAACTGGCATCAGTGTTTAGAGTCCCAAATCAGATTCAAAGGCGCCGCCTTCAAGGCGATCCTTCAAGGTAACAAGGAATCTAGCGGCATCGGCGCCATCTACAACGCGATGATCGTATGAAAGACCTAGATAGACCATTGAACGAATAGCGATTGTCTCGCCACCGTCTTCGCCGCGAACAACCATCGGACGCTTTACAACTGCTCCTAGTCCCAGAATTGCAACCTGCGGTTGATTAATAATCGGAGTATCAAATAAAGCTCCGCGGCTACCAGTATTAGTTAGCGTAAATGTTCCGCCACCTAATTCATCTGGAGTGACTTTGTTGTCGCGTGTGCGAGCAGCTAGATCTGCAATTTTACGTGCGATCCCACCCATGTTTAGATCGCCAGCGTTAGCAATAACCGGAACAAGTAATCCCCGTTCGGTATCGACTGCGATTCCAAGGTGTTCGGCGCCATGATAAGTAATTTGGTCACCTTCAACTGAAGAGTTGAGTACTGGGTGTTGCTTAAGCGCCTCGCATACTGCAACTGAGAAGAATGGAAGGTATGAGAGTTTGACTCCTTCACGGGCTTCAAAAGATGCTTTAGCTTTGTCGCGAAGTCGTGAAATCTTTGTTACATCTACTTCAATGACAGTTGTTAACTGTGCACTTACTTGAAGCGACTCAACCATACGGGCAGCGATAACTTTACGAAGTCTTGACATCGTCACTGTTGTTCCACGAAGTGGTGAAACGGCAACTACTGATGGCTTGGAAGTTGCTGGTGCAAGGTTTTGCATAGCAGGAGCAGATTGGGTTGGGGCTACTGGCTTTGCCATTGCTTCAACATCTTCGCGGCGAATACGTCCACCGATTCCTGTGCCCTTTACGAGTGACAGATTGACGCCAAGATCATTTGCTAATTTACGAACTAGGGGAGTTACGTATGCATCGGTTGGTTGAACAACAGGTGCAGCTGCAACAACTGGAGCAGGTGTTTGAACGACAGGGGCTACAACGACAGGGGCTGCAACGACAGGTGTACCGCTTGCACCGATCAAACCAAGTCGCGCCCCGACCGGAACAGTTGTATCAATTGCAACATCGATCGCTAGCAAAGTTCCAGCAACTGGTGAAGGAATCTCGGTATCAACTTTGTCTGTAGAAACTTCTAATAATGCTTCATCTACGGCAACTGAGTCACCAATGTTTTTTAGCCAACGAGTAACGGTTCCTTCGCTCACGCTTTCGCCAAGTGCTGGCATGGTGATAACAGTTCCGGAAGTTGTTGGTGCAACTGCAACAGGTGGTGCAACTGGTTCAGGAACGGCAACTGCAACAGGTGGCGCAACATGGGCTGCCACCGGAGCTGCCACAGGTTGTGCAGGAGCCTGTGAGGCACCATTATCAATTACTGCAAGCTCTGCGCCAACTGGAACAGTTTGATCGATCTGTACAACAATCTTTGTAAGAGTTCCGGCAACTGGTGAAGGAATCTCGGTATCAACTTTGTCAGTTGAAACTTCTAGAAGTGGCTCATCGACGTTGACATGGTCACCTTCAGACTTTAACCAACGCGTAACCGTTCCTTCGCTAACACTTTCACCAAGTGCTGGCATCGTTACTGAGAATGTCATCTATTTTCTCCCTGGTTATCCGTGTGCATGTAGCGGTTTGCCGGCAAGGGCCATATGAGCTTCGCCCATTGCCTCTGACAGTGTTGGGTGTGCATGAATAAGAGGCGCGACATCTGCTGCTCGGGCCTCCCAGTTAAAGATTAACTCTGCTTCTGCTAGCAGCTCACCGACGCGGGCGCCGACCATATGAACTCCAAGAATTGGACCATCTTTTTCAGCGACTAGTTTGATTGAACCGGCAGTAGCAAGGATTTGCGCCTTACCGTTACCAGCTAAGTCATAACTGAGTTCTACAACATCGTGGCCACGCTTTTTTGCTTCTGCAGTTGTTAAACCTACTGATGCAACTTCTGGATCCGAGTATGTCACGCGTGGAATTCCATCGTAGTTAATTGCACGGGGATTTAATCCTGCAATCTCTTCGGCCACCAACATACCTTCGGCAAAACCAACGTGAGCAAGTTGTAGCGTCGGAATCAAATCGCCAACGGCCCAGATACCAGCAATGTTTGTGCGACATTTATCATCGACAAGAACATAGCCACGATCCATGGTTATTCCAGCTTCTTCATAACCAAGATTTGCCGATACTGGCCCTCGACCTACTGCAACCATCAAAACCTCGGCGCTAAATTCTTTTCCATCTTCTAGAGTGATTGTTACACCGCGTTGATCTTTAACGACAGATTTATACTTCACACCAAGTTCAAAGTTAATGCCACGCTTACGAAATGCGCGCTCTAGCTGCTTACTCGAAGATTCATCTTCAAGGGCGATCAAATGTGGTAAACCTTCAACGATTGTTACTTCGGCACCAAAAGATTTCCATACTGATGCAAATTCACAACCAATAACACCGCCACCTAAGACGATTACAGAGCTTGGAACATAATCCAACTTAGTTCCATGGTCGGAAGTAATGATCTGCTTTCCATCGATTTCAAGGCCAGGCAAAGTACGAGCATATGAACCAGTTGCAAGGATGATGTTCTTTCCGGTGTAACGCTGACCATTTACTTCAATTGTGTCTTTAGATACTAATTTTCCGTGACCTTCGATGTAAGTGATGTTTCGAGATTTAATCAATCCCTGTAGCCCTTTATGTAGCCGTGAAATAACGCCATCTTTATATGTATTAACACCATTCATATCGATGCCATTAAAAGTAGATTTAACGCCGAACTTGGCTCCTTCGCGAGATCCATCAGCGATTTCAGCCGAGTGCAACAGCGCCTTAGTTGGGATGCATCCCTTATGAAGACAGGTACCGCCTACTTTTTCGGCTTCGATCAGTGCAACAGATAGGCCAAGTTGCGCACTTCGCAAGGCGCAGGCATAGCCACCGCTTCCGCCACCTAAAATCACTAGATCAAATTGCGCCACCGATAGCCCCTTTTTCTCGTGCGTCAGGGGCTCTATCCTGCCGTACCTACGCCTGTTCGACCAATCTTACGAGGGAGCGCATGCTCACACCCGTGCCACCGACGGGGGTATAGCCGTGGGCCTTGGCCTCGTTATAGGCAGGGCCGGCGATATCAAGGTGTAGCCAGGGCAGTTCATCGCTAACGAACTCTTTTAAGAATAGGCCAGCGACCAACATGCCACCATTCTTATCGCCAATATTTGCAAGATCTGCCACGGGTGAATCTAAAGATGCTCGAAGTTCGATTGGAAGCGGCATTGGCCAGAACTGTTCACCGCAACTCTTAGCTGCGGCTAAAAATAATTCGCTCAACTGCGCATTATTTGTCATAACTGCACTAGTGCGAGTTCCAAGGGCAACAACTTGAGCACCAGTAAGAGTGGCCACATCTATAATTCCATCGAGCTTTTTCTTGCTTGCCTGCGCCTTAACTAAAGCATCTGCCAAGACCAAGCGGCCTTCAGCATCTGGATTTAATACTTCAACGGTTTTGCCACCAAAGATTGTGATGATGTCACTTGGACGTGTTGCAGTATCACTTGGCATATTTTCTGCAAGCGGTGCCCAACATTCAATTGCTACCGGTAAGGCAAGTTCAGCGATTGCCAGAGTTGCAGCACATACCGCTGCTGCACCGCTCATATCAGATTTCATCGCTTCCATGCCAAGACCGGGCTTTAGATTCAAACCACCAGTATCAAAAGTGATTCCCTTGCCTACAAAAGCAAAACGCTTAGCGTTCTTGTTCTTAGGGGTATATGAAATATGCAACAGACGTGGGGGATTGGCTGAACCCTGTCCAACACCAACAATGCCGCCAAATCCCTGTGACTTCAACTGTTTTTCATCCCAGATTGTGACTTTAAGTCCAGCTTTCAATCCGCCAGCAGCCTTAATGCTTGCAGTTAATTTCTTTGTAAATGAATCTGGCGTTAAATGACTTGGAGGAGTATTTACTAAATCGCGTACTAAATGTGTGTACTTAGCAATAATCGCTGCACGTTTAATTGCAGAGTGTGTGTTCGCGCTACTGGCTAACTGAGTGAATACTGTTGCAGATTTTAAGGGAGCTTTATGATCATCTTTAGTTGATCCACGGAACTCATTGAAAAGATATGCGCCAAGGCCTGCCCCTTCGGCAACAGCATAAACAGCAGAAAGATCTTTGGTGGGAAGGGCAAAGGTTGCACTGTTTGTACCAGCCAAGGCCCGAGCAGCACTTCCCGAAGCCCTGCGCAAAGTTTCATCGCTATATGTTTTTGTCTTTGCGCCAAGGCCAGTAAAGATAATTAGCCGGGCTGGTCCACCCGGGATTTTTGTGATTTCATCGGCTTTACCTGTTGCGCCCATTTCAACAAGTGATGCAACAAGAGATTTTGTATCCAGTGCAAGATCGCCAGATTCGATGGCGATAGCGCCCTTTGTGTTAGTGCTCACAAGTCCTACAACAAGGACATCATCTTTAACTAGGCCATCTGAAACTTTGAGTGTTGTCATAGGTGCCAGAGTAATAGATGTCTTGGTAGGTTTCACGCCATGAAGCATTCACCTTTACACGAAAAGCACCTGTCCCGTAATGCCAAGATGGCAGATTTTGGTGGGTGGTTAATGCCCATTGAATACCCCGGAGCCGGAGTACTGGCAGAGCATGCCGCTGTCCGTGAAAAAGTTGGAATCTTTGATGTGTCACATCTTGGCAAGGCAAGCGTCAAGGGGCCGGGTGCTCTCGAATTTCTTAATTCAATGTTCACTAATGATCTTAATCGCATAGAAAATGGATCGGCGCAATATACATTGCTTTGTACACCCGCCGGTGGAGTAGTTGATGACCTCATTGTCTATCGCAATGCGCCAGATGATTTCTTTCTAGTTCCTAATGCATCCAATGCAACCGATGTTGTTAAGGTACTTCGAGAACATGTACCTGCAGGGATAGAGATTGTGAATCTTCATCTGGAATATGCAGTTATCGCACTCCAAGGTCCGTTGGCTCCACAAGTAATGCAATCACTTGGAGTAAATACCGAGATTGACTACATGGCTTTTGAAACGGTAAGCGTTGGTGGGGCAGAAGTTATTTTGTGTCGCACGGGCTACACAGGCGAACTCGGCTATGAGCTTTTACCAAAAGTTGGCGATGCTTCAAATGTTTGGGATGCAATTGTTGAAGCGATCGAACCAGTTGCAGGATTGGTCTGCGGATTAGGCGCCCGAGATACTTTGCGCACCGAAATGGGATATCCGCTTCACGGTCACGAACTTTCACTTGAAATCACGCCAGTTGAAGCAAGTGCGTCATGGGCAATCGGTTGGGATAAGGGCGATTTTCTAGGCAGCGATATCTTGCGCTCACAGAAATCTGCTGGGCCAAAGCGACGCAGCGTTGCAATAAAATCATTGGATAGAGGAATCCCGCGCGGTGGAATGTCAGTTAAATCAGATGAAGGCACACCACTTGGCGAAATAACCAGTGGAACTTTTTCACCATCTCTAAAAGTCGGCATCGGAATCGCGCTGCTTGACTCGTCGGTCAAAGTTGGAGACAAGCTGATTATCGATGTGCGCGGTCGCGACTCGATGGTAGAAGTTGTAAAACTTCCCTTTATGCCTTCGCACGTTCGCTAAATTCAATCGGCGCCATAAAAGCTGCTCGAGTATGAGTTCTTCTCAATGCAGATAGAACCGACGTTCCCGATAGCGCTAGTAACGCTGCAGTAAATATGGCGCGGGGAATGTCCCATGCCATAGAGGTTGCAAAGTGGAAAATGATAAAGCGATATAGGTTTTCGCTGACCGCACCACTGGCTAAATACGATAACTGTGTATCACCGCCCAAGGCCCATGGCCAAAACTGTAGATCCATCAACAATCCAAATGCCTCGGCCGCAATTACTCCGAAGATTATCAAAAGCGCTATTTCACTTTTTCCACGAACTTTCTTTCCTGGAATAAATCCAGCGGCCATTCCAATCCATGCTGCTGCAAAAATCTGATAGCCAAGCCATGGACCTAAGCCACCGGTCAGTAGGGCAGAAACAAACATTGATGTTAAACCCAAGAGAAAACCAAATGAAGGCCCAAAGACTCGAGCGCTTAGAATTAAAATAAACCACATCGGTTCGATTCCCACTGCTCCAGCACCAAGAGGGCGAAGGGCTGCTATTAGCGCTGACAAAACTCCTAATAATGCAACGGATTTAGCATCGAGGAGTGAGTTCGAGATCTGAATAATCACGAGTAAAAAAGATATTGAAACTGCAATCCAAAAGAAGATCTGTGTTCTAGGAAGAGATTGTCCGCTATAAAAAAAGGGCCAAAGAAAACCTGACAGAGAGATTAATGAAGCTAGCGCAAGCACGAAAGTTGCGACCGGGGAGAAGCGAACAATATCTGGTGTGCGCATTTATTCTCGTCCTTCAATCGCGCGCACTACATCGGCAACCGTAAGCCAAGGCTGGGGAGCCATAATTTTTGAAACTTGCGGAGCAAATGCTGGCGATGAAAGAAGGACATCAATAGTTGGGCCATCAGCCACGATCTCGCCATCTGCGATAAAGATTGTTCTGGTGGCAAGTTCGGCAACAAGTTCAACATCATGTGTTGCAATGATTACGCTTCGATTGAATGTGCGAGCAAAGTCAACAAGGATTTTCGTTAGAACTCTCTTGGCCTGATAATCCAAACCTCGCGTTGGTTCATCCATGATGAGTAATCGAGGATTGGCTGATAGAACAACGCTGAGCGCAAGACCTAAGCGCTGACCCTCGGATAGATCACGCGGATGGGCACTTGCCGAGATTCCGGGTACAAGTTGAGCTAGAAGGGCAAATGTTGTGCCGGAATCAACTTGGTTGTCGTTGTCAGCTTGTTGGCATTCAATGGTAACTGATTGTCCGTATAACAAATCACTTGGCTCCTGCGGAATGAATCCAACATTTTCACGGCGTAATTTACTATGTAGCTTCTGCGAGTTGATTCCATTGACTATAACTTCTCCGTAGGCGTTATCACTCACACCAGCGATTGCACGTAACAAAGAACTTTTTCCTGCACCATTGCGACCCATAATTGCAACGATTTCATTTTCATAGATCATGGTCGATATTGCATTAACGGCATTCTTTCCGTTGTAGGAAACCGTTAGGTCACTGATTGAAACGAAGGGCTTGATTGATGGTGCGGTGTGAGCCGGCTTTGTAATCTCAAACCCATCCCTAAACTCTGTAGTCATTCTGCGCATCTGGCGCACGGAGACACCAATCTCTTTAAGCCCAAGGGCCCGAGCGAGTTCAACAATTGGGGGAGCTATTGGTGAGTTCATCAAAATATCTTCGGGCCTACCAATCATGGCCTTTCCTGCCCCATTAATATGAACTATTCGGTCTGCAAATTGAATAACTCGCTCTAATTTATGTTCTGCAATCACGACCGTAAGACCTAAATCATGTACGAGGCGATGCAGGATAGATAGAACTTCTTCGGCTGCAATTGGATCCAAAGCGCTAGTTGGTTCATCAAGAACTAGAACTTTAGGATGAGCAACAAGGGCGCTAGCAATAGCTACACGTTGTTGTTCACCGCCACTTAATGTTGCAATCGCTCGAGAGCGCAGTTGTGAGAGTGAGATTAGGTCTAGTACTTCTTCAACTCGTTTGCGCATCGTGTCATTGGAGAGATTCAGCGCCTCCATCCCAAAGACCAACTCTTCTTCAACGGTGTCGGCCACGAAGCCGTTAGCAGGGTTTTGACCAACAATTCCAATGAGATGAGCAAGTGATCCAGGTTTAACCGTTGCCGTAGATATTCCATCAACAGTTATGTCTCCAGCCAGAATTCCACCGGTGTGGTGCGGAACCAGGCCATTAATCAATCGCAAGAGCGAGGACTTGCCAGAGCCCGTTGGCCCAATGACTAGAACTAACTCACCTTCGGTAATCTCCAGATTTAAATCTTCGATAACCGTTGTAGTTGAGTTTGGATATATGAGTGAAACGTTTGAGAACTTGATCATGATAATCCCACCATCAATAATCCAGTTGCTATTACGGCAACATCAATTCGAGCCCAGTTAATTGGGCGATAACGCGAACGCTTTCTGCTTATCCCATAGCCTCGAGAATCCATCGCTGCGGCAAGGTCTAAAGAGCGAGCCAGGGATTCTTCTAATAGCGGAATTGCAATTCGTTTAAAGGATTTCAAACCGCGGGTTCTTTGACCGCGCAATCTTTGTGCCATTCGTATCCGTGAAACTGCAGACACTAACTGCGGAAGTACCGAAGTTGCAATTACAACAGATACGCCAAACTCATAAAGATAAATGGGTAGAACTCTTAGCAATCGATGAGGACTTGTAAGTGATGCAGCAGCACCAAATATTACGATCATTGAGCAAATGACAACGCCTTCAGATATTGAGGAACTTAATCGCTCAAGTGTGACGTCTCCACCGATGCGAATTCCCGGCATCCAGTGGGGAAGCGGCAACACTGGTAGCCTGAATAAGACCGTTCCTGGTATTGGAACGCCAATGAGGAGTCCAATTACTGCGCGCACGGTGATAATCCAAATCGCTAATTTAAGCGTCCAGTTGAATGAACGGCCCCATGGTGCATTTTCTCTTGTTGTGAAAACTATTACCGACATAACACCCACTGCCGTTATGGCAAACCACGGTGCATTAACACGTACAACAGCCGTTGCAAGAGTCAATGAAAATATCCACCATGTAAATGGGTGAAATGTCGGCTTTTTCACTTTCGATTACTTTGTTTTGATCAATGCTTTAGGTGTAGCGATTTCCAGTCCGCATTCTTTTGCAGGATATCCTGATAGCCCGCAGATTAATCCAGATGAGCCAGCACGAATTTTTACAATCTGACCTAGTACGTCGATGCCTTGTGACGTCTTTGCCGTGCGAACACAAGTTGTGACTATCTTCCTTGGCTTTTCACCTTTAGGTGCCCAAGTTTTGGAACCAAAATCAATTACTAAGGCGATTCGCTTGGTGTCTTTGTCAGCTCTTTCGCCGGCACAGATCGTTGCAAAATTGGGCTTAACTGCAGGAACACGAGATGGAACATCATCACTGCTAAAAACAAATGACCAACCTTCAACAGCTCCATCTGCAATATCAACAGTTGGTCCGGTCATTGCCGCACTCCATTTTGTTGCTCCAGGTGCTGATTGGAAGTATCCCCAATAGCGCCATCCTTTTGTTGCCGCTTCTGCTTGTGGAACAAAAAGAATCGATGTTGCCAGAATTAATATTGAAACAAGTAGTGATTTGAACTTCATTGCTGTGGGGCCTCTCGAATGTGAAAGAGTCTCACAGGGAGCAGTACCGCGCGAAGACGAGAAAGAAACTCTCGCAGACATGAGGACCACACCCCGCAAACCTCGGCGGGTGTTTGTCTAAAACCATCCATTAGGTAATCCGACTTTACGGTTGCGGGTCAGTGTCGGAGTTTCACCGAACTTCCCCTAATGAAGGGCGTATTAAGTTGTGAGCGAAGGCAACCACATTGCATTCAAGTTGGCAACAGGGCGCGCTTAGTTCTAGAGTCAACACCATGGAATATCGTCGCCTTGGCAGTACTGGAATGTATGTATCCGAGATTTCTTATGGAAACTGGATAACTCACGGCTCACAAGTTGAAGCCGACTCAGCGATTAAATGCGTAAAGACCGCATTGGATTGCGGAATCACCACATTTGATACGGCCGATGTTTATGCGGGCACAAAAGCTGAAAGCGTTTTAGGTAAAGCTCTTAAGGGAGTTCGCCGCGAGTCATATGAACTCTTTACCAAGGTCTATTGGCCCACTGGCACGGGTAAAAATGATCGCGGTCTATCCCGAAAACACATCATCGAATCATGCAACGCATCTCTTAAGCGCTTGCAGACAGACCATATTGATCTGTATCAGATGCACCGCTTTGATTATGAAACACCCCTTGAAGAGTCTTTAAGCGCATTTGACGATTTAATTCGCGCAGGCAAGGTTCATTATATTGGTTTTTCCGAATGGACTGCTCAACAAATTGCTGCAGCATTAAAGATTCAAGATGATCGTGGTTATAACCGATTTGTATCTAGCCAGCCTCAATACTCAGCGCTATGGCGAGTTATCGAAGCAGAGGTTGTGCCGCTCTGCGTTAAAGAAGGCATAGGACAAATTGTGTGGTCACCTATGGCTCAAGGAGTATTAACTGGAAAGTATCTTCCAGGAAAGAAACCACCAACAGGTTCGCGAGCTACCGATAAAAAAGGTGGCGCAGGCATGATCTCCAAGTGGATGCGAGAAGATGTTTTGACAGCAGTACAAAAGCTCAAGCCAATCGCTGATAAGGCTGGTATTACGATGTCGCAGTTATCTATCGCTTGGGTTTTACAAAACCCAAATGTTTCAACTGCAATTGTTGGCGCCACAAAGCCTTCTCAGGTAAAAGAGAATGTAAAGGCCTCAGGAATTAAACTCGATGCAGATACGATGAAAGCGATCGATACTGCTTTAGGCAAACTGCCTGAAATGGACCCAACTCAAAACATAAGTCCAAATCCTCGCGCTTAGTTGACGACATCTCCTACTTTGGTCTGTGGGTGTGGAGCGCGTAAACGACGCATTTGTGTTGAGCGCAGCCATGCGTACATGCCTAAGCCTTTAGTGCTCGCAGCTGGATACTTAGCATGAACTAATCGTTGAACTTTGCGACCTAAGAAAAATCCATCACCTACTGCAATAAGTAGCACCACATACATCAAGGCGATTGCACCGAACTGAATAGCAGGAATTTGAATGAGTGTCAGAACCAGTACCAGGAAAATAATCGGCAGGAAGTATTCACCGATAGATCGACGGGCATCGACGTAGTTACGGACAAAGCGGCGTTCAGGACCGCGATCACGGGCTGGAAGTGCGCTCTCTTCTCCGCGAAGGTAAGCGGCTCGCGAACCAACACGATCTTGGCGGGCAGCTAACTTCTGTGCTCGCTTCTGCTCCTTGGTGACAACAGGGGATAGGGAAGAGATCTTCACCTTTGCCTGAGCATCTTTGCGCTTTGGAGTAGGACGGCCCTTGCCAGTTGATTCAGTAGTCATGGGCCTAACTATAGAGCCAAGTCATAACTCGCGAAGGGGCATGCCGGCAGGTAGGATTTGGGCAAACAAGGAGAGAAAATGACTACAGAAGTTACAACCACAGGATTAGCTCTAACCGATGTCGCTGCTGCAAAAGTAGCTGCTTTGCTGGCCCAAGAAGGTCGCGATGATTTGAACCTGCGCGTTGCTGTACAACCAGGAGGTTGTTCAGGACTTCGCTATCAGCTCTACTTTGATGACCGTAACCAAGAGGGCGATATTGTCCGCGAATTTGGTGCTGTCAAAGTTGTAGTCGACAAAATGAGCGATCCTTATTTAATGGGTGCAACTGTTGATTTTGTTGACACTATTGAAAAGCAGGGCTTTACAATCGATAACCCAAATGCGCAAGGTTCTTGTGCATGCGGCGATTCATTTAACTAACTAAAGCTCTCTTACGCTCTAGTATCGCTACATGAAAATCGGTGTAGCGGGTTCAGTGGGTCTTGATCATTTAATGACTTTCTCAGGAAAGTTCACCGACTCATTTGTCGCGGGTTCGCTAGAAAAAGTCTCACTCTCTTTTCTTGTAGACAGTCTTGATGTGCGCCGTGGAGGATGTGCGGCCAATATCTGTTATGGAATGGGTGTCCTTGGTTTAAACCCTGTTCTCATCGCCGCCGTTGGTAAAGATTGGGCAGATTATGAAGCCTGGCTTTCACGTCATGGCGTAGATACTTCACACGCCTTAGTTTCAAAGGATTTGTATACCGCTCACTTTATGGTGACAACCGATGACGATCTCAATCAGATTGCATCGTTTTTTCCAGGAGCAATGAGTGAGGCCCGAAATATTGAACTTGGTCCGATCATGGATAAAACGGGACGATTCGACATGGTTGTTATTTCACCGGATGATCCTGAAGCGATGTTGCACCACTCTGATGTCTGTCGCAATGAGGCAATTGCATTTGCAGCCGATCCATCTCAACAAATGGCCCGTATGTCGGGGGAAGAAATCAAACTTCTAATCGATGGTGCTTCCTATCTATTTTTAAATGAATACGAATTAGCGTTAGCAATGCAAAAAACAGGGTGGAGCGATGCGCAGATTCTGGAGCATGTAAAAGTCCGAGTGGTGACATTGGGTTCTAAGGGTGCCAAAGTAGAAAGCGCATCAGGGGAGTTCGTGCAGGTCGGGGTTCCTCAAGAAAAATCAAAGACAGATCCAACAGGTGTTGGTGACTCCTTTAGATCTGGCTTTATCGCAGGTCTGGCCTGGGGCCTTAGCCACGAGCGCTGCGCCCAGTTGGGATCACTGATCGCCACATATGTCATTGAGACTATGGGCACCCAGGAGTATCGATTTACTAGCCAGGAGTTTCTAGCCCGTTTTCAGGGGGCATATGGCCCAGATGCCGCCGCCGAGATAGCCCCGCATCTGAATTTTTAGCTACAAAAAGCTGTGATGCGAACCACCGGGGCGGCGAGTTAATCAGGTGCAACGCAAGCGCGTTTTGCGCTCTATCCTTACCCCCATGTCGCTAACAAAGCTCAAGGGCCTACGCACCCTTCTCCTTCTGGCCCCGGTTCTTGTGCTCACGGGATGTTCCAAAGTTTCCGGTCTTGGCTATGAAGAAGGACTTTCAAGCGTTAATGACCAATCCTTGTCACTGTGGCAAGGAGCATGGATTACTGCAGGTGTCGTTGGAGTCATCACTCTCATTTTGATTTTGTGGCCTGCGGTATTTCATCGTGGGAAAAAAGATGGACCGGAGTTTCCAAAGCAGACTCAGTACAACGTTCCAATTGAAATTGTTTACACAGTTATCCCTTTTATTATTGTCGCGGTTCTTTTTTATTACACAGCGAAAAAAGAAACAGTGATTTCTGCACATACAGATACCTACAAGCACGAGATCACTGTCGAAGGAATTCAATGGTCGTGGCAGTTTGGATATCCAGAAGCTGGAGCTGATGCACTGGTTACAGGAACTCCTGCACAACCTCCTGTTCTTTATGTTCCCATGGGCGAGAAAGTGCGTTACACGATTACCTCAAATGATGTAGTTCATGGATTCTGGATCCCAGCGTTCATGATTCAAATGCAGAACCTTCCAGGGGTAACAAATCATCTTGAATTTACTGCCAATAAACTTGGCGATTTCCCAGGTCGTTGCAATATTTTGTGCGGCCGCAATCATTCGCAGATGTTATTTACAGTTCGTGTAGTGACACCAGATCAGTACAAGGCTTATCTTGAAACCTTTAAGGGGAGCGCAGCATGACAACATTTGCAGATCGTCCAACGATTACCAATGTTCCGCCTTTGCCACCTCAAAAAGGTAAGGCCTTCGTAAAGTGGATTACATCAACTGATCACAAAACAATCGGCTATCTATATTTGATGACTTCTTTTGCATGGTTTCTTATCGGCGGCGTCTTAGCTCTTGCTCTACGTAGCGAACTAGCGCGTCCTGGCATGCAGTTCTTAAGCGCCGAGCAGTACAACCAGATTTTCACAATGCACGGAACGATTATGTTATTGATGTTTGCAACCCCGCTCTTTGTTGGCTTTGCAAATGTGATCATGCCACTGCAAATTGGCGCAGCAGATGTGGCTTTCCCGCGTCTGAATATGCTTTCTTATTGGCTATATCTTTTCGGTGGCCTAATGGCATTCGCTGGCTTTTTATCTCCAGGTGGGGCAGCTTCATTTGGTTGGACTGTTTATGTTCCACTTTCAAACTCAATTTACTCACCAGGTATCGGTGCAGATCTTTGGCTACTAGGTTTAGCTGTTGGTGGTATCGGAACAATTCTTGGTGGCGTTAATTTCATTACAACGATTTTCACCATGCGCGCTCCGGGCATGACGATGTTTCGTATGTCGATCTTTTCATGGAACGTGTTGTTGACATCAATCCTTGTGCTTCTTGCTTTTCCACCACTTGCAGCAGCTCTGCTAGGTCTTGAATCTGATCGTATTTACGGCACGCACCTTTTTGATCCAGCAAATGGCGGGGCAATGTTGTTCCAGCATTTGTTCTGGTTCTTCGGCCACCCTGAGGTGTATATCTTGGCCCTTCCATTTTTCGGTGTTGCTACCGAGATTTTGCCGGTATTTAGTCGAAAGCCCATCTTTGGTTATAAGGGCCTTATTGCGGCAACAATTGCTATCTCAGCGCTCTCGGTTTCAGTCTGGGCGCACCATATGTTTGCAACAGGTCAGGTCTTGTTGCCCTTCTTCTCTTTCATGACATTCCTAATCGGTGTTCCGACCGGTGTTAAATTCTTCAACTGGATCGGAACAATGTGGCGCGGTCACGTAACTTTTGAAACTCCGATGTTGTGGGTTATGGGCTTTTTGGTCACATTCCTTTTCGGTGGATTAACAGGAATTATTTTGGCATCACCGCCTCTTGATTTTGCAGTCTCTGCAAGTTATTTCGTCGTTGCTCACTTCCACTATGTTCTTTTTGGAACAGTGGTTTTTGCGATGTTTGCCGGATTCTATTTCTGGTGGCCAAAGATGACGGGACGTATGCTCAATGAGCGTCTTGGAAAAATTCACTTCTGGACAACTTTTATTGGCTTCCACTTAACTTTCCTCATTCAGCACTGGTTGGGAATCAAGGGATTCCCACGCCGCTATGCCGACTACTTGCCAACCGATGGCTTCACATTTATGAACGAAGTTTCAACAATTGGCTCATTCCTTCTGGCATTTTCGATGATTCCATTCATGATCAACGTATGGATAACACGCAAATCACCTTTGGTTGGAGTCGATGATCCTTGGGGTTATGGATCATCTCTTGAGTGGGCAACTTCTTGTCCACCACCACGCCACAATTTCTTAACGATGCCTCGCATCTCATCAGAGCGACCAGCATTTGATCTGCACCATCCACATATCAAGACTGAAGGGCACAAATAAACTATGAAGGTTTCATGGCAGCTCTTTATTGGTCTTGCACTGTTCTATGTTTTGATGACAATCGTCTATTGGCAGGTGGGCGGTGAACCTGTAGGCATCGGTGGAATGGCTCTTGCATCCGGCCTTGCTGGCATGGTGGGCTTTTATGTTTGGTTTACTCAAAAGCGTATTGGTGCAATTCTTCCTGAAGATAACCTAACTGCACAGATTTCAGATGGTGCTGGAGATTTAGGCTTCTACAGCCCGCACTCATGGTGGCCATTGCCTGTTGGCTTAAGCTCATGCGCATTAAGCCTGTCCCTAATTATCGGTTGGTGGCTAACTTTGATTGCTTTGGGAGCACTGGTGATTTCAATCATCGGTATGGTCACAGAGTATGAGAAGCCGTTGAAAGCCACAGCCCACTAATGTCGCAAGTTCGTGCGCAAATCTTGGATGTTGATTATCCATATACAGCAGCTGCACGAATAACTATCAATGCCCCAGCATCGGCAATCTTTGATTTATTAGCAAATCCTCGCGCGCATTCCTCCTTTGATGGTTCAGGAACAATTACAAAATCCATATCTGGGCCCGATCGACTTTTCCTTGGTGCAAAGTTCGGTATGGCGATGAAGATTAAGGTGCCTTATCGCATAACCAATACCGTGGTTGCTTTTGATGAAAACAAGAAGATTACGTGGTCCCACTTAATGAAGTGGACCTGGTCTTACGAACTTCTTGAACTTGGAAATGGGCAGACGCAAGTAACCGAGATATTCGATGGAAGTAAAATTTCAGCAGTATCGCGTTGGTATTTAAGGAAGACCGGTTCATTTCTACGTAATCCAAAGTGGATGGCAAAGTCACTAGTACGTTTGAAGGCGATCTGCGAAGGTTGAAAACCGCACGATTAGCCCCATATCTCTTTGTTTTTCTCTGGAGCACCGGTTTTGTAGGTGCTAAATATGGTTTGCCATATGCCGATCCATTTATCTTTTTATCTCTACGGGTCTTTATTGCAGCAGGATTTCTCCTTTTAGTTGCTCGATTGATGAAAGCACCAATTGCCATTGGAGCAGATGCAGTGAAGAAATCCTCACTCATCGGAGTTTTTCTACACGCCTTCTATCTTGGCGGAGTCTTCTTTGCTATTTCTCGAGGTGTTGCAGCCGGTGTTGCAGCTGTTATAACTAGTTTGCAACCAGTATTTGTATCTATTTTGGCAGTAAGAGTCTTGGGCGAGAAGTTACGCGCCGTGCAAGTTGGCGGCCTGTTACTTGGATTAATAGGAGTCGTCCTTGTGCTAGGTCCCACATTTGATAGCTCAGTTTCGAAATTAGGTATCGCAGCGGTTTTTGTTGCACTCTTTGGAAGCACAACGGCAACTTTGATGCAAAAGAAATTTGGTTCAGGCATACCGATGATGGCAGGCACCGCATATCAGTACTTGGCTAGCGGAGTTGTCTTAGCGATAGCAGCACTTGCAACCAATGGAATGCATATTGATTTCACCCCCAAGTTTGTAGCAGCTATGACCTGGCTAATCCTTGCTCTTTCTGTTGGGGCTGTTCTACTATTCCTATGGTTACTTAATACGGGTAGTGCGGCTTCAGTATCTTCTCTGTTTTACCTAGTGCCACCTGCAACAGCTCTCGAAGCCTTTGTATTATTTGGGGAAAAAGTAAACACCCAGGGCTTCCTTGGAATAGGAATAACGGCCCTAGGTGTTTGGCTTGTAATACGTAAAAACTAACTAGTGGTGTTCGATCTCCTTGAGTTCTTGATCTGTCACCTTAGGAACAGCAACTGCATGAGCCTTACTTAGGCGTCGACGGAGTTTGCTCTTAAGTGAACCTGGTCGACGTACTCCACGAGAGTCGGTATCTTCGATTTCCAAGACAGATGCTTGTTCATGTGAAGTAAGGATGAATGCTTTTTCTGCAGAAATCGGTGCATGGACTTCAACGAACTCGCCATGTGGCAAACGAAGAAGACGACCCGTTTCAGTGCCATGAAGCAAGAGGTCACGGTCTGCACGCTGCAGAGACAGGCACAGGCGCTTTGTGATTACAAATGCAATTGGTGGAAGAACAAAGATGCCGATGCGTGAGAACCACATAATCTGATTGATTGAGAGATCAAAACTAGTGGCCAAAATATCATTGCCACCATTGATGAGTGCGACCATCACGAAAGTGATCGACATGACGCCAAGCGCTGTTCGGTTAGGCACGTTTCGTGGGCGATCAAGCAAGTGATGTTCGCGCTTATCTCCAGTTATCCAACTTTCAATAAATGGATATAACGCCATTCCAGTAAAGACAATACCGGGAACAATTAACGCTGGAATCAGAATATTCCAAGAGATTGTGTGGCCGAATGCATGAGTTTCAAGAGGGGGAGCCATGCGTACAAGACCATCAAGCCAACCCATGTACCAGTCAGGTTGTGAACCTGCTGAAATCTGACCTGGCGTGTATGGGCCATAAAGCCAGATCGGGTTAATCGATGCGACTGCCGATAAAAATGCAATTACGCCAAATACTACGAAGAAGAATCCTCCAGCTTTAGCCATATAGACAGGCAAGATTGGATGTCCAACAACGTTCTTTTCTGTACGTCCAACGCCTGGGAACTGGGTGTGCTTTTGGTACCAAACTAGCATGACGTGAATTGTGATGACTGCCAGAAAGGCTCCGGGAATTAGTAAAACATGGAGTGTAAAGATGCGCGGAATAAATCCGACCCCAGGAAATGCCCCACCAAAGAGGAAGAAAGATATGTAAGTACCAACGACTGGAATTGCTTGAATAATCGCTGAAGTAATACGAAGACCAGTTCCAGAGAGCAAATCATCTGGAAGCGAGTAGCCAAAGAGACCCTCAACAAAACCAAGAGTCAAAAGTAAGATTCCAAGGATCCAGTTAAACTCACGAGGCTTTCTAAATGCCCCGGTAAAGAAGACGCGCAAAAGGTGAGCAACGATTGCTGCCATGAAAATATTTGCTGCCCAGTGGTGAATTTGACGCATCAAAAGCCCGCCGCGAACTTCAAAGGAGATATCCAGAGTCGAAGCGTAGGCCGCAGACATCTTGAGTCCCTTAAGAGGCTCGTAGACTCCGTTGTAAATTACATCGCGCTGTGAGGGATCAAACCAAAAAGTTAAGAAAGTTCCAGATAGCAGCAAGATGATGAATGAATACATGCAAACTTCACCAAGCATAAATGACCAGTGATCAGGAAAGACTTTGTTAAGAGATTTCTTTACCCAACCCGCTGCTCCTGTCCGCTCATCAACGTAATTGGCCACAGATCCAATTGTTTTTTCCATAGGTGTCATTGTGAGTTACGCTCCCAGAAACTAGGTCCGACCGGTTCATTAAATGCTGCACGTGCTATTAAATAACCCTCGGCATCGATAGTGATATCTAACTGAGGAAGTGGGCGTGCTGCTGGCCCGAAAATTACTTTTGCTCCGCGGGTCACATCAAAAGTTGATTGGTGACATGGACACAGCAAGTGTTTTGTTTGCTGTTCATAAAGTGCAACTGCACAACCCATATGTGAACAGATTTTAGAGAAGGCGATAATTCCATCATGAGTCATCGCTAATTTCTCAGGAGTAAGTTGGAAATCCTGCTCACGCAAACGAATCAAGAGAACTGGATCCTTGGCGATATCACTCAGTGGGCGTTCATCTAGATGTTCAACCGCTGGCAGGACCTGCACTACTGCGCCTACTTCAAGATCTGAAGCCAAGATTGGGCGGTTGCCCGGATCAGTTAGTAGTCGCGTTCCAGCCTTCCAGTTAGTTGTTTCCAACTGCTTTTTTGGAAGAGGACCAAGATCGCGCAGCAGTAAAACTGGTGGAAGTGCAAACAGACCAAGAGATGCACCTAGTGAGCGCTTAATGAGTTTGCGTCGACCGAGTTGCACTCCTGCTACGCCTTCTTTAACAGTTTTTACAAACTCTTCACGATCTGAATCACTAGAGCGAAATTCATGACGATGATTGATCACTTCTTTGTCCGACATCAAAGTCTTGGCCCAGTGGATTGCTGCGATTCCAAGGAAAAATAGTGACATCGCCATACCGATACCGATTCCCAATTGCTGTGCGTTTTGATCGCCCATAACTGGAATAAAGATAAAGACATCGTTAGCAACATAGATGTATGAATAAATCAGAAGTAGAGAGCCGACTCCGGAAAGCGCAAAGAGAATTGCAACTTGTTGCTCGGCGCGTTTCTCAGCCTTGGGATTAACATCAGTTGCACGTGGCTCATGGACAGGGACTGCTGAATCCTGCGTTGGGATTAATTCATTAGACACGTCGCGATTACCTTGCTCTCGTAGTTAGCCATACTGCAATACCAATAAGCATTCCGATACCTAGAACCCAAGCTAAGAGACCCTCAGTCACAGGTCCGATTCGACCCATTGTTGCTCCACCCAGATTTGGTTCGGCCTCTGCCGACTTGATCCACTTGATAAGTGAAAGTTTTTCAGCAGGGGTAATTGTCTTATCGCTAAACACTGGCATTGATTGTGGGCCAGTAATTAAAGCTTCGTAGATATATTTAGCATCAACGCCCATCAATGTTGGTGCGAACTTGCCTTGCGTTAGTGCTCCACCTTGGCCAGCAAAGTTGTGGCACATCGCGCAGTTATTACGAAAGAGTTCGCCACCTTCTGCTGTGCTGCCATCTCGTTCGTAGTTGAGTACTGAATCCTCTGGAATAGCTGGTCCCGGAGCAAGAGATGCCACATATGCTGCTAGCGCAGCGGTTTCTTGTGCGTCATATACAGGCTCTTTTCGCATAGCCTGAGTGCTCATATCGGCCATAGGCATGCGTCCTGTGCCTACTTGGAAATCAACCGAGGCTGCACCAACTCCGATGAGAGATGGAGCAATAGCACCGCCTTCAGCATTTAATCCGTGGCAGGAAGAACAGCCTTTTAAGAAGATTTGTTTTCCTTCATCGATAGCTGCTGAGCGAGCAAAAGTAGTTGGAGATTGTTTTACAGTTGCACTTGCAACAGAAAAGGTTGTTCCAATTGCAAGCAATGCAATGATCAAGAGAAATGGCCCTGCTGCCTTATGGCGACGGTAACGAGATAAGCGTTTCACGAAGTGATTGTGCTCCCTTACTTAATGAGGTAAATCGCAGAGAAAAGTGCGATCCACACGACGTCGACGAAGTGCCAATAATATGAAACTACGATTGCTGTTGTTGCTTGTTCGTGAGTGAAGCGTCGCGCCTTAGCTACGCGGATCATGACAATTAGGAAAGCAATAAGCCCACCCGTTACGTGTAGACCGTGAAAACCTGTAGCAATGAAAAATACTGAACCATAGGCAGTAGATGAAAGAGTCAGGCCCTCTTGAACAAGGGAAGCGTATTCAAAGATTTGACCACCGATAAAGAATGCACCCATGAGGAAAGTCAACGCAAACCATTCGCGCATTCCCCATTTATTAATCTGAATGATGGAACCTGTGCGGCGATTTTGAAAACGCTCTGCAGCAAAAACTCCGAACTGACATGTAACCGAGGAGAGAACAAGAATTGTTGTGTTGAGTGCGGCAAAGGGAATATTAAGAATATGGTTTGACTCGGTCCAAATGGTGGGTCCTTGCACTGCACGCGTAGTGAAGTAGATTGCAAAGAGTGCTGCGAAGAACATGAGCTCGCTGGAAAGCCAGACGATTGTTCCAACAGCTACCGCGTTGGGGCGAGTGATTTTGTGATGGGCCGTTACGGCTGCGCTTGACATGAGGGCGATTATTCCCGAAATTCACGCCTGCGTCTGCCAACTAGCCCCAGAACCAGAGAGTATTCCCCGCCTGCAGGGGTGAAACAGGCCACAGGGTTTTAGCGTTAAAAAGCGCGTGCGACACAGGCATCTGCGGCTTAGACTTGGAGCATGGCCAAGAAGCAGATTGTTGTTTATTCAGATGACTCATCCACCCGAACTGCGATTATTAGCGCCCTAGGCGTTCGCAGCGCCAGTGATCTTGATGAGAACCAAATTCACGAGTTCGCTACTGGCCCTGCGCTACGTGCATTTGTCGATAGCAAGGCAAATGTCGATCTCTTTATTCTTGATGGCGAAGCGGCCCCTGAAGGTGGGATGGGTCTTGCCCGCCAGCTTAAGGATGAGGTCTTTAACTGCGCACCTGTATTAGTGATCACTGGGCGTAAAGAGGATGCCTGGCTAGCTGCTTGGTCTTTAGCTGAAGCATCAGTTGTTCATCCGATAGATCCATTTACATTGGCCAAGAGCGCTGCAGAACTGCTTCGCGGCACAAAGCTTGCAACGGTCTAAATAAGCATTAGATGAATCACGATCTGTGGGATCGATACATCGGCATCCTTGAAAATGGTTTGGATTTAGAACCTGTAGATGTTCAGTGGTGCATGAAGCAGATTTTAGAGGACAAGGCAGATATAGAGCTTATAAAAAGATTTCTAGTAGCGCTAAAAACCAAAGGTGAAACTTCTGAAGAGGTGAGCGCTCTTGTAGGGCAGATGTATCAATATTCATCACCTATCTCAATTACAGAACGCGCAGTAGACACAGTAGGCACCGGCGGTGATGGTGCTCATACGATAAATATTTCAACAACTGCGGCGATAATAGCTGCAGCCGCTGGAGCAAAAGTTGTGAAGCATGGAAATCGTGCTGCATCTTCAAAGTCAGGGGCAGCAGATCTACTTGAAGCTTTAGGTATTGCAATAACTCTGGATGGAAAAGGTGTTGAAGCGACCTTTGCGCAATTAGGAATTGGTTTTTGTTTTGCACCTGTGTTTCATCCTGCTATGCGTTTTGCCGCTCCTGCTAGAAAAGAGCTAGCTGTTCCTACAGTTTTTAATATTTTGGGACCTCTTGCCAATCCTGCTAAGCCGAAGGCGGCGGCGATAGGTGTGGCAAATGAACGAATGCATTTAGTAATGGCCCAAGTGCTAGGAGATAAGGGCGTTGATGGTTTTGTCTTTCGTGGAGACGATGGACTGGATGAAATTACTCTTGCTACAACTACTTCGGTATTGACAATCGGCAATGGTGAAATTTCAAGTGATTTAATCGATCCTCTTGATTTTTCAATTCCACGAGCTCCAATTTCATCTTTAATTGGTGGCGATGCATCAGAAAACGCACGTATTTCTCTAGCGATTTTTTCGGGGGAAAAGGGAGCCCCACGTGATGCTGTTGTTCTCAATGCTGCTGCGGCAATCGCTGCTTATGAGGCAAAGATGGAGCTTTCACTTCACGATCGCATGGCAATAGGAGTTGAAAAAGCAATCAAGGCCATTGATAGTGGGGCGGCTTCGAATCTAGTTATCAAGTGGGCACAACTTAGCCAACAACTAGCCTCTTCTTAATTTTTTTAAATTCAGGCAACGTTGTAATTCCAAAACCACCAAGGCGTTCGATAATCCCATGCAAAACATCAACCGTTGCTCGTGCATCATCGAGGGCTCTGTGGGTTGGGGAAGTCGTTGCTCCAAAAAACTGAGCCAAGGTAGCTAATTTGCAGTTAATGACATCATCTTTAGTTAAGACGTATCGAGCAAGACGGGCAGTATCTGCAACATGATGCTTAGGCCACGGATAATCCAGAATAACCGCCGCCGCTTTTAAAAAGCCAATATCGAATGGTGCATTATGTGCGACTAAGACATTCTCATTTTCTGGCCCAAGGAATTCGATAAAAGTTGGAAAGATTTCATTTATGCGCGGTGCATCCATGAGCATTGCATCAGTGATTCCTGTTAATTGAGTGATGAACGGGCTTATCGAAAGCCCTGGGTTAACAAAGGATTGGAACTCGCCAATGATCTGTCCACCTTTGACTTTGACCGCACCGATTTCGGTTATGCCAGCGCCCGTTGACGGGGCTGCTCCTGAAGTTTCAAGATCTAGAACAACAAATGTTGTTTGAGAAAGATGCATGTCGGCAATAGTAAATGATTGCACCGTCATTAACTTCGGGCGTATTCTTAGGCCTATGGCAGTTGAAACGGCACCTCCCGGATGGATGCAAGATTGGTCAGCGCAGGGTTCGGGCAAAAATGCACGCACAGGAGTCTTATTGCTCCATGGATTTACGGGCGCGCCTCCTTCAATGCGCCCTTGGGGAGAGTTTCTACATTCAAAGGGTTACACCGTTCGTGTTCCTTTGTTGCCCGGTCATGGAACACAACCGGCAGATCTCAATAAAGTGAAGTGGCAGGAGTGGCCAACCAAAGTTCAAGCTGAACTCGAAGAGTTGTACAAGAGTTGTGATTACGTATTCATTGCTGGTTTATCTATGGGTGGTGGAACAACACTTAACGTAGCGATTGAAAATAACGATCGCTTAACGGGAATTATTCTCGTTAACCCAATGATTCATGTAGCTTTCATGCCACATCAATTGGCTTATGTAGTATCGCATTTTCAAAAATTGCGTTCAAGTGTCGGCAATGACATCAAGCGCCCAGGAATCACCGAACATGGATACGACGCACTACCCACTCGTGGGGTGTATGAACTCTTGAAGATGTTGAAAATTACTCGCAAGAATCTAAATAAAGTAACAGTTCCAGTACAACTCTTTCATTCAGTCGAGGACCACACATTGCCAGTAACAAATACTGAAATCATCATGGCCGGCTTAGGTTCAACCAATAAATCACGCATCGAGCTTGTTAATAGTTATCACGTTGCTACATTGGATTATGACCAGGAGCTGATTTTCCAGAACTCTGTGACATTTATAGAAGGGCTATCCAAGCAGTAGTGCTGGCACTTAGCTGAAATGTTTTAACTATTTCATTGGTTGCATAACCTGCGGATATGGAATTTAAAACGATTATTGAGCCATTTAAGATTCATTCAGTAGCTCCATTGCAGATGACAACTCAAAGTCAGCGCGAGAAATATATTGAAGACGTTGGCTATAACCTCTTTTCTTTGCACTCCGATAATGTGTTGATAGATCTACTCACCGACTCTGGCACTGGCGCAATGAGTCGTAATCAATGGGCTGCAATTCAGCACGGCGACGAGTCGTATGCCGGCTCACCTTCATGGTTGATGTTCAAAGATGCGGTTCAAAATCTCTTTCCATACAAACACGTGATTCCAACTCACCAGGGTCGAGCGGCCGAGAAGATTCTTTTCACTGCAATTGGCGGAAAAGGCAAAATAATTCCCAGCAACACACACTTTGATACAACGAGGGCAAATATTGAATACACACAGGCCGAAGGAGTTGACCTGGTTATTTCAGAAGGCAAAGATCCATCATCCCTGCATCCTTTTAAGGGCAATATGGATTTGGTTGCACTTGAAGAGTTCATTAACAAATTCGGTGTTGAAAATATTCCAGTTGTGATGATGACGATTACTAATAACTCAGGGGGAGGGCAGCCAGTATCTTTAGAAAACCTTAGAGCTGTCAGCGCTATTTGCAAGAAATATGGAATTCCATTTTTTCTAGATGCTTGTCGTTTCGCAGAAAACGCCTGGTTTATTCGTGAGCGCGAAGCTGGGCAACAAGAGCGAGATGTTGCAGACATCGTTCGCGAAATTGCATCACTGGCTGATGGAATGACGATGAGTGCCAAAAAGGATCCGATGGGCAATATTGGTGGATGGCTTGCATTAAATGATGATGATTTGGCATCGATCTGTAGAAATCTTTTGATTCTGACCGAGGGTTTTCCAACCTACGGTGGTTTAGCTGGTCGTGATTTAGAGGCGTTGGCCGTTGGTTTAACAGAAGTCATATCTCATGATTATTTGAAGTATCGAATCACTTCAACTGCTTACCTTGGAAATGCTTTACTTAAGAAAGGGATTCCAATTGTTCAACCAACAGGTGGCCACGCAATCTATATTGATGCAAAGGCGCTGCTGCCTCATATACCGCCGCTGCACTATCCGGGCCAGGCTTTAGCCGTTGAACTATATAAAGTTGGCGGAATTCGTGGCTGTGAAATTGGAACCGTGATGTTTGGCAGAAAGCCAGATGGAAGTGAAGTCGCATCTGCCATGGAGTTGGTGCGTTTAGCTATTCCGCGGCGAACATATACGCAGAGCCATATCGATTATGTAATCGAAGTCTGTGCCGAGGTTGCGGCCCATTCTCAAGATTTGCGAGGCTATCGAATTATGAAGGAGCCACCAGCACTTCGGCATTTCACTTCGGAGTTTGCGCCTCTATAGCATCAACTGCATCAGCACCAGGTCTAGAAAGTTCCCATGCTTTTTTGCAACTCGTGGCATTCGCGCACTTTCAACAAAGCCATAGGCCGCATGCAGTCCAATGGATTGCGTATTTGTTGAATCAATAGCGGCAATCATGACGAGGTGATTTTGCAGGCGCGCTCTTTCAATCAGATCTTCGAGAATTTTTTTACCAATACCTTGTCCGCGAAAGTCGGATGCAACATGGACGCTGTGCTCGACTGTGTGGTTATAGCCCTCACCAAATCGAAACGATCCAAATACGCCATATCCAACCACTAAGCCATCGACGTCGGCCACGATCACTGGGTAGCCATGTTTCTTCTTATCTTCAAACCAGACCAAACGTTCTGATTCATCTACCGCATCTTCACGGTAAATGGCGTTGGTCGTGCTGATTACATCGTTGTATATCGCGGTGATTGCGGCTATATCACTAGCTTTGGCATCTCTAATCATCTTAAGGATTAATCGTGAACCAAAGTAATGCCAGAACACAGACTGAGACCAATGAAATAATGAAGCCATACACGATTCGCATTCGAGTATTGGAAACGAATTCTCCCATGAGGCGTACATCCTTGGATATTCCGTACATAAAAAATAGAAGTGGCAACAACAAAATGGCGTTGAGGATCTGGGTGAAGACAAGGACTTTAATCAGTGGCACGCCAGGTAAAAGAATCAAACCGGCGGCAAAAAATGTCATTACTCCAAAAGTTGCGTAAAAAAGCGGTGCTTCTTTTGGTCCGTCATCTAAAGCTGCCGGTTGACCAGTTAAGTCACCAACAGAGTATGCAGTTGAAAGCGGAAGTATTGACGCTGCAAGAAGGGCTGCGCCTACCAAGCCAATGGCAAATAGCGCCTTTGCTAATGTGCCCGCAAGTGGTTCCAGAGCACGCGCAGCTTGCGCAGCATCGGTGATATTTGTTCGACCCTCTTTATTGAGTGTTGCGGCACATGTGATGATTACAAAGAACCCGATGATTCCTGTGAGTAACGAACCAGTCCAAACGTCGATGCGCAATAGTTTTAAATCATCGCGCGTTAGACGCTTATCAACGGCATATGACTGAATGAAAGCAAGTCCCCATGGCGCAAGAGTTGTTCCTAATGTTGCGGTGGCAATATAAATGGCATCGTGAGTAAGTGGCATCGTTGGAACAAATACTCCGTGAAATGCCTGGCCCCAATCTGGGTGAGCCATAAAACCAGCGACAACATATGAGATAAATACTGCAGAGAGGAGAAAGAAAACTTTTTCAACGTTAGCAAATGAGCCACGGAGCACAAGAAAAGAAACAATGAGCGCACCGGCTGGAACGGTAATAAACCGAGATACTCCAAAGAGTTGACCAGCTGCGGCGATACCAGCGAACTCGGCAGTAAGAGTTCCGAAGTTTGCAATAATTAACGCACTTGCACTCAATGTGCCAGAGCGTGCACCATATTTTTGACGCACCAAACCGATGAGTCCTTGGCGCGTCACAACACCAATTCGTGCACCTAAATCTTGGAAGATAACTAATGCAATAGTTGAAATAACAAGTACCCACAACATTTGGTAGCCATATTTAGCGCCAAGTTGTGAATATGTCGTGATGCCTGCCGGATCATCATCTGAAAGACCCGCGATAAGACCTGGACCCATTACAGATAGCAGGGCAGCTAAGCGAATTTTACGGGTAGTCGTCATGAGAGCGCACCAGTGCCTTTAGTAAAGCCGTGTGCTTCTTCGGGCTTAAGTGCGTCAACTAAATCATCGGCCAAGATTCTGCCAACGGGCTTTCCTTTGACATCGATTACGACAATAGATGAACCGCGGTTATTAGAAAACTCCTCGATAACTTCTTCAAGAGGTGCATCTAACAAAACGGCAGTTGGGTACGGAGCTCCGATTAATGTGGAGAGCAGGGAAGTTGGCTTTGAGGCGATAAGTTCGATAATTGGGATGTGATCGACAAGTTTTCCCTTTGCATCGACAATAACCACACCATCGGAAATATCACGATCACGATTTTCAACCAATATCGTTAAAGCATGTGCCACTGAATCACCTTCATGAGCGATGACCATATGCGTAGTCATAATTCCACCAGCTAATGTTTCATCAAATGAAATTAATTGACGTAGTTGTTTAGCCATCTTTGAATCCATAGCTTTCAAAATATCTTCGCGGTGTTCGTCATCTAAATCTCGCAAGACTTCTGCGGACTCATCTGGTTCCATTCGACTCAGTAGTTCGGCTGCGCGCCCTTCGCTTAATCCACGAAGGAGACCTTGGAGTTCTTCATCCTCCATCTCCTCAAGAGCATCGGCAGCAAGTTCTGGATCCAACATTTCAATCAATGCGCTCTGCTCGCGGCCCGCTAAATCTTCAATTAAGTCGGCAAGATCTGCAGGACGAAGTTGCGACAAAGCTGTTTTTGAACCAGAGGTTTTTACCACTCCGGATGTGTCAGCAAGAGATGCAACTGTTGCCCAATCGAGAACATGTTGTGGGGTTGCTCTGCGTCCTATAGCTCCAGGGAAGATGCGTCGGAGAAAAGTTACAAAGGAAATATCTACACCAACTACGCGAATTTCTTTGTCGAGAGGTGCCAGATAAAGATCAGAGGAACGAACAACACGTAATCCATTAACATCAACAATTTGATGATCTAAAACATCCGCGTCTAGAAGTGATTCATCGCTTCGACGTTTATAGTCCGTCAAATTAATCGTTGTCGATGAAAGCTGAATCTCGTTACGGCTTAACTTTGCAATGCGAGCTCCATCAATAAAGGATTTACGTAAGCCAACCTTGACAATGAGTCCTGACACCGGGGGATAAGCATCGTGTCCGTGTTTAACTACGACGTCAACTAAGCGACCTATTTCTCGCCCATCTTCATTTCGAACCGGGCAACCAAGTAGTCCGGCTAAAGAGACTAATGAATCGCGGATACTTTTGCGAGCCAACACTGATTCGCGCCGACCAACTGCGCGTTCAACCGTCTTCACCACACGGGCGATAGGTTTTTTTGTTGGCTTGTTCATACCTGCAATCTTAAAGGCTCAACCTCTTTGCCTGGTGCTATTAAAGATTATTGAGCAGTTCTCAGATAATTCAGCCCCTGCTTGGCGCTCCATCCATCTGGAAATCGGGCTAGTAGCTGCATAGGTCCTACAAGATCAGAGCCAATTGTGATCAATGCAAGTTCGGTGCGGCCATCTGGTCGAATTTGACCCAAACCGATGTCGGCCATTAACGCATTACATAAACATTTTGAGGTTAGCGCCTCTTCCTCTTCTCCATTCTTAAAGAGATATGTATCTATTGGTTCGCCCGGGCAGCGATATCCAATGCCACCGCTTTCTCGTTTAAATGGAGTACGCAGGTAGCCCAGATCGCACTTGCGTGCACGCTTTGCAAATAGCTCAGGTTCGGAAAGTGTGGCATCGAGTTCGATAACTTTGAATGGAAAGCCAGTCGGTGATGCGGACGCATCTGTTACAACACGAGTTTCACCTGCAGCTAGAGATGACAAAACTTGTGAGCGAAGTTCTGGTGTAAAACCAGATTCATTACATAAAGCAAAGATGGAACCAACTTGTAT
Organism: uncultured Actinomycetes bacterium; assembly: GCA_903894425.1. Classification (GTDB taxonomy): domain Bacteria; phylum Actinomycetota; class Actinomycetes; order Nanopelagicales; family Nanopelagicaceae; genus Planktophila. The sequence continues at coordinate 37,018 of CAITQC010000011.1, forward strand.
TCCCTGTGCCCCCAAAGCCTTTGCCTCGACGAATTTTTCAGGAGTTCCAAATCCACCAGCCAACCAAAAAGGTGAGCCTGAGGCGACTACTTTCTCGAGGTTTGGCATATCTGCATCCGAATAAACAGCTTCGCCATTTGCATCGGTTGAGTTCTTAGCTCGTGGAGGAGCGTTGTGACCACCGGCTACGTGATACTCAATTACAAAGCCATCAGGTTTAGTTTCTGCATCTTTATTCAAATATGAGACTAAAGCATGTGATGAAACTATTGCCAGAAACTGTGGACGTTTAATCGGATAGTGGACCCCATCAATGCAGGCAGGGTCAAAACCTATCTGATACTTATCGTTGGTATCTTCGACATCAACTTTCATAGTTATGGAGTTACCTAAAGATAACCAATTCAATAACCGTGGAATCTGTGCTGGTATACCTGCACCAATTAATATGTAATCAACCCCGGCCAACATCGCACCGTACAGTTGCGCGGGAATTGCTAGTTGAATCTTTTCAAGGATATTCATCCCGACAAGCCCATCGTGATTTTCTTTTGCCAGCCACACTTCGACAAATGTTGACACAATAAGAAGATGAAGTGCGAAAGCTGTTGGTTTTACAATTAACTTCGGTACATCGATATACGGACGCTTTGGATCTTTGCCGCCTTCTATGAAAAAACGCTTAAGAATCTCTTGGACGACAATCACATCAGGAAAGTGAGAAAGTGCCCGTTGGGTGTCACCAGTTGGGTCGCCGTCCTGCAATCTACGCGCCATCACCGAGTCAATTGCAGTTCCTGAAATCACGCCAAGTTCACCTTGTATGGCGACATCTTTAGCTAATCGCCAGGAGGATACTGCGATGCCCATTCCACCTTGGATGATCGCTGGATGCTTTCTCATGGAGCAAGACTAAACAAGGAAAAACTCGAACTCGCCAGTAGGCCAAGAGTTAGCACTCTGGGCAGCAACTTCTAAAGGGGGCGTTTCCTTATTTAATCAAAATCGTTACGTTAACTCCTAAAATTCCTAACTCAGTGCAAGTTCCAAGACGCATTGTTCGATCGGCCGTGGCAAGGCAGACAATTTTTTCAGTAAATCCTGTAAGTCCCGAAGGACCGGCTGGTCCTTGATCCCCCTTTTCACCTTTATCGCCCTTTTCACCCTGAATGCCTTGAAAACCTTGAGGGCCTCCGGACATTCCAGTGTCACCCTTTTCCCCTTTGCGGCCAGATGGACCAGTCGGTCCGGTTGGACCTGCAATGAATGAAGTGGCACTAGTTTGAATACTGCCATCGGGATATTTTATGCCGCGCGCTGTTCTCAGGAGTCCACGATCGCCTACGTTGCCAATTGTTATATCAGCGGTTGGATCAAGTGCTTCAATTCCAGTCGCCGTGAATTGAAGGAAACCCAATTGCAAAGCACCGGCATTCCGCACAACTAATCTTCCACCTTCAACTCCCAAAGTGACATTATGGCCATTTATTTTGTCAATAAAACTCAAGGAGTTTTCTCCGATATTTATTGACTTCCAACGCATCTCCGAGCTGCCCAAATTGTAAACGTTATCTTTTGAAGGAATAAGGTCTGTTAGTGATTTTTGCAACGTTTCTGACGTAGCATCTTTTGCACTTTTCGACCAAGCAAGAGCTGTAATATTTGTACCGCACAGGATTAAAATCAGTAGCGCACCGATAACTCGCTTCTTATAAGTATTCATTTCTTCCTCCATTAAAATGAGCGGATGGGTCTAACGTGAAATAACGTGGCTTTATTTGCATTTCCTTGGTATCCATGACCGACGGATTGGGCCCATCCGCCAACATCAGAAAATTCGGAGGATGACCAATAGTCACCAGAAATCAGACCAGCCGTGCCTTGCAAGTTCGTACTTAATAGAATCAATTCACCTAAGGATGGTATGAACCAATCTGAAAACTTGTTGCTGTTGCCTAAGTTGTAGTTCTGGACAAGAGTTCCAGCACCTTGGACGCAAGATAGATTCAAAATTCTGGTATTTGCTCTTCCCGACCCAACTATTCGAGAGTTCCATGAGGTATTGGAGAGTTGAATTATGTGGGTTGTGTCATCACACCAAGATGTTGTTGGATCGGTTTTTTGGTCTTTTCCACTCCAATTCGCAGGAGCTGCCTCAAGATAAGTAAAAGTTGGGTATCTGTTATATCTATCTACAAAAAAGACTATTCCCTCGCCAGGGCCTGCGGAACCAACTTCGCAAACCTCCTTTCCTGTTGATCCGCAGACCAACTGAGGCTTAAAGCCGTTAGCACTTGTTTGTTCGATGGTAGGAAAAACAAAAGGTTGCTCACTTGAGGTCCGACAGGCACCAGTAAAAGTTACTCGCAGCGTACCTGTGGTCTTATTCATGCAAACTAGATTCGTATCATTAGTAAGAGCATTGAAACTTGATGCAGCTACAACAGAGTCAGGAGTCTGAAAACTAATCATCATGAAGAAAGTCAGAGCCAAAGCAGATAATGCTATTAACGTCATCCTCAATGAACGCTGACCCTTATTGATTTGCATTTCCTAGTCCTCCTTTGCGAACGTACCAAAAGGAATTCTCCGATTACATTGCCACGAGGATTTGGCATTCACTTCTAATTTGCCTTCCTCGTGGCAATGATCGGGGGCTATTTTCCAGTTACTTTTATTACCGCTATAGCTGTTGAACCGACTGCGACTTGTAGCGAAGAGTTCGCTACAACTTTGCGAGTTTTTGTGTAGGACTTGGTTGTCCAAGTTCCAGAACTATTAAGTTGGATCCCAGTGAGGGTGACAAACTTTGTTGCTCCAACTGGACGAAGCTTCAACAATAGTTTCTGGTTTGCATAACCGCGTCCAAGGCTTACGGTTATGCGCTTTGATCGTCCGGAACCAGTGACCTTTAATAGTTTTAAGGCAGCGTTTCCAGATGCATATGCGATGTAGATACTTGCAGATGCGACGGGTGTGCTCACATAAGATGTATCACCTGACTTGAATGTATTGGTAACGCATACACCGACTTTTAACGCTGTGACTATTCCATTTGCATTTACAGCGCATAGTTGTGGAGTTGAGGTGCTAAAAATCATGGCACCTGTTCCCATTCCTCCGGATGCGACGATGGAGGCGGTGGCACGGACAGCTAACTTAGGAGAAGTCAATCGAACCTTCACAGATGTTTGCTTAGCTTTGATACCGAATTGGGTTAAGTGTGAAGTTACGATGACTACTTGGCCATTAGCATCTAGGTAGTAGCCATCGGTAGCTCCTGCCTGAAGAGTTGTGCCAGTCATTAGGGGGATAGGTGTCCAAGTGATCCCATCATCTGACTTGGCGACAATGTTGTCCCCTAATGCGTTGCGGAATTGAATTGTGATTGGTGCTAACAAAACAGGAATAACTCTTCCGAATCCATCAAGCACTTGCACTTCAACTGTTACTAATCCAAGTGCTAATGCCTGTGGGGTCGTTACCGGTGTAATGCGGACCACCCCATTCAAGCCTGACACACCAGCAGGTAGGTTAACTGTTACTGGAATGACCGCTCCGTTAAGTCCTTGGACGTTTACGTTGACGACTTTCGCTTCGTTTGCAAGTACCGGAGTTTCTACTGGATTATCTGGAGTGATTGTTGGTGCTGCAGTCCATTGAGCGAAGAGGGTTAGGTCTGTAGCAAAGTTATAGCTTGCGCCATTACCGAATGCAGTGCCTCCTCCAGCTGCAATCGTGTTCCAACCTGTGAAGTTAAATCCAGTACGAGTAAATCCATTGGAACTCAAGGAAGCGGGGATATTAGAAGTCTGTGAAGGTGTTGAACCTGCATCAGATCCATTTCCGTTGAAGGTGACGCTGTGATTTGTAGGTGGATTAGCAGACCACTGTGCATAGAGAGTGATATCTGCACCGAAGCCATAGCTTGCGCCATTGGCAAAGGCAGTTCCACCACCAAGAGCGACGGTATTCCAACCAGTAAATGTGTAACCGGTGCGAGTAAAGCCGTTGCTAGTTAAGTTGGTTGCAACATTTGCTGTCTGTGCAGCTGTTGCTCCACCATCTGAACCATTGCCGTTGAAGGTGACGGTGCGATTTGCAGGTGGGTTAGCAGACCACTGTGCATACAAAGTGATATCTGCACCAGAGCCATAGCTTGCGCCATTGGCAAAGGCAGTTCCACCACCAAGAGCGACGGTATTCCAACCA
>CAITQC010000012.1 GCA_903894425.1 uncultured Actinomycetes bacterium
ACGGTAGACATAATTGGTCCGCCCTGCATACCTGGAAATACAGCTTTGTCGATGGCTGCAGCGTGTTCGGCCTTAGCCAAGATCATTCCACCGCGTGGTCCGCGTAATACTTTGTGAGTTGTAAATGAAACAACATCTGCATACGGGACAGGAGAAGGAATCGCTTTACCTGCAACTAGTCCGATGAAGTGCGCAGCATCCACCCACATAATTGCGCCAACTTCATCACAGATTGCACGTATCTTTTCAAAATCAATAAGGGAAGGGTACGCAGTTGCACCCGAACAGATCATCTTTGGTTTTGAGGCGATCGCTTTATCGCGTAGTTCGTCGTAATCAATCAACTCGTTATCGCTGCGAACTCCATAAGATTCAATATTGAACCATTTACCTGAAAAATTCACTGCTGATCCATGAGTTAAGTGGCCGCCGTGTGGCAATGACATGGCCATCACAGTGTCACCTGGTTTGGTAAATGCTTGATAAACGGCGATATTTGCACTTGCACCGGAGTGTGGCTGCACATTTGCATGATCTGCGCCAAAAAGGGATTTGGCGCGTTCGATTGCAAGGCTTTCTACTTTATCTACCTCTTCGCAGCCACCGTAGTAGCGCTTGCCTGGATAACCCTCGGCATATTTATTTGAAAGCGTTGATCCAATAGCTGCCAACACCGCGCGCGATGTGAAGTTTTCTGAAGCAATCAATTGGAGATTGCTCTGTTGGCGCGCGAGTTCAGAAAGTAGAACGGCTGCGATCTCTGGATCCTGGTTGCTTAATGCCTCAAAATCTGGGCCATAGTAAGTAGACATGGCCCAACCTTATCGGTGGGAGCCTAAATAAGGGTGGCGGTCGGAACAATTGCCTGAATTTCCTCAAAGGAGATCGCCCCAACTCGCAAAACCCGAACCCCTTCTTTGTCGGCTTCAATAACAGTTGAGGCGGGGCCATTTCGTAGTTTTCCATTGTTGAACTGGAAAGCTAGATCAGAGTCAAGAACAAATACTTCGCTGAGCAGCTTAGGCACAGGACGACCAACGCGGGCGCCACTAGCAATTGCTAATGGGCCACTTTCTGTAAGTAATGTTTTGGCAAATTTATTTTTGGGAATGCGCACGCTGATGCGGTCTAGTTGATTGTTATCGCCAAGATCCCAACTCAACCCCATCTGTGGTCGCAGATTAAGAGATAAAAGTCCTGGCCAAAATTTCTTCATGAGCGCAGAAATATCAGGAGTCACTTCACGGACAACACCTTGTGCAGTCTTTGCACTTCCTACAGCAACTTGTGCTGCAGTAAACAATGGATCTCCACGTAATACGTGCATGGCGCGGACTGCATCTTGTCTGAAAGCATCACAAGCAAATGCATAACTATGTTCAAGTGGAATTGCGATGATGTAACCATCGGCAATGGCTTTTAATGCTTTATTTACGTGACGGCCAATTTCGCCTTTTTTTAGATCCACTTCTTTTCCCATGATTACCTCCTCACCGCACTAGTCCAACGGGGACGACCAACTAGGTCATCATGCACCGCAATATCTTCAAAATCTACGGCCAACTCACCAGCTATTGCAATTGCTTGTTCTTCGGTATGTTCGATAACTAAGACGCCGGCAGGTTTTAATAATCTCGCAGCGGCTTGAATGAATCGGCGAGGTAGTTCCATTCCTGTTGGGCCACCAAAAAGTGCAATATGTGGCTCAAAGCCGACAACATCTCTTGGCAACACCTGCTCATCAGGAACATATGGAGGATTAGCAATTACAACATCACATTTGATTCCAGGTAAAACATCGGCTACATCGCCTTCAACTACGCGAATATTTTCCGCGATAACTGAAACATTTTTCTTAAGCCATACCAATGCCTCGGGGGATTTTTCAACAGCAATGACTCTTGCCGTTGGCGCCTCTGTTGCGATAGCAAGTGAAAGCGCTCCAGAACCTGCGCCTAGGTCAATGACGCTAACGGGAGCCGGCAAATTAGCGATGTGTTTTAAAACCGCCTCCACCAATAGCTCTGACTCGGGGCGCGGAACTAGGACACCTGGACCAACCTCAATCTCTAAGTACCTAAAAGGCGCGATACCGGTTAAGTACTGCAAAGGTTCATGATTGAGACGACGATCCAGCAAAGAAAAAAACTGTTCTTCAATAACTTCTTGTTCACTTATGGTTGCAAGGGTTGATTCAACTAAAACTGGATTATGTAGATCCATTCGAGATAGACCAAGTACATGAGCTAAAAGATGCTCAGCATCGACCTCGGATATTTTTGACTCATTTAACTGCGCCTTTGCAACACGCAGAAGGGATTTGATTTCCATGGAGATTAGTTTGTGCTTGCCAAACGTGCAGCTTTATCTGCATCCAATAGGGCCTGAATCATGTCGTCGAGCTCGCCATTCATTACTGAATCCAAGTTATTAGCTTTGTAATTAACTCGGTGATCGCTGATGCGGTTTTCTGGATAGTTATAAGTACGAATTCGCTCGGATCGATCAACAGTACGGACCTGGCTCTTGCGTTCTGCAGATGCTGCCGCTTCGGCCTTTTCTTGGGCATCTGCTAATAAACGTGCACGCAAAATGCGAAGAGCTGACTCTTTATTTTGTAACTGACTCTTTTCATTCTGACAAGAAACCACAATGCCTGTTGGAACGTGGGTTAAACGCACGGCAGAGTCTGTTGTATTAACTGACTGACCACCGGGGCCTGAAGAACGGTAGACATCTACACGTACATCATTCATATTTAATTCAACATCTACCTCTTCGGCCTCTGGCAAAATCAAAACTCCAGCTGCAGATGTATGGATACGCCCTGCGCTTTCAGTTTCTGGGACGCGCTGCACGCGGTGCACTCCGCCCTCAAATTTCAAACGTGCATAGGGTGATTCCCCAGGAGCGGCTGTGCCCTTTGACTTAACGGCAACAGAAATATCTTTATAGCCACCCATTTCACTTTCAGTGGCATCGATGATTTCAACTTTCCAATTATGTTTTTCGGCATACCGCATATACATACGCAATAAGTCACCAGCAAAGATTGCTGACTCATCGCCACCAGCACCAGCTTTGACTTCTAAAATAACATCACGATCATCATTAGGATCACGAGGAAGGAGAAGCTCTTCAAGTTTTTCAGCAGTTGCTGCACAAGTTTCTTCAAGTGCTGGAATTTCGGTTGCAAAATCAGCATCGACTGCCGCTAACTCTTTTGCCGCGGCTAAATCATCTTCGGCAGATTTCCAGGCTTTAAAACCGGCAACCACAGGGCCTAACTGGGCATAACGTCGACCAAGTTTGCGTGCATTGTTTTGATCTTCATGGATTGAAGGATCGGCCATCTTGGCCTCAAGTTCGGCATATTCGCGCACCATTTCGTGGGCAGATGCGAAGCGATCACTTGTCATTGGCTTCTCCTTGTCTGACTAGTTGCATTCACATTTGAATCCATGCCGAAAATAAAAAAACCGCGACCGCAACCCAAAAGGGATGCGATGCGGTTTTTAAAGAAAGCTACTTAGTTTCTGCTTTTTTTCCGAAACGCTCTTCGAACTTAGCTACGCGGCCACCAGTGTCGAGGATGCGCTGCTTACCTGTGTAGAACGGGTGGCATACAGAACAAACTTCAACATAGATTGAGCCGCTTGCAACTGTTGAGCGGGTGACAAATTTTTCACCGCAACCACAAGTTACTTGGGTCTCTTTGTACTCTGGGTGGATCTCTGGCTTCATGGTTATTCCTTTTTCTTAGTTTGGATCCCGGATACCGGGTGAACCAAACGGTTGGTTAACAGGGGTAAATCGTAGGCGATTGCCTGCGATTTGCGAAATTTACGCCTACTTTGAGTCGTCAGGTCCAGAAGTTGTCTTCTGAATCTGCATCAGGAATTCCACGTTGGACTTAGTGCCCTTCATCTTTTCAAGAAGAAGTTCTAGCGCTGCTTGTGGTTCTAGTGCGTGCAATACGCGGCGTAGCTTCCAAACAATGTTGAGCTCCTCTGAACCCATGAGAATTTCTTCCTTACGAGTACCAGATGCAACGACATTGACCGCTGGGAAGATTCGCTTATCAGCCATCTTACGATCAAGGATTAACTCCATATTTCCAGTTCCCTTGAACTCTTCAAAGATAACTTCATCCATACGAGAGCCTGTGTCTACAAGTGCTGTTGCAAGAATTGTTAGCGAACCGCCATCTTCAATGTTACGAGCAGCACCGAAAAACTTCTTAGGCGGGTAGAGAGCAGCTGAATCAACACCACCAGAGAGGATTCGACCTGATGCAGGTGCTGCGATGTTGTAAGCACGACCCAGACGAGTGATTGAGTCAAGAAGAACAACCACATCGTGGCCAAGTTCAACTAAACGCTTTGCGCGCTCGATTGCAAGCTCTGCAATCGTTGTGTGATCATCGGCAGGGCGATCAAAAGTAGAAGCGATAACTTCACCCTTAACGCTGCGCTGCATATCGGTAACTTCTTCTGGACGCTCATCAACTAAAACGACCATCAAGTGACACTCTGGGTTGTTAGTAGTGATTGCATTGGCAATTGACTGCAAAACCATTGTCTTACCGGCTTTAGGGGGCGAAACAATAAGTCCGCGCTGACCCTTACCAATAGGTGCAATCAAATCGATAACGCGAGTAGTTAAAATATTTGGCTCAGTCTCAAGACGTAAACGTTCCTGAGGATAAAGTGGGGTCAGCTTGCCAAATTCAACACGGTTGCGTGCTTCCTCCGGTGTCATTCCATTAACTGTTTCAAGAGTAATTAGAGCGTTGAACTTTGCCTTGGTTTCGCCTTCGCGTGGCTGGCGAACTTGGCCAGTTACGACGTCACCCTTGCGAAGACCGTTTTTACGTACTTGCTGCAATGAAACATAGACATCATTTGGTCCTGGCAAATATCCAGCGGTGCGAATAAAAGCGTAACTGTCGAGAATATCAAGCAGGCCACCTACGGGAACTAGAACATCATCTTCGCTAATTACTGGCTCGCGTTCTTCACGAGGTGCCCGATCGCGGTTGCGATCACGGTTGCGATCACGACCCCGGTTATTGCGGTCATTGCGATCAAAGCGATCATTACGATTGCCGCGGTCATTGTTGCTCTGTGGTGCCGATGGTGAATCATCGCCATCATCATCTGAATCTTCATTGTTGGAAGAGTTGTTTGTGCTCTTGCTTTCCTTCTTGCTCTTATTACGAGCTTCGCGACGAGCCTCACGTTCAGCCTTTGCAGCTTCGCGGTTCTTCGCCTGTAAATCAGCGATAGCTTCTACGAGAGCGTCCTTCTTCATCTTTGCTGCGCCTTCGACACCAAGTTGTGTGGCTACTGTCTTTAACTTAGGAAGGGTCATTGCAGAAAGCTCGGGACTGCTCGAACGTACCGGTTCAATTTCTTTTGTCATGTGTTTCTTTTCTATATAGGTCAACTTCGTTATTAGATATCGCCGTTGAACCGTGGATGTTTTTTAAGATTTATCTGATGTGTTGCTAGCCACTAAATAAGGGCCGTTCAGATGCTCAAAGGCTAGCACCCAATGTGGCCGATAAGCAAAATCTCTTAAATTATGCGGAGATAACGCTGGCGCCAGTGCGAGAAATTCCAAGTTCAGTTGCGAGGAATTTTTCACCAGCGGCTCGCCGTAATTCTTCGGCTTGCATTGGACCACCAGTGTGTAGAACTAAAACGGTTGGGCCAGCTCCAGAGATGAAGGCTGCGACTCCGGCATTGCGTAGCTTTGTCAGAAGTGCAAAAGATTGTGGCATCGCATCTTGGCGATAAGACTGGTGAAGAAAATCTGCAGTTGCTGTATGAAGCAGATCTGGGCGATGTTGTATTGCATGCACCAAAAGCGCTGCATTAGAGCTATTTCGAACTGCATCGGCATGAGGCAAAGTTTCCGGCAACATCTTTCGAGCTTTTGAAGTTGCAACGGCTGTTGCTGGGATAAAGGCAAGTGCGCCAATCCGTGGCTCAACAGCGATATTTACAGATTGCGCAACCATGTGTCCGTGCTGCGAATCCTGCCATGCGATATTTGCACTGCCATATATTGCTGCAGCAACATTATCTGGATGGCCTTCCATCTGGTTAGCAATTACCAACATATCTTCATCGGTCATGAATTCGTTGCCACCAAGAACTAAAGCACGTGCAAGTGATAAACCCCCAACGATTGCACTGGCTGAAGATCCAAGGCCACGGCCATGTGGAATTACATTTAACTGGCGCAATGCAATACCGCGTGGTTTTCCACCAAGGAATTCAAAACCTTTGTACATCGCTTTGATAACTAGGTTCTTGTCAGTACGCGGAACATCATCTGCGCCTTCACCTGTGATATCGATATCAACACCTGGCTCATCTTGAACCTGTGCGATGTAACGGTCATACATTGTTAGAGCTAAACCAAGGCAGTCAAAACCTGGACCTAAGTTGGCACTTGTGGCAGGAACTTGCACCTGCATAGGTTGAGCTTTAAATGTTGGCTTCATAATTAACTCTTAAGAAAGACCAAGTGCTTTTGCGGCAGCTTTAACATTTACTGGTACAACTACTGGTTTTTTCGCAGATTCAAGCGCATACGGAATGTCCTTCAAGCCATGGCCTGTCACAGTAATAACGATTGTCTGATCCTTAGGAAGTTTTCCGCCCTTTTTATACTTAATAAGGCCGGCTAATCCTGCCGCCGATGAAGGCTCAACAAAGATTCCCTCTTTAGCTGCAATCAGGCGATATGCAGCCAGAATTTCTCTATCTGTTACTGAATCAATTACTCCGCCAGATGAATCACGAGCTTCAACGGCTTGCTGCCATGAAGCAGGATTTCCAATACGAATCGCAGTTGCAATTGTGTCCGGGTTCTTTACGATTTTGCCCTTAACAATCGGTGCTGCGCCAGCTGCTTGAAAACCAAACATTGCAGGCAAGCGAGCTGACATGCCATCTTTGTAATACTCCTTATAACCTTTCCAGTAAGCAGTGATGTTTCCAGCATTACCAACTGGCAGTGCATGGATATCCGGAGCATTGCCTAACAAATCTACAACTTCAAAGCTGGCAGTCTTCTGCCCTTCGATGCGATAAGGATTGACTGAGTTAACAAGTGCAACTGGATAATTCTCTGAAAGTTCGCGAGCTAAAGTTAAGCAGTCATCAAAATTTCCATTAACCTGCAAAATAGTTGAATCATGGATAACAGCTTGAGCTAACTTGCCCATCGCAATTTTTCCCTTTGGAATTAAAACTGCAGGTGTCATTCCAGCTTTAACAGCATAGGCGGCAGCTGATGCTGAAGTGTTTCCAGTTGAGGCACAGATAACGGCCTTTGCGCCTTCTTCGGCCGCCTTTGAAATCGCCATCGTCATTCCACGATCTTTAAATGAACCTGTTGGATTTAGACCTTCGTATTTGATCCATACATTGTTGCCTAGAAGTTCTGAAAGGTATGCGGCATGGATGAGCGGAGTTCCGCCTTCACGTAATGAGATTACTGGCGTATTTGCATTTACAGGTAAGCGATGGCGGTATTCCTCGATTACTCCCCGCCATTGGTGCGCACCAGTTTTTTTATTTGCGAAAATTCCCATTTACGCTACTGCCCCTTCAACACGAATTACTGATTCAACTTTGCTGACAATATCCATGTCAGTTAATTTCTTAATGCACGCACTGAGATCTGCTTCGGAGGCGCTATGAGTTACCACGATGAGTTCGGCATCCTTACCTAGGCCCGCTTGGCGAACTGTTTGAATTGAGATGTGTTCGCTAGCAAAAACCTGGGCAATAGAGGCTAAAACACCAGATTTATCGGCAACATGTAGGCGTACAAAGAACTGTGATTTCACTTCGCCCACAGGTGCAATATCAAGATCGGCATAATCTGATTCACCATAACCAACAGTTGAATATGCACGGTGACGTGTAACAGCAACTAAGTCACCCAAGATTGCAGAGGCAGTTGGTGCACCGCCTGCGCCGCGGCCATAGAACATTAACTGGCCTGCAGATTCGGATTCAACATAAACGGCATTGAATGCGTTACGTACTGATGCAAGAGGATGCGAGTTAGGAAGCATCACAGGATGAACGCGGACTGAGATTTCATCTTTAACTGTTAGTTCGGCGATTGCCAGCAGTTTGATAACTGAGCCCATCGCTTTTGCCGCATTAACATCATCTAAAGAGATTGCAGAAATTCCTTCGCAATAAACTTCATCAATTGTCACAGTGCTATGGAAAGCAAGGCTTGCAAGAAGCGCGGCTTTAGCTGCAGCATCATGTCCTTCAACATCTGCAGTTGGATCGGCCTCGGCATAGCCAAGCACCTGTGCCTCTTTTAACACATCACTAAAATTGCGGCCCTCTTCATGCATTTTTGTAAGAATGTAATTTGTAGTGCCGTTTACGATTCCCATTACGCGAGTGATTTGATCACCGGCCAATGATTCACGCATGGAACGAATAATCGGAATCGCACCCGCTACCGCTGCTTCGTAATACAAATCTACTTTTGCTGCATCTGCTGCATTAAATAACTCGTGACCATGGGTTGCTAGCAAAGCTTTATTGGCTGTTATGACAGATTTCTTGTTTTTGATTGCCTCTAAAATCAATGTACGTGCTGGTTCGATACCACCCATAACTTCAATAACGATATTGATTTCGGGATCGCTAACGATTGAGTGTAAATCAGTTGTAATCATTGAAGGATCAATTCCTTCACGAGCAGCATCGCTACGAACGCCGATCTTCTTAAGAACCAAAAGTGCACCAGAGCGTTCAGAGAGCTCTTGTTCATCCGATTGCAACAGGCGGGCAACTTGGCTACCCACTACGCCGCAGCCGAGCATGCCAATCGAAATTGTCTTTAGCTCTGCGCTCATGCGAGCTATTCTTTCACAGATGCCTGTAACGGCGTTAAATATCTAGTCCTAATAGATCGGCTTCAGTCTCGCGGCGCAAAATTACACGGGCTTTTCCATCTTTTACTGCAATAACTGGCGGGCGGGGCACATGATTGTAATTTGTTGCCATGCTGCGTCCATATGCACCTGTTGCTGGAGTAGCTAATAAATCCCCAGGGGCAATATCGCTCTCCAAATCAATTTCGCGAATAACGATATCGCCGGTCTCGCAATGCTTTCCGACTACTCGAGATGAAATCTTGCTTGCGGTGCTGACCCGATTGGCAAGAACTGCAGTGTATTCGGCCTCATAAAGAGCTGGTCGTAAATTGTCACTCATGCCACCATCGACAGAAATGTAACGGCGGTTTGTACCGTTTTCTAAAGTCACATCTTTGATTGTTCCAACTTCATAAACAGTAAACATTGTTGGACCAACAATTGATCGGCCGGGTTCAATAGAAATCTTTGGGATGGATAATTTATGAACAGCGCACTGAGCAGTAACAACTTCAGCTAATACTTTCATAGTTGATACTGGATCCAACTGAATTTCCGCAGGTAAATAGGCGATTCCGTATCCCCCACCTAAATCAAGTTCAGGAAGTTCAACTAAAAACTCATCACGATACTTCGCAAGCAATGCAATCAAACGCTGCGCGCTAATTACAAATGAATCTGTTTCAAGAATCTGTGAACCAATATGGGCATGAAAGCCACGTAGCTCTAGGGATGCATGCTTGCGTGTTTCTTGGATTGCAATCCATGCCGCGCCACTTGCAATTGAAAAACCAAACTTCACATCTTCATGAGCCGTGGCAATTGATTCGTGGGTATGGGCTTCGATGCCGGGAGTTAAACGCAGCAATACCTTTTGTACAGTGGAGTTTTTGGCAGCAGCGGCGGCAACACGTTCTATTTCAAAGAGTGAATCAATAACAATCGTGCCAACTCCAGCCGCGACAGCCTTTTCGATTTCGGAAACTGATTTGTTGTTGCCATGCACTTCAATATTTGCAGGATTAATTCCACCCTTTAGCGCAACAGCAAGCTCGCCTCCAGTACAGACATCGATTCCAATTCCAATATCTTTTATCCAGCGTGCAACCTCTACACAGATAAAGGCCTTAGCGGCGTAATAAACGTTGCCAGCATTAGCGCCAAATGCTGCGCTAAGTGCGTCGTTCCATGTTGTTGCGCGGTTACGAAAATCTGATTCATCCATAATGAATGCAGGAGTTCCAAACTCTTTTGCCAAATCTGAAACTAAAACTGATGAGATTGAAAGTTCTGAACCAGTTGAAACATTAGAGGACCACATGGTTACATCCTCTCCGGTGCGCTTACACCCAATAAATCCAAAGCATTTTTAATAACCTGCTTTGTAGATGCACAGAGTAATAGACGCGCTGTATGTAATGCGGTTGGTTTTTCTTCACCCATTGGAAGCACTCGGCAATCGGCATAGAAGCCGTGATACGTGCCAGCGAGTTCTTCGAGGTAACGAGCAATTCGGTGAGGTTGGCGCAGTTCGGCCGCTGTTTGCACAACGCGTGGAAATTGTGCGAGTGCTCCTAGCAATTCGTTTTCGCGATCGTGGTTTAGTTGAGATGAGTCAAAGGCATCAAGGTCAATCGCAATATTGAGTTCGGTCGCATTACGCAAAACAGCTGCGATACGTGCGTGTGCATATTGAACGTAGTAGACCGGGTTTTCATTTGTGTTGCGCTTTAAGATATCGATATCCATGACCATAGGGGTATCGACTGGATAGCGAATCAAGGTATAACGCGCAGCGTCTACGCCCACTTTTTCAACTAACTCTTCAAGAGTAATAATCGTGCCTGCGCGCTTGGATAATTTAACTTCTTCGCCGCCCTCCATAATTTTTACTAGCTGGCCGATTAGTACATGAATGTTGTACTCAGGATCATCGCCAGCACATGCAGCAATTGCTTTTAAGCGACCCACATAGCCATGGTGATCCGCGCCTAACATGTAGATGCAGATATCAAATCCGCGTTCGCGTTTGTTTATGTAATAAGCGGTATCTGAAGAGAAATAAGTAAGTGATCCATCTGATTTGGTTAGTACGCGATCTTTATCATCACCGAAATCTGTTGTGCGAAGCCAGATCGCTCCTTCTTCTTCAAATACATGTCCCTGTGCGCGTAGTTTTTCAAGACCATGTTCGACTGCGCCTTGATCATGTAAAGAGCGCTCTGAAAACCAGACATCAAAATGTGTTCCGAAAGTTTCTAGTACTCGTTGCTGATCTTTTAGCTGCACTGCATACGCGGCTTCGCGAAATGCTGGGTGGCGCTGGCCTTCTGGCAGCAAGGCAATAGTTGGATTACTTGCAACAACTTCAGCGGCTAAATCTGCAATGTATGCACCTTGATAACCATCTTCTGGAATTGGGTTACCGAGTGCTGCAGCTTCAACAGATGCGCCAAATAAATCCATCTGATTTCCACGATCGTTAATATAAAACTCGCGAGTGACTTCGGCTCCTGCAGCAGTTAGAACCCGACCCAAAGAATCGCCAACTGCAGCCCATCGCGTATGACCTAAGTGCAATGGTCCAGTTGGATTAGCGCTAATAAACTCTAAGTTAATTTTTACACCAGCGAGCGCATTAACTTTTCCGTACTCACTCGTGGCCTTAAGAATTGTTGAAACAAGTTCGGCTTGGTTGGCGCGATTCAAAGTGATGTTAATAAATCCAGGACCTGCGATATCAACTTTAGTTATTCCTTCAGTGCCCGCTAACTGGTCGCAGATGATCTGGGCAACCTCACGGGGGTTCTTGCCTGCAGGCTTTGCCAGTTGAAGCGCGATAGAAGTGGCGTAATCACCATGGTCACGATCTTTGGGGCGCTCTAATTTAATAGCAGCTGGAATCTGGCCCTCTAGGGTGCCGGCAGTAAATGCCCGCTCAATGGCAGCCTTAATCGCCGCCTCGAGTTGCTCTACCTGTGTGGACACTGGCCAAGGCTATCGCGAGCGTGGGACAGCGTTACCAAATCGTTAGGTGAACAGCTGGTTTTTCCCTGATTTCCTAGTGACCTTTGAGTCCATCTCTATTAGCGTCTACCCACTGTCGCTCCCTTCTCATCTGGGTGGAAAAAGTTTCACTCAAGGGGTGCGATCCCTTTCGAAAGGTGTTTCATTTATGAAAAAGCGCCGCCTCGCGATTACTGCAGTTCTTGCTGCAGTTGCTATCGCACTCACAGGTTGCTCAAAAGCTGACGAAGCCGCAGATGGTTTTGTTGGAGTAATTCTTCCTGACGCAGCATCATCAAACCGCTGGGAAACTGCTGACCGCGGATTCCTACAAGCAGCATTTGATGCAGCAGGAGTAAAGGTTGACATTCAGAACGCAAACGGAGACAAGGCTCAGTTCGCAACAATTGCAGATCAGATGCTTACAGCTGGTGCAAAGGTTCTTATCCTTGTAAACCTAGATTCAGATTCAGCTAAAGCTGTTCAGGATAAGGCTGCATCACAAGGTGTGAAGACAATCGACTACGACCGTCTAACACTTAATGGATCAGCTTCATACTATGTTTCATTCGACAACGAAGCAGTTGGTCGTCTACAAGGTGAAGGCATCAAGGCATGTCTAGATGCAGCAGGTAAGACAACTGCACGTATCGTTTACCTAAACGGTTCTCCAACAGATAACAACGCAACATTATTCAAGGCTGGTTACGATTCAGTTCTTCGTCCATTGATCGATTCAAAGGCATACACACTTGTTGATGACCAGGCTGTTCCAGACTGGGATAACGCAAAGGGTGGAGTAATTTTCGAACAGCAGCTTTCAAAGGCTGGCGGAAAGCTTGATGCAGTTGTTTCAGCTAACGAAGGTCTTGGACTTGCAGCT
>CAITQC010000013.1 GCA_903894425.1 uncultured Actinomycetes bacterium
AAAACTTGACATTTTTCTTCCAATCTTTTTTATCTTCTTAATTCTTTTTTAACTGCTTGTCTAATAGCAGCTTTTTTTTTTGCTTATCTTCTTAACATTTTCTTTTTATGTTTATTTGTTAAATGTTTAGGCAACCTGATTCTAGACATAATTGCTCTAGGTTTAAAATTTGGACTTTTTCTATATTCTGAAATAGGAATATCTTTATTTAATGCTTTTTTAATTTATCCAGCACCCTCGTGTTATCTCCCGTCAGCTAAGGATTCTGCTGGCGGTTGCGCCTTTGAGCCATTGGTCCAACCTGTCTAGCTACATACTCGTGCAGCTCACCTGTGGTGATCTTCTTATCCTTATTAGCATCAGCTTCACCCTCTAGACCCTTCATTAGCCAATAACTGAATAGTCCCTGCTGAGCGGTTTCGTATGTAGAAGATAGCTGTGCGCCTGAAGCCGCTGCTAAGATCGTAACATTCGAAGGTAAAGCACTTTTATCGGGGACAATGGCAATAGGTCTAGCATCTGCGAGAATGACCTCATTTGTTCGTGTGCCACCCGAATAACAGGTATCTAGAAACATGGTGATGGTCTTAGCCCCTTTGGCTGAGGCGATGAGGTCATCACGCAGAATGCTAGTCTCATCCAGTAGGTCTCTGTCGCCATCTGCTGGGAGAAGATAGGCTTTACTCCCGTCAGCACTGACTAGACCATGACCTGCGAAGAATATATAGATGTCAGATTTACCATTAACAACCTCTGTTCGCATCCAGCTTCTCATTGCTTTCAATAGTTCAGTGCGACTTGCCTTTGAGTCAGTTAGTAGCTTTATCTTATGAGGTGGCACACCCAAAGATTGATTCGCATAATCATAGAAATGATTTGCGTCAGAGTCGGCATATTGAGCTGGAGGAAGACTTAAATAAGACTCGACTCCAATGATTAGCGCTACTGCATTAGGGTTTGTCTGTGCCTTTAGTTTTCGTGGATTGAGCGGTGCTACTTGTTCTGCGTATTGAATAGCAGCCCGTTGGACATAAATCTCTCTTTCTGCCCTCTGACCATACTCATCCGAGACACTTAACCGGTAACTTGTAACAACGCCCATTGGTGGAAGACGGGTAACCTTAAAAGAGTTGTCTCTACCTAGAGACACTTCTAGTGCACGACCATTAATAGATACTTCAGAAATACTGGCATCACTTACTACACGACCGCTCAGTTCGATAGAGCCATCAGTTTTAGAAGTCGATGAATTAAATGTTAGCTGCGGCGGTGAGGATTTCTCCACTGGCTTCCTAACCATGCGCTGGGGTTTCTCTGCGGGAGAGGCTATCATATTCGGCAACTTTAACTTCTCTATCGCTCTTGCATTCCCCAGAGCTACAGAAGCTGAAGCAAGTCCGAGCAATTCATTGTGAGCAGCTTCGATCATTTCTGGGCGCATTAGCGCCATCATGGCTCTTTCATCTCCGTGTTCTGCTGCAGAGCGATATAACTTTAGAGCGTCCGGATAACTTTGTACACTTCCTCGAGTTCCAGTTTCATAAAGACGACCACGTTCATATTCATAAGGCCCCTGGAATTGTGCACAACCTGTACTGAAGATACAAACGATTATGAGTAATGCTAACCTCATTGGACCGACCCCACTTTATTAGACCCTCGGATGAGTTGGTAACCGCGTTTAACGACACGTATCTCATCGAGAGGAATCTCAGATAGCTTTAACTTAAATTCAGAGAATTCATAGCTTGATAGCCATTTGATTGGCTTCTTTGTTCCAATCACAATCAGATACTCATCTACGAAAGTTTTATTCTTTGGCAGTGACTCCAGCCAAGTCATCGTGAGGTTATAAGCAGAAATCTTACTCACTGTAGGGATACTTGTTTTTTTAGTGATGAGGCTCTGTGGATCCATCGGATTTGGAAACATTTGAGTAACAGTATCTCTGTCCTGATATGGCACCCAGTTAAAGATGGCGATATGCATG
>CAITQC010000014.1 GCA_903894425.1 uncultured Actinomycetes bacterium
ACCATTCCATTCCGATTAATGGTGATGAGAAAATGAAAGTGGTAAGTAGTGATGCAATTACAAGAGACATGTCTGAAAAACTAAATCTGCTGCGCGTTAACCAGGTTATGGCTCCCAGAATTAACGTGCCCAGTTGACCAATGATGATTGCAATAGTCATGACTGATGGGGAAGGGCTATGAAGAATTCGATCCAAAGCAGGGCTTTGGAAAATAACAGTTGGTGTTGTTAAGAAATTAATAAGTCGATCGAAACGAGATGGCACCAATACGGCCAATACCCCCAGTAATACTGCAAAGGCCACTACTGAAAACGCTATTCCTCGCAGCCAAAACTTGAGGCCACTCTTGCGTAATTGAAGTAATGCCCATGTACCAACAAGCATGAAGGCCAATAGCAGTGTTCCAAAGTGAGAAATCGCAATTATGAGCGTTAATGCAAGAAGTGAGATTATTGAGAAGCGCTTTGATTTCTTATCCCAATTGACAAGGACCAGCGCCATAAAGAAGACCACTGGAATCGTGGCCTCATTCTTAATGAAATCACCGGTGAAGAAATAGAGCTGAACTGGGTGGAGCAAGACAACCAATATCGCAACGGCAGGTAAAAAGGGATTCTTATATTTCTTAGCAATTAAGTAGATTGGAATCGCAGATAGTGCAGGCAGAACCGCATCAGAGATTCGCACTCC
This sequence comes from uncultured Actinomycetes bacterium, assembly GCA_903894425.1. GTDB lineage: Bacteria > Actinomycetota > Actinomycetes > Nanopelagicales > Nanopelagicaceae > Planktophila. The sequence goes on from CAITQC010000014.1 coordinate 692, forward strand.
AAGAGCTACGTTTCCAACGACCTTTGCGATTGCCGCTTGAATCCAAAATACTAAAGGGAGATCAGAGAATGCAAGGGTGAAGTCATTTAGTACTGAACGAACTTGAACCCAGTAATACGCACCATCTAGTCCTGGCAATAAATCACCACTTGTAAGTGCAAGCTTTGCCCAGATTCCCGCGACTACCGCTAAGAGCGAAGTTACAAAGGGGATTCTTCTCATCATTGCGGAACCTTGATTCATGGCGGTGATTCTAAATCCTGCACCAAGATAATCCGGTGCTAAATTGCCGTCCATGACTAAGTTCTTGCATCTCACAACCAAGCAATCTTGGGAAGATGCTGAGAAAGTTGGGACTTACTCTCTTTCGACAAAAGGTAAGACTCTTGAGCAAGTTGGTTTTATTCATGGATCATTTCCTGATCAAGTTGAAGAGGTTGCAGGATTTGTTTTCGCAGGGTCGACTGAAGAGTTAGTACTTCTTCACTTAGATATTGAAAAGCTTGAAGCCAATGGTTTAGAGGTTCGAATCGAAGATGGTGGAAACGGTAAGCAGTATCCGCATATATATGGAGCAATCCCTTGCGAACTTGTAGATCAAGTTTCCTCAGCTCACATGAACGCAGATGGGCATCTCATTCAGGATTAGACTTAATAAAGTTACTCTGCGTAATTAGGATTTTTTGTACATTCTCACCATGAGAAAAAATAATAAGGAAGATGAAGAGTCAACCGGTGGGCCTGGTTGGGCGGCATATCAAGAGGTTCCAGAAGATTTTGACGGTGATGCTTGGCATAGATCAAATGCTCAAGGTTTCGAAAGAATTTCATATATTAATCGTTTCCGGTGGAAAGCAATGGAACAACTGACGCAATTTTGGTTTAAGGTGCTAGTCAAACAATTTGCGCGAAGCGTCTATGACATTGGTCCGGGTGACTTTGGCTTGTTCACTGAAACTCAACGCTATCAACCAAGAGCGGTGTATTTGCTTAAGAATAGATGGACAACAATTCAATTTGGAATTTACCTGATTGAATACACAATTGTGGAAGACATTGCCTATAGTTACTACTCACTAAATTACGGAATCAGATACATAAATTACATGGAAACTAAGCTAACCAAGAATCAGGAAATGAATTTAAAAATCATTATCGACCTCTTCAGGGAGACGGAAGAATACCTACATCAAACATTTGTTGATCGAAAACCCCCATACACCCCGAACTATCTATTTAGATAGCCAGATCCTAATTGGATTAGATCTCGACGCCAATGTATTTGGTTTGCAAGAACTCGTGAATTCCATCGAATCCACCTTCACGGCCAAGACCTGATTGCTTCACGCCACCAAATGGGGCTGCTGGATCAGAGATGACGCCCTTATTAATGGCAACCATTCCTGATTCCATTGCTTCGCCAGTGCGAAGCGCGCGGCCTAGGTTTGCAGAAAATACATAACTAATAAGGCCGAACTCAGTGTCATTAGCCATTGCAATACCTTCTTCATCGGTATCAAAAATAACTATAGGTGCAACAGGGCCAAAGATTTCATGGAGAAGAATTGGATTATCTTTTTCAACGATTAAAACTGTTGCTGGATAGAAAGCGCCTTCACCTTCTGGTTTCACTCCGCCGACTTGAACTTTTGCGCCTGCATCGATTGATTCATCAACAATTTCAGCGATTTTGTTGCGCTCTTTCATTGAGACAGATGCGCCAAGGGTTGTTGTTGCATCGGTGCCACGTCCCATAACAAAAGCTGACATTGATGTAGTCATTTGTGCGATAAATGCATCAGCAATTGCGCGTTGAACAAAGATGCGGTTTGCAGAAGTACAGGCTGCACCACCATTGCGCATCTTTGCAAGAAGCAGTTGAGGGATTGTGACTGCAAGATCAGCATCGTCGTGAACAACAACCTGTGCGTTTCCGCCAAGCTCCATTGAACAACGAATTACTCGGTCGGCTGCTTCCTTCAAAAGCACTCGGCCCACTTCAGTTGATCCAGTAAATGAAAGATTCTTAACTCGTGGATCATGCAACATCTTGGAAATCGCAGGACCGGTTTTTTCTGGCAAAACTAAATTGAGTACGCCCTTAGGTAAACCTGCGCGTTCCATAACGTCAACGATGTACATGGCGGTTAATGGGGTTTCAGTTGCAGGCTTTAAAATCATCGTGCAACCAGCGGCAATCGCGGGGCCAATCTTGCGAGTAGCCATACCTGCAGGAAAATTCCACGGTGTAATGAGAATAGAAAGACCAATTGGTTGGTGAGTTACAAGGATTCGCTTGTCCCCCGATGGAGATTTCCGGAAATCACCTGGAGTACGAACTGTTTCTTCTGCAAACCAACGGAAAAACTCTGCGGCATAAGCAGCTTCACCGCGAGCATCTGGCATTGCTTTTCCGTTTTCGCGTGAAATCAACGTTGCAATCGCTTCAAGTTCGCTGGTCATGATTTCAAATGCTTTGCGCAAAATCTCTGATCTATACCGGGGCGCTGTTTTTGCCCAAGCCACTGCTGCTGCATCGGCGGCTGCAATGGCTGCTTCACACTGCGCATCCGAGGCCAATGAAACTTCGGCAATAACGCTGTTGTCACTTGGATCATGGACGGCAACCTTGCTAGCGCCATCAACCCATTGGCCATCGATATAAAGCTGTGTATGCATAATGGCAAGCATACGCTCCGCCTGCAAGAAGTTGAAGCCGATGCGCTCTACGATAGAGACCTTGAAAAACTGTTGCGTTAAGCGCAATTAAAAAGGAGTTACACGTGCCAAAGTCATGGACCGATGACGCACCAAGTCCGGTTGTGCTGCAAGATCATGCACATCTGAAAGACTCTTTTTTCTACACGCTCAAACGTCGCATTCTTGGAAATCCACTGAATAGGCACTCTCTAGGCCATCAACGACTGAAAAAGAGATTCGCTCTAGGAATTTTATCTTCTGACTGTATTTCTTCATCAGCATACGGCTCTGAACAGATCTTGATTGCGCTATTGCCGGCTTTTGGTTTAGCTGCATTTGCAATCTTGATGCCAATGACGGCAGTGATCCTTGTAATTCTTACAGTAATTACTCTTTCTTATCGAAATGTAATTAATGTTTACACGAAAACTGGTGGGGCATACATAGTTTCGCGAGATAACTTTGGTCCGGTTGTTGCTCAAATTGCAGCTGTTGCATTGATGCTTGATTACATCGTGACAGTTGCAATTCAATCAGCAGCAGGAGTTGCTGCAATTATTTCAACTTTCCCAGGCTTGCTTTCTTGGAAGATTCCAATGATTTTATTAGTTATCGGAATTCTTACCTATGGAAATCTTCGCGGTGTAAAAGAGGCCGGTAAGGCTTTTGCTATGCCAACTTATTTCTTTATTGGCTGCATGCTCATTGTCTTTGGAATGGGTTTGTATCGCCAATTCAATGGAACCTTAGAAGTCCTAGCAACCAACGGTGAAGGTGCTGTTCCCCTTGGTGAAGGTCAAGGATTATTAACTTTTGCTGCAATCTTTATCTTGCTACGTGCTTTTGCAAATGGCGGTTCATCTCTAACTGGTTTAGAGGCGATCTCAGATGGCGTGGCTTTGTTCCATCAACCTGAGCACGTTAATGCGCGTCGCACGTTAGTCACCATGAGCGTTTTGCTTGGCACATTAGTTTTAGGTGTTTCTTGGTTTGCACACAAGATTCATGCAATGCCTTACGAATTGGGTACGCCTACTGTTATTTCTCAGATTGCTAAAACCATAGTCGGAGATGGCGTTTTTGGGCAAACAATGTTCATCATGGTCCAGTTGGCAACGATGTTAATTTTGTTCGCAGGAGCAAACACAACGTATAGCGCATTCCCATTGCTCTGTAACTTTGTTGCAACTGATGGTTATTTGCCTCGCCAATTAACAAAGCGCGGTCACCGTTTAGCTTTCTCAAATGGAATCCTTCTGCTCTCTGGTGGCGGAATTTTCTTAGTTCTCTTTACTGCAGGATCAGTTGAACATTTAGTTGCCTTCTATGCTCTCGGTGTCTTTACTGGCTTCACATTGGCTGGTTTTGGAATGGTGCGCCATGCACTTCGCCACAAAGAAGGCCAGTGGAAATTCAAGGTGCTTATCAATGGGCTTTCAGGTTCAATTTCATTTGTTGTTGTAATTATTTTCTCAGTTGTTAAATTTACAGAGGGTGCTTGGCTCGTATTAGTTACAGCTCCAATATTGGTAATAACATTCTTACGTTTACGCCGTCAATATGATCGCGAACAAGAGGCGTTAACCGTAAAAACGCATCAGGAGCGCGCCACATCCATTGCGCGTCACGACGTTACTGTTCTTGTAGATAGCGTTGATATCGCAACTGTTGGTGCGATTCGTTATGCACGAAGTTTGAAACCACGTAATTTGGCAGCGGTTCACTTTGTTATCGATGATCTGCATGCTGAAGCAATACAAAAGGCATGGGCGTTATCTGATGCACTTGATGATGTGACGCTTGAACTTATTGACTGCCCTGATCGACGCCTTGCCAACTCAGCCCTTGACTACGCAATTCGAATGACTGAAAAGGAAGCGGTTGAACTAACTCTGTTATTGCCTCGCCGTTCTTACTCTCGGTTCTTGGGTCGCTTGCTTCATGATCAAACCGCAGAGCAAATCGCAGCACCAATTTCACAATTGCCACGTGTGGTTGCGACAATTGTTCCATTCGATGTTGATCGAATAACTTCCGGTTCAGCACTTGATGTGCATCATTCCCATGAAGTCAAACAGGTAATCAAAGCTTTAGCACCTCAACCAAAATCTACTGCACCATTAAATGTCGAACCAATTAGTCATTACGCAGAAGATGTTACAAAGATTGGCCAAATTCAATGGCGCAAGCGTGCGCAGGTACATGGTCGGGTTACTTCAATTAAGACTGCTCCACGTGGTTCAGCTCCATCTCTTCAGGTAGAGATTTGGGATGAAACCGGTGGAGTGTCATTGCAATTCTTAGGTCGACGCGAAATCGCTGGTCTTGAAGTTGGTTCACAGATGCGTGCTGAGGGAATGGTCGGCGAAGAAGATGGCTCATTGGTGATTCTTAATCCTTCTTACGAACTCCTTGTATAAAACTCTTTAAAACCGCTGAACACTCATCGGCAAGCACTCCGCCACGTACTTCTACTTTATTAAGTGCGCGGGGATCGCGAATCAAATCCCACACAGATCCTACTGCGCCAGCCTTTTCATCCCATGCACCGAAAATTAAGGTTGAGATTCGTGACTGTGCAATTGCGCCGGCACACATTGGGCAAGGTTCAAGTGTTACAACGATGGTGTGATCTTCCAATCGCCACTCTCCTACTTTTTCTGCGGCTCGACGTATTGCAACAATTTCTGCATGTGCAGTTGGGTCATTGTGTAATTCACGTTCATTACACCCGGTTGCAATTACCTCGCCGTTTTTGTTAACAATGATTGCACCGACAGGAACATCTCCGCTGGCATTAGCGTTCTGCGCAACAGCTAACGCTGCCCGCATTATTTCTTGATCGTTCACAGCTCTAATAACTCCGCAAACTGATCGCCAAATCCAAGTCGATTAGCAATCGCTTCAAGTTGTTCATCTGGAAATAATTCTTCGTCATCGCACAACGCTGAAATCTCCATGCCGCTTAATCCAAGATCTGCAAGTATTTCGAGTTGGCCAATTGGGCCTGATTCATCATCATCTTCAGGAAGAGGAATATCTGCAATCTCTAGTAGCTCTTCAGCAACTTCATAATCTAACGCTGCTGTTGCATCACTTAAGAAAAGGGAGATATGAGCGCCTAAGACTCGAATTAAAATAAAAAACTCTTCATCAATTGAAATTAGCGCTATCGACCCACCATTAGTCTGTTGTGCTTTTAGGCGTGTAATAACTTGAGTAATATCATTTGGATCAGGCAAGATTCCTAATGTCCAACGCCCATCTTCATGCCAGGCCGCAACACCTATATCTAACTCATTTGTGAGGCTGGTTACTTTTGGGGCATCGTCATTTAGAACATCAAACTCTTCGATGTCTTCTACGAGGTCGTCATCGAAATCAGCCATGTTCAGATGATTCCACTCATTGGAATGGATTGAAAGCCCTGTAGGGTAAGGCCCATGAAAGTTCATGTTGCCAATCACCCACTTATCGCCCACAAATTGACTGTTTTGCGCGATGAAAGAACCGATTCGCCTACATTTCGCCGCCTTGTTGAGGAACTCGTAACACTCCTCGCCTATGAAGCAACTCGCGATATTCGTACACATATTGTTGAAATCACAACACCTGTTACAAAAACTAAAGGTTTAAAGATGGCCGAGCCCCGTCCCGTTGTTGTGCCAATTTTGCGCGCAGGCCTTGGGATGCTCGAAGGTATGAGTAAGTTGATGCCAAACGCTGAAGTTGGATTCCTCGGCATGGTTCGAGACGAAACAACTTTGAAGGCAAGTACTTATGCCAATCGTTTGCCTGAAGATCTATCTGGTCGCCACGTTTTCGTACTTGATCCAATGCTTGCAACAGGTGGAACTTTAATCGCAGCTTTTCACTACTTGCTCGAACTTGGCGCAACTGAAATTACTGCAATCTGCATCTTGTCTGCACCGGAAGGTATAAAAGCTGTGCAAGATGAATTCTCTGGAAGTAAAGTGCCAATCAATTTAGTTACTGGCGCACTTGATGAAAAGCTTAATGAGAACGGCTATATCGTTCCTGGCTTAGGCGATGCGGGCGATCGTCTTTATGGAGTTGTGTAAATGGCCGCCACGTCACCAGGATATGGAATCACTATTCGTGTTGAAGGTCCTCCCTCTGCACAACCTGTAGCACTTGCAACAACAGTTATTACTGCAGCTGGTGCAACAATCACGGCACTGGATGTTGTTGAATCTCTACTTGAAAAAGTTGTTATTGATATAACTTGCGACACTATCGATTCAGATCATGCCGATCAAATTACTGTTGCTCTTGCAAAGAACCCCGATTTAACGGTTCGCAAAGTAAGCGACCGTACATTCTTATTACACCTTGGTGGCAAGATTGAAATCCAATCAAAAGTCCCATTGAAAACCCGTGATGATTTATCACGCGCGTACACACCTGGTGTCGCACGTATCTGCCAGGCAATAGTTGCCGATCCAGCCGATGCTCGCCGCTTAACTATTAAGCGCAATACCGTTGCCGTTGTTACAGATGGTTCCGCAGTTTTAGGTCTTGGAAATATCGGCCCCGCTGCTGCTCTGCCTGTTATGGAGGGAAAAGCCGCCTTATTTAAGCGCTTTGCCGATGTAGATGCTTGGCCAGTTTGTTTGGACACACAGGATGTTGATGAAATTGTTCGCACGGTTCAGTTAATTGCACCAGTCTATGGCGGAATCAATTTGGAAGATATCTCTGCTCCACGTTGTTTTGAGGTGGAGCGCCGATTGCGAGAGCTGCTTGATATTCCAGTCTTCCACGATGATCAACATGGAACCGCGATTGTTGTTCTTGCTGCATTGCGCAACGCACTCAAATTAGTCAATAAAGATTTAGGTTCAGTAAAGATTGTTCTAAGTGGTGTTGGAGCAGCTGGAAATGCAATTGCACGTTTGCTAACTCTCAGTGGCGCTAAAAATATAGTTGGATTCAATCATCACGGTGTTATTCATAACACAATGAAATCTGAGGATTCAATGCAACAGTGGTTTATTGATAACAGCAACCCAGATAACTTCATTGGAACTATGCCCGAAGCCCTAGTCGACGCAGATGTCTTTATTGGGGTTAGTGCACCAAATATTCTTAAAGAAGCAGATATTTCGCATATGGCTAAAGATGCAATTATTTTTGCATTGGCAAACCCTGATCCCGAGGTCGATCCTGTAATTGCCCGTAAATATGCAACGGTGGTCGCAACTGGCCGAAGCGATCAACCAAATCAGATTAATAATGTTTTGGCATTCCCTGGAATCTTCCGCGGTCTACTTGATGCTAATGCCAATAAGATTACTGACCAATTACTAGTTGCCGCCGCAGAAGCCATCGCTGATTGTGTATCCCCTGAGCAACTCAATGCATCCTTTATCGTTCCAAGTGTCTTTGATCCAACAGTTACAAAGGCTGTAGCGGCCGCGGTTAAGAAATCAGTGTGATTGAACTAGCCGCATCATTTGATGCACAACTTTCAAATCTTGCTCCTTACTTGGTCTACTTGGTCACTGGCGCAATCATTTTTTTTGAAACTGGAGTTCTTTTCGGCTTTTTCTTGCCAGGGGATTCAATTCTCTTTAGTGCAGGTCTAGTTGCAGCAGCCCATGGTGATGTAAATATTGTCATTCTTGTCAGCACCATCTTTATCGCTGCTTTTTTTGGAGATCAGATCGGCTTTGTTCTAGGGCGCTTAGTGGGCAGGCCATATCTAGAAAAACATGACTCTCCGCGCATGCAAAGCATGATCGCTCGCTCGGAACGCTTCTATGAGCAGACGGGCTGGTGGGCCGTAGTCGCTGCCCGCTTCTTCCCATGGATCCGTACCTTTGTTCCGCCTATTGCCGGTGCATCAAAGATGAATTACTACAAATTCCTATCTGCAAATGCACTTGGTGCATTGTTATGGGGCGTCGGAATTACTCTTGCGGGGTATTACGCAGCAACATTGCCCTGGGTTAAAACCTGGTCATATGCAATTGCAGCTTTCTTTATTTGTGCCTCACTGGTTTCCGCACTCGTGAACTACTTACGCCACCGGCGATAACACCTAAGTACGTCATCACAATTCCTGTAACTAAGTAAGCACTCACGCGTACGCCATCTGTTGGTGAAATTAAGTCAATTACTAAGGAACCAACCAACTGACCGCCAACACTAAAAAGCGTGAAAGTTAAAACACCCAGATGTTGAACAATCGTTGAGGTAAAAGCAATATAGATAACTCCAATAACTCCACCGGTATAAATCCACCAAGGCCCTACAGGCAAGGCAACTAATTCAATCTTGCCCATAACTATCCCACCGATAATCAAGAGCACAAGTAGCGCTGTTCCAGTTATAAAATTAAGTAGCGAAGTCGTAAAACTCTGATGGGAATATTCATTAATCTGTCCATTCAGTGCTCTTTGAACGCCGACCACAGCCCCAGCAATACATCCAAGTATTACTGCCACCATAGATAGATTTTGTGCATCGATTCGATCAAAGACTGAAACTAAAACCGCTACGACTGTTAATACCGCAGCAGCTATGCGCCGGGGTGAAATCAGCTTTTTTCCGCCACCGGTAAGCCCAATTCGATCAACAATAAGTGACATCGCTGTTTGACCTGCAATTGATGCCACTGAATAAATTGCGACACCAATTAAGGGAACAATATTTGTTTGTATGGCTACAAAGCTGCCACCCAGCGCTCCGGCAAGTAGTTTCCAACGGGCAATCTCTTTACTAGCAATTGCAATGCGCAGATTATGAATACCCTCTTTGATTGAAGGATTAAATATGGCAATTGCAGTGATAATTATTAGCCCTGATCCAAATGAAACTAGCGCGGCTTCTAAACCATTATTTAACCTATGCGAAAGCTCACCATTAGCGCGCGCCTGAAGCGCAATCATCACGCCAGAAAGAGCTGCTAATAGATCAAGGCGCATTTATTGATGCGTGCCGTGGAATTCTCGCTTATCTGCAATCCAATCCATCAATGCAAATAGGACGCCAGAAGCCACAAATGTTAGGTGAATAACGATTCTCCATTTAGTTCCAGCACCAACATGGTCTTCTCCGGATAATTCAATAAAGTCTTTAAGTAGTTCGATCACTGAAATTGCTACTAAAGAACCAATGAGCTTAATTTTAAGTCCGCTAAAGTCGATTGTTCCCATCCAATGCGGGCGATCCTTTGATTCGGTAGCAACATCGATGCGCGAGACAAAGTTTTCATATCCAGCGAAAATCACCATCAAAATAAGGTTGGCAAGCAGAGTTAAATCTAGGAGAGCAAGAAGATCTAAAGTAAAACTCTGAGGTGTCGCTTCACCGATTTTTTCAGCCAAGTGAAAAAATTCAACTATAAATCGATAGCCCAGCAGTACTAAAGCGCCGACTAAGCCAAGGTAAAGCGGAGCTAGCAAAAAGCGAGAACGAAAGAGTATTACTTCAATGCCATGCGATATTTGACTCATAGCGCCAACTTTAACTTACCCTTCAAGCAAAACCGTGACGTGAAGCCATTCTTCTTCGAGTTTATTTTTCTCAGCTCTTAGGTTTGTTAGCTCATTGGTGATCATGTGCAGGCGGTCAGCATCAAAGGCTGCATTTTCTTGCTCGGCCTCTAATTCGGCGATTCGCGAATCGGCCTTCTCCATCTGTCGATCAAGTCTTACTTTGTCTTTCTTTAATTGGCGCTCTTCAGCCGCATTTGAACTCTTCTTCTCTTTTGTAGAAGTCGTAGTCGGCTGTGTAGCTTCGTGGCGCAGTTCAAGATATTCATCGACTCCGCGTGGAAGATCACGTACCTTTTTATCTCCTAACAAGCCGACAAATCGGTCGCATACTCGTTCGAGGAAATATCTGTCGTGGGAAATAACAATCAGGGTTCCACCATAGCTATCAAGTAAATCTTCAAGTTCGGTAAGAGTTTCGATATCAAAATCATTTGTTGGCTCATCCAGCAACAAAACGTTGGGACTATCCATCAGCAAGCGGGTTAGTTGAAGTCGGCGTTTTTCACCACCCGATAAATCACCAACCGGGGTCCACTGAGATTCGCGATCAAAACCCAACCGCTCACACAGCTGAGAGGCTGATAGTTCACGCCCGCCGCCGATTTCAACACGGTTAGCAATCTTTTCAACTGCTTCAAGTACTCGCCAAGTTGGATC
>CAITQC010000015.1 GCA_903894425.1 uncultured Actinomycetes bacterium
GAAGCTCTAGCTCTGGGAATCAATGCTGTTCGGCCTAAATAGTCCGATTCACAACAAGAGTGGAACTATAACCCGCGCCTGCATAAGGGTCAAATCGGGATAGTTGGACTTTTATACAAATAGGAAATACCGTGAATTACATTAGCCCGCTAGCGTAATTCGCCCTCGGGGAAAGTGCCTAAATTAACTCCACTGCCGCTAGATCTCGCTTACCTTTGCGTAAAATCGCATATTTGCCGCATAAAAAGTCAGATTTCGAGGGTGCAAAGTCTTCACCAGAGATCTTTTCATTATTGAGATATGCGCCACCTTCTTTTACGATGCGGCGCGCAGCTGATTTTGAATCTACAACCCCAGTTGCTGATAAGAGATCAACCCACGTAGGGATTGGTTGATCTTTGGAAACTGTTGTTCGTGGAAGCTCTGCAAGTGCACCGGCAAGTGTTTCTTCATCGAGTTCGTTGAGATCGCCTTGACCAAATAATGCACGAGCTGCAGCTTCTACGCGAACTGTTGTTTGTTCTGAATGAACTAATGAAGTTAATTCGCGAGCAAGTGCACGATGAGCTTCACGTAAACCAGGATTAGCATTGTGTGCGATTTCTAACTCTGTAATTTCTTCATGTGATTTAAAGGAAAAGACCTTTAAAAAGTTAATGACATCTTTATCATCAGTATTTAACCAGTACTGAAAAAATGCATACGGTGAAGTCATTTCTGGATCTAGCCAAACTGATCCCCCGGAGGTTTTTCCAAACTTTGTACCGTCAGTTTTCGTTAAAAGTGGAACGGTTAAAGCATGACCACTGCCTTGTTCGACACGTCGTATTAAATCAAGACCTGCAACGATATTTCCCCACTGATCAGAACCACCTAATTGCAATGTGCAGTTATTGCGACGGTAGAGTTCGAGGAAATCATATGACTGCAACACTTGGTAGGAGAACTCTGTGTAAGAAATTCCACCAGCTTCAAGACGCGCTGCTACTGAGTCTTTAGAAAGCATTTGATTAACGCTGAAATGCTTACCTATGTCGCGTAAGAATTCGATTGCACTCAGTGGTGAAGTCCAGTCCAAGTTATTTACAACGACGGCCTTATTTGGTGCAGCGTCAAAATCTAAAAATGCCGATACTTGTTTGCGAATTCGGTTAACCCAACCTTCAACGATTTCGCTGCTGTTAAGTGTGCGCTCTTCGTTTTTGCCGCTGGGATCTCCGACTAAGCCCGTAGCTCCACCAACTAAAGCAATGGGATTGTGCCCAGCCAATTGAAAACGGCGCAGAACAAGCAGTACGACCAAGTTGCCTACGTGTAGTGATGGCGCAGTTGGATCGAAACCCACATAGAGAGTTATTGGTTTCTTGAGTGATTCAAGGAGAGCGGCTTCATCAGTTGATTGCGCCAATAATCCGCGCCAACGTAGATCTTCTAGGAGGTTCATGCACCCATCATCTCTGAAAACGCCACCTGCTTGTCGGCTATTTTCTTTGCCTGCGATTGTGTATTTGCTTGTGCAACTTTGATTTGTTGGGCCACTAATACCGGCGCGGTTCCACCTGATGTAGTCCGTGAGCTCAGTGCCCCTGCAACTGTTAGGACTTCGCGCACTCCCCCATCTAGTGATGAATGAACAGCGGAAAATTCGAGATCGGTAAGTTGGTGAAGTTGCCGGCCAGAGCTTTCACATATCGAAACACATTTACCTGCCGCGTCATGCGCCGATGCGAATGGGATATTTTTACGAACTAAGTAATCAGCGATTTCAGTTGCTAATGAAAAACCCATTGGCGCAGCTAGTGCCATTTTTTCGCGATCAAAGTTAGTAGTGGCAACCATTCCAGTAACGGCTGGAAGAACTAACAACAAAGTGTCGATACTGTCAAATAAAGGTTCTTTGTCCTCTTGAAGATCGCGATTATACGCAAAGGGCAATCCTTTAAGCATCGTTAAAACAGAAACGAGATTTCCGATAAGTCGACCAGATTTTCCTCGTGCAAGTTCAGCCATATCGGGATTTTTCTTTTGAGGCATAATTGATGAGCCCGTCGAATATTCATCGGCAACTTGCGCCCAAGCAAATTCAGTTGATGCCCATAAAGTCCACTCTTCACCGATTCGTGAGAGGTGAACTCCGATTGTTGCAAAGATGAACAGAGCTTCTGCAACATAGTCACGATCGCTGACTGCATCAATACTGTTTGCAAATACTGAATCAAAGCCCAAATTCTTGGCGGTAAAAGCTGGATCTAATGGAAGAGATGAACCAGCTAATGCTCCAGCACCAAGTGAACTTACTGATGCGCGTTTAAACCAATCGTTAATACGATCGAGGTCGCGTGAAAAAGCTTGTGCGTGTTTAGCAATTTCGTGAGCAAAAGAGACTGGTTGCGCATGCTGAATATGTGTAAAGCCTGGCGCACTGTCATTGATGTATTCGCTTGCTTTATCCAAAACCGCAGAGTTAAGTTGCGTGAGTAGAGATGCGATTTCGAGCATGTGATCGATTGTAAAAAGACGAAGATCGGTAGTTACTTGGTCATTTCTTGAACGGCCAGCACGGAGGGCTCCCCCAACGGCTCCGAGTTTTTGAGTTAATCCCCGTTCGAGGGCGCTGTGAACATCCTCATCGTTAGCCGCGGCCGTGAATGAGCCGTTATGAACTTCTACGGAGAGCTGTTTTAGCGCAGTGCGAATCGAGGCGGCATCATCTTTGCTGATGAGTGAACTGGATTCGAGCACAGAAAGATGGGCCATAGAGGAGCGAATGTCATAGGGCGCCAGCCGCCAATCGAAATGAACGCTACGAGAGAGGGCAAAGACAGCATCGACCGGGTCTGCACTAAAGCGTCCGCCCCAAAGCGCCATCTACTTTCTCCCATTCTTTGTTGCCGCGTATGCCAGCAATTCTTTCGCTAATTGCGCTCCACCGGTGGCTTTCTTGGATACAAGGATAATCGTGTCGTCGCCAGCGATGGTTCCAATTACCCCGGTCAGATTGGCATGGTCAAGTGAGCTGGCAACAAATTGAGCCGCACCCGGTGGGGTATGAATCACTGCCAGATTCGCACTGTGATCAATGGAGAGAATCAACTTCGAGGGAACGGGGTTGATTCGCGATAAGGCATCGTCGGAGGAATCGCTAATTTGATAGATCGATTCGCCATTTTTTCCACGTGCACGAACAGCGCCAATCTCCTCTAAGTCGCGACTGGCAGTTGCTTGCGTAACTTGATATCCGTTTTTCTTAAGCGCCTTCACTAAGTCAGATTGCGAATGAATAACACCAGATTGAATAAGTGCAATTGCCTTTGCTCGGCGTGCCGAAAGATTGGTTGTATTACTTGTCATCACTAAGCACCTTTCGTAAAACTGATATGAACTTCTTGATTTGGGCCGGGCTTACAGTCAGCGCAGGTGCAATACGAATAGTTGAAGCATTGGCTGCATTAACTAGAACACCAGCATCCATCATCAATTTGGCAATATCGCTGGCATTGTTCTTATCAAGTTCGATGCCTATTAGAAGTCCTGCACCACGCACCTCTTTGACCCCAGGAATCAATGCGATATCAGTTAATAGGTTTTCATGATGTATTACAGCTTTTTTCATTAACTTCTCTTTTTCAATTACAGATACCGCCGCTAAACCCGCAGCCGTTGTTACGGGATTGCCACCAAAAGTTGAACCATGATCACCTGGTTGAAATAAAGTTGCTGCATTACCAAGTGCAATCATTGCACCTAGTGGTAATCCACCACCTAAACCTTTTGCAACTGTGATCACATCGGGCTTGATCCCAGAGTATTCATATCCAAACCAATCACCGGTACGGCCCATACCTGTTTGTACGGCATCGATTACAAGAAGTGCACCATGTTTGTCGCAGAGCTCACGCACAGCAGCCAAGTAATCAGTTGGCGGAATTATGACTCCGGCTTCACCCATGATCGGTTCAAGAATTACCATCGCTGTCTTTCTGTTTATTGCACGGCGCATAGCATCGATGTCACCAAATGCAACATGTTTGACTCCTTTAAGTAAAGGGAGGAAGGGCTCGCGTTTTGCAGGTTGGCCCGTCATCGAAAGAGCTCCTATGGTCCGGCCATGAAACGCACCCTGGGCAGCGATTACACGGTTACGTCCGCTACGGCGAGAGAGTTTGAGCGCAGCTTCATTGGCTTCAGCACCTGATTGACAGAAAAATACTCGTGCAGTTTTATCGCCAGTCATTGCTATCAATTTACTTGCAAGAGCCAAAGCATTTGGGTGCGCGTAGAAGTTGCTGACGTGGCCCAACTGAGCGATCTGTTTACTTACTGCTTTGACTATTGCCGGGTGAGCATGACCTAAAACATTAGTAGCTATGCCGCCCAGGAAATCTAGATACTGCTTGCCATCAGCATCTGTTACAACTAGGCCTTTTCCTTTAACCAAGGCTAAAGCGGGAATTCCGTAGTTATTTTGCGTTGTCTGCTGCCAAGTTTTAATGTAATCGACGTTTTTCATGCAACCACCAACGTTCCACCTTTTCCTAGAAGAGCTTGAGCAAAACTATCTGGTTCCGTCCCATCGATTATTCGTACTGCCTTGGCCCCTGCTGCAATTGCATCTAATGCAGCCTGAACTTTTGGTGCCATACCTTGCGCAAATGTTGATTTCAAGGATGCGAGTTCTCCTGCACTTATGACATCGATGAGTGAATCAATCTCTGGCCAATTACGATAAATCCCTGCAACATCAGTCATGATGATTAATGAAGAAGCATCGACTGCGCCAGCGATAGCTGCGGCAGCTAAGTCGGCATTGACATTTAATCCATGAGTTGAATTTTGATCAGCACTTATCGGTGCGACAACAGGAACAACTCCTGATTCAAGCAGAGCATTGATTTGTGAGACATCTACTGCGACAACATCACCTACTTGACCAAGATCGGCGCTCGTGCCATCTACAAGGGAGCTCTTTCTTGTTGAAACTAAAGTTGGAAGTTCGCGGCCTGAGATTGCTTGTGCTTTGATACCGCTGTTGTTAAGCGTTTGTGCAACTGCCGGTCCTACTTCGCGCGCTAAAACCTGTTCGACTACATCAAAAATTTGCGCAGTTGTATAACGGAAACCGCCGACGAATGAGCTTTGGATCCCCTTAGCTTTTAAAGCGGCATCGATCTGTGGGCCACCGCCGTGGACTACAACCACAGATTCTCCAGTTGTTTGTACCGCAGCAATGGCTTTAGCAAAAGCACCGTTTTCATCATTCATGGCATGCCCACCGAATTTCACAACAATCATGTTGAGTATGCCGAGTTCTCGTGGACATAATCATGACTCAAATCATTTGTCATAACCGTTGCACTTTCATGACCAACTTTTAAGTCAATGACAATTTCGACTAGCCGATCAGAGAAGTCGACCTGTGATTTATCAACATCCGGCGCGCTGTTGGTACAGACCTGGATGCCGTTAAGACAAACATCAATAGCTAGCGGCTCCATATGCGCATCTGCAGTACCAACGGCGGCAAGTACTCTGCCCCAGTTGGGATCGCCTCCAAAAATCGCCGCCTTGAGAAGATTATTGCGCGCACATGCCCGTGCTATTGCAACAGCATCCTTTTCAGTAACTGCATTCTTTACCGTGATAGCAACAGATTTAGTAGAACCTTCAGCATCTGCAATTAACTGCTGCGCTAGAGATCCACAAACCTGCATCAAGGTCTTCTCTAAATCTTGGTCAGATATCTGCACACCAGATGCACCTGAGGCCATGAATACGACGGTGTCATTAGTTGATGTGCAGCCATCAGAATCAATACGGTTGTAAGTGCGATCAGTAACTGTAGAAAAGATGCTGGCTGCATTTTCGCTGACCGCTGCATCTGTCATTACTACTGACAACATTGTTGCAAGTGCTGGCGCTAACATTCCCGCACCTTTTGCAATGCCGGCAAAGTTCACAGAACCTAACGAAGCCTGGGCGATTTTTGGAACCGAGTCCGTCGTCATAATCGCCCGCGCACAATCATCCAATGAATCAGCATGAAGGTTAGAAGCAATTGTCTCGAGTCCGGTTATGATTTTTTGCATGGGCAGTAATTCACCGATCAGACCCGTAGAACAAACTACAACTTCACCTGCGGAGATATTTAATAGGTCGCCTACTACTTCGGCGGTTTTATGAGTGTCTGCAAAACCCTGTGGCCCGGTACATGCATTTGCACCACCAGAGTTCAAAACAACTGCACGAACGATCTCTTCCTTAACTACCTGCTTGCTCCAGATCACAGGAGCTGCAACAACTTTGTTAGAAGTAAATACAGCAGTGCCGAAAAATGACGGCCCAGCGTTAGAAATCACAGTTAAATCCAGTGCGCCTGTGCTTTTAAGCCCTGCAGCATATGCAGAGCCAGTAAAACCTAAAGGTAGTTTCATACCCCTAATCCATCATTTGATAGTCCAGAGCCCTCGTGAAAACCAGTGATGATATTTGCATTTTGGATCGCTTGGCTGGCAGCGCCTTTACCCAAGTTATCGATTGCCACACTAATAACCAGGCGATTTGAATGCGAATCAACAGCAACTTGAATCTGCACTTTATTAGAACCTGTAACCGATCCAGTCTTTGGCATCTGCCCCATGGGAAGCACATCGACGAAATATTCGTCGGCATAAGCTTGCACGAAAGCAGAATGCACTTGTTCGGTTGTCATTGATTTAACTAATTTTGCAGTAATAGTTGCAAGTATTCCCCTTGGCATAGGCGCAAGAATTGGGGTAAAAGAGATTGATACTGGCTTGCCCGCGACTGCAGAAAGCGATTGCTCAATTTCAGGAGTGTGCTGATGTGCTCCCCCGAATTTATACGATGTAAGTGAGCCCATGACTTCGCTAGCAATAAGATTTATCTTTGCGCTGCGACCGGCACCTGTAGTACCGGATGCTGCAACGACTACTACGTCGCTGACATCTATGAAATCAACGGCAGGTGAACAACCAAGTGCGATCGCTGTTGCATAACAGCCAGGATTTGCCACTCTTGTTTGCTGCGCTATTGCTTTGCGCGCACCAGCTGAAAGCTCTGGTAAACCATAAACCCAGGAGCCTGCATGGGTTCCGCCATAATATTTTTGCCACTGCGCCGGGTTCTCTAATCTGTAATCTGCACCCAGATCAACGATCTTTGCCGAGCTAGGAATATTTTCGATTATTGCTGCAGATTCTCCATGAGGTAATGCGATGAAGACCAGCTCGATATCTGAAAAATCAATCTCCGTAACAGCTGCAAACTTGTCACCGTTATGAGTGGTTAAGTGTGGGTGAACCGATGTTATTAGCTCGCCGGCGTTGGAATACGCGCTGATAGCTGTGACTTCAAAATGAGGATGAACCGCTAACAAACGAAGGAGTTCTCCCCCGGCATAGCCACTTGCTCCGATAACCGCTGTTTTCATGGAACAAGCATAAAGGTCAATCGATATTTATGCAAACACCTGCATATTTATGCGGTACGGAGTACGGCTCCGCACTTTGTGGCTGCAACTGATGTCGCCGCCTCGCGCATGGCAGAGACCTCATCACCAGTAAGCGTTCGATCGGGGGCCCGGAATACAAGAGAGAAAGCTAGAGAGATCTTGCCATCGCCGATCTTGTCGTAGCGATCAAAGAGAGTGATTGACTCAAGCAAGGCCCCTGCCCCTTCGCGTAGTGCAGCTTCAACATCATGTGCAGAAACATCTGCATTAACTATTAATGCAACATCTTGTAATGCAGCTGGCATGGTTCCAACGGTAGTTGGACGTACCAACGCGGATTCGGCGAGTGCGCTCAACCCAACGGCAAAGGCAACACTTCGTTCGGGTAATCCATATTTAGCGATGATTCGTGGGTGAAGTTCACCAGCATGGGCCACGGCCTTGCCATTGACAATTAATTCAGCGCAACGACCGGGATGCCAAGGAGCAAAGTCAGAGCGCTTGATGCTCCATTCAAGATTGCAGAGGGCAAGAATGTCGTGCGCATACTCAATGGCATCATGCCATGTGTATGCACGGGCTTTTCCTTGCCAGTTTTCATTCTCAATCTTTCCTACGAGCAAGCCCGCTACGTGATAAGCCTGTGGTGGTACAGAGACAAAGATTTGATCGATAATCTTTTGATCCGGTCGCTTTGAAAGATCTGGAGAAATGGCAGGAACTAATTTCTGAGAACTTCGAAAGATTGAACCCATCTCAAAGATTGCGAAATCTTTTGCTCCACGGCTGATATTGCGCTGGGCAACTTCAATCAAACCTGGAACCAAATGCACCCGCATAAGTGGAAACTCTTCAGACATTGGATTGGCGATTGTGTATGTAGCTGCACGTTCGCCGAGGAAACCCATGGAATCGATAGTCTCTTGGTTGGTAAATGGGAATGTTTGAACTTCAGCTAAACCTCGACTTGCCAACATTGTGGCAACTGCTCTGCGACGCTTTTGTGTAGGAGTTAAAGATGCGTGCAGTGGACGGGGCGGCAAGATAGATGGAATCTTGTCGTATCCAAGCATGCGGGCTACTTCTTCAGTGAAATCTGCTGCGGTCAGTAAATCAGAGCGCCATGATGGAGGATCAATGGCCCAAGTTTTTTCATCTACGTCACAACCAATGAGACGAAGAATGCGAGCAACTTCTGAACTGGATACATCAAAGCCAAGAATTTTAGAGATGTAGGTTGGATCGATCGTTACAACAGGGGCGTAAACAGGCTCTCCTGCAACAACCGTTGCCACATGTTGGGCTGAACTATTTTCAGTAAGCAATTGAACAAAACGTGCTGATGCGAACTGAGCTAGTGATGGATCAACACTGCGCTCGAGACGACGAGATGCTTCAGATGAAAGTTTATGGCGACGTGAATTTTTTGCGATACAGATAGGTTCGAATCGAACTGCTTCAAGGGCGATATCTGTTGTGCTTGCAGTAATTTCAGAGGAGAGCCCGCCCATTGTTCCGGCAAGTGCTAATGGCGCTTCATCGTCACAGACCATCAAATCATCTGGATCTAATTGACGAATTTGGCCATCTAAAGTTGTAAATGGCTGCGCTTTTTCTGCGCGCTTAACTGTTAAGCCACCCCTAATTTTAGATTTATCAAATGCATGAAGCGGCTGGCCCAGTTCCAGCATTACATAGTTTGTAACATCGACAACGAGTGAAATCGAGCGCATCCCCATTTTCTCGATACGTCGACGCATCCATAAAGGCGTTGTGGCCTTTGGATCAAAGTTTGAGAGTGTGCGAAGGTAGAAGACCGATGCCGTAGAGGAATCGGCGATACGGGCGCTAACGCCTTGACCCGTTTCTTTAAACTCTAAATTTCTAAGCGCATCTACAGGATCTGTAAATTTCAATCCAAGTGATCCCGCGACTTCACGTGCGATTCCGCGGATACTAAGTGCATAACCACGATCAGGATTAACAGCTACATCAAAGACAACATCGTTAATTTGTAATCCTTGGATGGCATCATCACCGATTTTTGCATCTGCTTCGGAAAAGACCATGATGCCCGCATGTTCATCGCTAATACCAAGTTCGCGGGCAGAGCAAATCATTCCATTGGATACCTTGCCATAAGTTTCACGGGCACTAATTGCAAAATTACCAGGAAGAACAGCCCCTGGAAGTGCCGCGACAATGAGATCTCCTACTGCAAAATTAGTCGCACCACAGATGACATAACGTATTTCCTTTTCACCGCAATCAAGTCCAACATAGCGAATTGGTTTCTTGTGTTCGGTGAGCTCTTCAATTGAGAGAACCTTCGCAAACTTCAGTGGGCCAGTTAAATCTGAGCCCTGGTAGATGATTTCTTCTACTTCAAAGCCGACTCGGATTAATCCATCAGAGATTTGATCGGCAGTAATAGTTGTAGGGATATCTACAAACTCTTTAATCCACGATAACGGAGCGCGCATTAGAGCCCGACTCCAAACTGACGTGTGAAACGAAGATCGCCTTCAACGATGTCATGCATATCTGTTATGCCATGGCGAACCATTAACGTACGTTCGAGTCCCATTCCAAAAGCAAAACCGCTGTACACATCGGTATCGATGCCGCACGTTGCCAATACCTTTGGATTAACCATTCCACAACCGCCCCACTCAATCCAGCGATTGTTAAAGAAAATATCTACTTCAGCACTTGGCTCGGTGAAAGGGAAAAATGAAGGACGTAGACGAGTGGTTACATCCGGACCAAACATATGGCGGGCAAAGTTATCCAGGGTGCCCTTGAGATGGGCCATAGTGATGCCCTTATCAATTACCAATCCCTCCACTTGATGAAAGACCGGACTATGTGTTGCATCTAGTTCATCTGCTCTGAAAGTTCGACCTGGACAGATTACATAGATAGGTGGAGTTTGAGACAACATCGTGCGAATCTGCACGGGTGAAGTGTGCGTACGGAGCACCATCCCTGATTCAACTGGTTCGATAAAGAAAGTATCTTGCATCGTGCGAGCTGGGTGATCGGCAGGGATGTTGAGTGCATCAAAGTTAAGCCAACCAGATTCTAATTCGGGGCCTTCTTCAACACTGTAACCCTGTTCGATAAAGAAATCAGAGACTTCATTTTTAATAATCGAAATCGGATGTAACCCGCCGCGATGTCTGCGATTAACGGGAAGTGTTATATCGACAACTTCTTCTAGAAGAACTTTCATATCGCGTTCGGCCTCAAGCTTTGCAGTAGCTTGCGCTAAAGCTTGGGCAATTGCTGCCTTTGCATCACCAATGATTTTGCCGAAACTTGCTTTTTCCTCTGGTGAGAGTGCACCTAGACCACGTGATGCTAAAGAGATTGGAGCTTTGTCCCCTGTATGTGCCAAGCGGGCGATTTTCAGGGAATCTAAATCCGTAGCCGCGCTCAAAGCTAGTTGGGCATCTTTAACCCATTGCAAGACATCTTCTTGGCGCATATGGCGAACTCTATCGTGTGAGAGTTTAGGAAGATGGGATATTTGCTAGGTGATACATAACAATGGTCGCTGCCGATGAGAGATTAAGGCTTTCGGCATTTCCGGGCATAGCGATTTTGACTTGTTCGATGGCGCCAGTGTCTTGCCCTGTTGCTAATCCCCTAGCTTCATTTCCAAAAATCGCCACGCAGTCATTCGTGACTTTTAATTGCGACAAAGTAGTACTTCCGCCAGCGCCAAGGGTGAAGGCTTGAACGCCTAATGTGAGAACAGTAGAGAGTTCGACATCCTCAAATACCGGAATATGCCATAAGGATCCCGCAGTACTGCGAACAACCTTTGGGGAGAATAGATCGACGCTGCCAGGAGATGTAATTACTGCATCGATACCAAAGGCATCGGCTGAACGAATTATTGTTCCCGCATTTCCAGGATCTTGAATTTCAGAAAGATAGATAAATTTGCGATGACCATTGAGTGTGATGGAATCAAAGCTCTGTTTAGGTGTAGAACAGATCGCGAGAATTCCCTGTGGCGTAATTGTCTCTGACATGGCTTTCATAACTTCGTCAGTTACATCCACAATACTGAGTGAATCTAAGTTAGCTAACGGTTCAACTTTACTTCGTCCGGATGCGGTTAAATAAAGAGTTTCGATGCGCGGACCATCTTTTGCCACCAAAGCTTCGCGGACACACTGTATTCCTTCTGCAACAAAAACACCTGCAGCTTTTCTTTCCTTTGTACCCCGAGAACCAATAAGAGCCTTAACTCGCGCTATATGTGGCGAGTTAAGGCTCTCAATCATTGGAATTTATTAAGCTGAAACGAGGCTCTTGCGAGCAACATCAACAAGTGTCTTAAATGTTTCGGGATCATTTGTTGCTAGCTCTGAAAGAACACGACGATCAACTTCGACTCCAGCAGCTTTTAGGCCCTGGATGAAACGGTTGTATGTAAGACCATGTGCTCGGCACCCAGCGTTAATGCGCTGAATCCAAAGACGACGGAAATCGCCTTTCTTATCTTTACGGTCATTGAAGGCATAAACCATTGAGTGCGTAACTTGTTCCTTCGCCTTTGTGAAAAGACGTGAACGTTGTCCGCGGTAACCGCTGGCGCGTTCTAAAGTTGTGCGACGCTTCTTAGCGGCATGTACTCCACGTTTTACTCTCATTTAATTCACGCTCCTTACTTCAAACCAAGCATGCGCTTGGCTGTCATAGTTACGGTTGGCTTTGCAGACTTCTCAGTTGAGAGACGGCGGGTGACTCGTGAAGATTTGTGCTCGAGTAAGTGGCGCTTGCCAGCACGCTCGTGCATAACCTTTCCAGTACCTGTAATGCGGAAGGTCTTCTTCGCACCACTATGTGTTTTCATCTTTGGCATTTCTTACTCTCCATCCGTTGTCTCAGCTGCGGCATCGGCCTTTGCCTTACGCGCTGCTTTTGCTTCAGCTACTGCTTCTGTCTTCTTCTTAGTTGGGCCTAGAACCATTGTCATATTTCGTCCCTCTTGTTTAGGGGCGAATTCGACAAAGGCAAACTCTTTTACATCTTCTGCAAGACGTTGTAATAGTTTGTAGCCCAGCTCAGGTCGCGTTTGTTCGCGTCCGCGGAACTTCATCGTCACTTTCACCTTATCGCCACCCTTGAGAAATTTCTCAACCTGACTACGTTTTGTTTCGTAGTCATGAGTTTCGATCTTTGGTGTTAACCGCACTTCCTTCACCACAATGTGGGTCTGGTTCTGTCGCGCTTCCCGAGCCTTCTGTGCAACTTCGTACTTATATTTGCCGAAGTCCATGATCTTGCAAACGGGTGGATTAGCATCTGGTGCGATTTCGACTAAGTCGAGACCAACTTCATCTGCCATTTTTAACGCGGTATCGATATCTACAACTCCAACTTGTTCGCCGGTGTAACCGATCAAACGAATTTCGGGTGTGCGAATACGATCATTGATGCGCGGGTCAGTTGTGATTTGTGCTCCTTCGGCTTTGTTTAACGCTTTGGACTTACAGCGCTGCAAAAGAAAACCGCAAGGAGAAAAGAAATAAATCTTCTATCCGACAAACCAGCTCGCACTAGTGGCGATGAAGGTGGGAGCGGTAACTCCTCTTGCAGTAGTTGTTAGGCCACTGGTCTGGGGCAAAGATTACCCTTTAGCCTCGAAAAGGTGAAATTGAGGCCTACGCCCCCATGGCATGCACGCCACCATCAACGTGGATGATCTCGGCCGTGGTCTTTGGGAACCAATCTGACAACAGCGCAACGGCTGCTTGCGCCGCTGGCACTGGATCATTTACATCCCACGCTAGCGCCGCACGCTCATTCCATACATTTTCAAACTCTTCAAAACCTGGAATCGACTTCGCCGCGATGGTACGGATTGGACCTGCAGCAACTAAGTTGATACGAATATTTTCAGGGCCTAAATCGCGGGCCAGATAGCGCGAGGTTGCTTCAAGGGCGGCTTTAGCTACACCCATCCAGTCATATTTTGGCCACGCCACTGATGCATCAAAATCAAGACCGACAACTGATCCCCCACCATTAAATAATGGGCGCGCTGCCATCGTCAATGATTTTAGAGAGTATGCCGAAACATGCATTGCGGTAGATACATCTTCCCAAGAGGTATTGAGAAAATTTCCGCCAAGGGCGGCCTCAGGTGCGAAGCCGATTGAATGAACTACACCATCTAATCCATCTGGAAAATGCTCACGAACGCGTGATTCAAGGGCAGCTAGATCATCAGCATTTGTTACATCGAGTTCGATGATGGGAGCAGGCTGTGGAAGGCGTCCAGCGATACGAGTGGTGAGTGAAAGTGCACGACCAAAAGATGAGAGAACAACTTGTGCCCCCTGCTCTTGTGCAAGACGTGCGATATGAAAAGCAATTGATCCATCGGTTAAAACTCCTGTAACAAGAATCTTTTTACCATCAAGTAAACCCATATCAGTGACCCATTCCTAATCCGCCATCAACTGGAATTAATGCTCCAGAAATATAGCTTGCTTGTGGTGATGCGATGAAACTGACAACATCTGCAATCTCTTGTGCTGAACAAAAACGTCCTAGAGGAATTGAGCCGGCGATTTCGTCGCGTCGCTTTTCATCCAAAGTCGAAGTCATATCCGTTTCGACAAAGCCCGGGGCGATTACATTTGCCGTGATTCCGCGGCTTCCAATCTCGCGGGCAAATGAGCGCGCCATCCCAACAAGGCCAGATTTTGAAGATGAGTAATTAACCTGTCCGGCAGAGCCCAACGCACCAACAACTGAACCCACGAAAATCAAACGTCCCTTTTTTAGCTTGAGTAAACCCTTGGTTGCTCGACGTGCAACGCGAAATGCTCCGGTGAGATTTGCATCGATAACAGATTGAAAATCTTCATCGCTCATTCTCATTACTAGGCCATCTTTAGTGATACCTGCGTTGGCGACGATGATTTCAGGAATTCCCCATTGGCTTTCAATTTCATCGAAGGCCTTATCAACACTTGCGGTATCAGTGACATCCATGACAACAGCTTTAAAGCCCGCCGGCGCACTGCCACTTCGATATGTGACTACAACATCGTGACCCGCATGTGCCAATGACTGCGCAATCGCTAAACCTATGCCGCGATTTCCGCCTGTTACTAAGGCTATTGAACTCATAGTGAAAACTTACTGGTTACCGCTAGGTATTCAAAAGAAGCGCATCCGTGTGCCGAGCACTACTCTTTGGACATGGCAAAAGAGAAGAAGATTTTCGACATCACTAATGCGCCATTAGCCCTCACCCGCGATCAAGCCGGTCGTCAGAAACGCTATTTCATTTCCATGATGATAAGGACTGCTTGTTTTGTCCTCACCGTCATTTTGCCTAGTCCATATCGATGGATCGCTCTTGCTGGCGCGGTTGGATTGCCTTATTTTGCTGTAGTCATTGCAAATGCAGGGCGTGAAACGATTACTCGCGAAAATCAAATTATTGAAGAGAAACCTCTTTCCCTCGACTAATCATGACTAAAGAACGCGAAGCTTATTCATTTCTTAAATCGCTAGTGGCTCTTGCACTAATTGCATTATGTCTAGTGGCCGCGCAGTGGCAATATCATCGTGGCATTGATAGACATGCTCGCAACTCTATGATTGAAGAGCATGTTGCGCTACCAACTCTTGCCTTAGATTCAGTGAAGGCTTCCCCAACTGCCTTTGAATGGCAGCGCGTTTCTACCCAAGGTAACTTTGATGCCACACAACAAATCCTGCTTCGCAACAGATACAGCGAAGGTGTCTATGGCTTTGAAGTCTTAACGTTGTTTACAACAGCTAACAACGAGACTTTCTGGGTTGACCGAGGATGGGTTAAAGCAGGTGCCAATGCAACAATCGCGCCAACAATAACTCCACCGCCATCACATTCAGTAACCATCACTGGACGTCTACGTTTAGATTCATCACTTCCGCGCGGCTCATTCTTTGCTCTGCCCGCCGATGGAAGTGGATTGATATCAAAGCTCAACGCCCAGTCACAGTTGCAAACCGAAAATTACTATATCGATTTACTCAGTGGCTCTGATATTTCATTAACACCAAAAGTTACCGCGCAGCTTCCAGAGCTAAGCGACGGTCCCCATATGGCATACGCACTGCAATGGTTGTTCTTTGCAGGCCTTGTGATCTACGGACGAATTCTAATTCGTCGCACCCGTTAAATCCTGACGGTTATAAAGATCTGCATATAGACCACCCAGAGCAACAAGTTCATCATGCTTGCCGCGCTCGACGATTGACCCTTTTTCAAGAACAAGAATCTGGTCGGCATCTCGAACAGTACTTAGTCGATGTGCAATAACAATGCTGGTACGCCCCTTTAGGGCGCTTTGCAATGCCGCTTGTACCAATGCTTCATTTTCAGAATCCAAATGTGCAGTTGCTTCATCCAAAATTACTACGGCGGGAGATTTGAGCAGAAGTCTTGCAATTGCAAGGCGTTGTTTTTCTCCACCGGATAAACGATGGCCTCGCTCACCCACCATCGTGTCTAGACCATTAGGCAGGCTTTCAATCAACTTCCAAATCTGCGCCGATTCACAGGCCTGTCGCATCTGATCTTCTGTTGCATCATTTTTGGCATATCGGAGATTTTCTGCAATCGTTTCGTGGAACAAATGCGCATCCTGCATCACTACGCCAATTGCCCCGCGCAAAGATTCAAGAGTCAGATCACGGATATCGTGGCCATCAATTTCAATTGCTCCTGTTGTAACATCGTAAAGTCGCGGAAGTAGGGCACTGATAGTTGTCTTACCAGCCCCTGATGGACCAACTAATGCCGTTAAAGTTCCAGGCGCTGCGCTAAAAGATAGATTTCGAAGTACTTCCCCACTTTGAATTGTTTCTGGTTTAGCGGCTGATTCAAGAGATGCTAATGAAATCTCTTCTGCACGTGGGTAGGAAAAACTAACGTCCTTAAACTCAATAGTTGGGTGTGTAGTTTTAAGTTCGATGGCATTTAGGCGATTCTTAACCATAGGTTCAAGATCGAGTACTTCAAAAACGCGTTCAAATGAAACAAGTGAAGTCATAACATCGATGCGCACATTTGAAAGGGCGGTGAGAGGACCATAGAGACGAGCTAAAAGGGCGGTGATAGCCAATAGGGTTCCAACGCTTACTCCCCCGCTAATCGCTAAATGTCCCCCAATGCCATATGCGAACGCAGTTGCAATGGCAGCAACACTTGTAAGTGCAATAAAGAAGAGCCGATTGAGCATCGCCATTTTGATACCGATATCAGCAACCTTGCGTGCGCGAGATCTAAAGTATTCGCGCTCTCGCGAAGGCTGACCGTATAAAGCTACCAACATCGCACCTGAAACATTAAAACGTTCAGTCATCGTGCTCGACATTTCGGCGTTGGTATTGAAAGAGTCACGGGTTAGTTCTTGAAGCTTTCGTCCTACCCATTTAGTAGGAATCAAGAACATTGGTAAAAGCATCAGTGAAAAAATCGTGATCTGCCAAGATAAAATCATCATGGTCACGCCTACTAAAACAAGGCTTACAACATTGCTTACGACGCCAGATAAAGTAGCCGTGAATGCCTGCTGTGCACCCATAACATCAGAATTGATTCGCGAAATAAGCGCACCGGTTTGCGTGCGGGTGAAGAAAGCTATGGACTGTTTTTGAACATGTCCAAAGACTAATGAGCGAAGGTCATAAATAAGACCTTCGCCTATTCGTGACGAGTAATAACGGCCGAGCATGCTCATTCCTGCATCTGCCACTGCAAGCAATCCCACAAAGAGTGCCAAACGAGTTACAAGGGCACCGTCTTTAGGAATTACGCCCTCATCGATAAGTTGACGCAATAAAAGCGGAGTCGCGATAACTAAAACGGCGTCGATCACAACAGTTACAAGGAATATCCAAATACTGGCCCGATATGGTTGAGCAAAAGCAAAGATCCGCTTGACTGTGCCGGGCTTTAACTTCTGTTGTTTTACCGATGGATCTGCCGTCATAGAACGGTGAGTCATCCAAGCCGCATGCATTGACATGTGACTACCTTATTGAGTTTGGCCTCAGACAGTGAAACCGAGAGCGCGTAACTGCTCGCGACCATCGTCAGAGATTTTATCTGGACCCCAAGGCGGCATCCACACCCAGTTAATCTTCACATCGCTAGTCATTCCTGCCAATGCTGAGCGCGTTTGATCTTCAATAACATCTTGAAGCGGGCAAGCAGCTGATGTAAGAGTCATATTCAAGATTGCGATATTTGCTTCATCGACCATCACGTCGTAGATAAGACCCAGATCAACTACGTTGATACCAAGTTCGGGATCGACGACATCTTTCATCGCCTCGGTTACATCGTCAACGCTTGTGCTCATTTGCTCTCTCCTTGTGACTGAATTGCTGCATCTTTAAAGGCCATCCATCCAAGCAGGGCACACTTTACCCGGCTCGGAAACTTTGATACTCCAGCAAAAGCAACTGCATCTTCAAGGATTTCTGGATCCCCACTTGACGTGCCTTTGCTTGCCATGAGATCGGAAAATGAATTAACGATTACATCGGCCTCATCAAGGGTTTTACCTATCAGAAGGTCGCTAAGCATTGAAACGCTAGCCTGTGAAATAGAGCAGCCTTGACCATCCCATGTCAGCGAGGTGATCATATTATTTTCAATAGTGAGATTGAGAGTAATTTCATCGCCGCAACTTGTATTTACGTGGTGGACTTGCGCAGTAAAGCCAGTGCTTAATCCCTTGTGCTGTGGATGTTTGTAGTGATCCAAAATAACTTCCTGATACAGGGAATCTAGTTCCATTAGAACCTCCCGAAGTATTTCTGTGCGCCTACAACTGCTTCAACCAACGCATCAACATCATGTTCGTCATTATAAAGATAGAAAGAAGCGCGGGTAGTCGCCGGGACATTCATGCACTTAGCAAGCGGCCAAGCGCAGTGATGTCCAGTCCGGACTGCAACACCTTGGCTATCGACAAACTGACCAACATCGTGGGGGTGGATATCTTGGATGGTGAAAGCGATGGTTGCGCCTCGGGATTCATTGCTTTGCGGGCCAATTATTTTGATACCTGGTATCGCAAGCATTTTCTTCAATGCATAGTTAGTCAGGGAAATTTCATGTTTACGAATGGCATCCATACCAATTGCAGAGAGATAGTTGAAGGCCGCACCTAGCCCGACAGCCTGAGCCATGTTGGGGACACCCGCTTCAAATTTTTGAGGGACCTGCGCCCATGTTGCATCAGTCATTGTCACACTCGTCACCATTGAGCCACCTGTTAGAAATGGTGGAAGTTCATCTAGTAACTGCGCTTTACCCCAGAGAACACCGACTCCAGTTGGTCCAACTGCTTTGTGTCCAGAAAATGCTAGAAAATCAACGCCAAGTTCTTGGACATCAACTTTCATATGAGGAACAGATTGGCAAGCATCGAGAACCACTACAGCGCCAACTTCATGTGCTCGTCTAGCTATCGCCTCCAATGGATTGATAGTTCCAAGAACATTTGATTGATGCGTGATCGCAACAATCTTGGTACTGCTGGTGATGATTTGATCGATATTAGAAAGATCTAAACGAGAATCCTCAGTAACTTTAAACCACGAAAGCTGGGCGCCCGTGCGCTTAGCTAACTGCTGCCAAGGAATCAAGTTGGCGTGGTGCTCCATCTCAGTTACAACGATTGAATCTGCACTTGTTAAGGCAAAACGATTTCCCGCTTCGGCATTGCCCATAGCGTAGGCAAGAAGGTTGATGGATTCGGTAGCGCTCTTAGTGAAGATAATTTCATTTTCATCTGCGCCAATGAATTCGGCGACGATTGCACGCGCACCTTCATACGCATCTGTGGCTTCCTCGGCTAATTGATGCGCGCCACGGTGAACTGCAGCGTTATGTTTTGAGTAAAAATCGCTCTCAGCATTGATAACAGCCCAAGGCTTTTGTGCAGTAGCACCACTATCTAAATAGACCAATCTTTTACCGTCACGGATAGTACGTTCAAAGATTGGAAAATCTTTACGTATATCCGTGACAGAAAAGCCCATGCGGAATTACTTGCTCACGTAATCTGCATATCCATTTGCCTCTAGCTTGTCAGCTAGATCTGGGCCACCTTCTTCAACGATATGACCATTGGCAAAAACATGTACGAAGTCAGGTTTAATGTACTTAAGAATTCGTGTGTAGTGCGTAATGAGCAGTACGCCCAAATTGTTATTGGCTTTCGCGCGATTTACTCCCTCAGAGACAATTCTCAAAGCATCAACATCTAAACCAGAATCAGTCTCATCAAGAATCGCCATCTTTGGCTTTAAAAGCTCTAACTGCATAATCTCATGGCGCTTCTTTTCACCACCAGAGAAACCTTCATTAACATTACGTGCGGCAAATGATGGATCCATATTGAGTGCTTCCATCGCTTCTTTCACTTCTGCTACCCAAGTACGAAGCTTAGGAGCTTCTCCGCGAAGCGCAGTTGCTGCAGTACGAAGGAAGTTAGACACAGAGACACCAGGTACTTCAACTGGATACTGCATTGCAAGAAATAGCCCTGCCTTTGCGCGCTCATCTACAGTCATTTCTAGAACATCTGCACCATCAAGAGTTACTGAACCACCCGTGATTGTGTACTTGGGGTGACCGGCGATTGAATAAGCAAGAGTTGATTTGCCAGAACCATTAGGCCCCATGATGGCATGTGTCTCGCCGGATTTGATCGTCAGATCAACTCCTTTAAGAATATCGACTGACCCGTTATCGGTATTGACGCAAACTTGCAGTCCGCGGATTTCTAGCGTGCTCATATTCTCTCTTCTCTTCTCGTGTACTAAATCTCTACCGTGACGGAATTTCCGTCGATCTTTACTGCATAAGTTTCAAGGGCTTGAACGGCCGGTAAGGTCAAAGCTTGGCCAGTGCGTAGATCAAACTCAGCACCGTGTAACCAACACTCAATTTTGAAATCTGTAATATCACCTTCAGATAAAGATGCATCAGAGTGTGTACAGATATCGTCTACGGCAAAAACTTCATCACCAATCTTTGCAACGCAGATGCTTTTTCCATCTTTTTCAATGCGCATAGGTTTTCCAGGTGACAATTGGTCCAGATTTAGATCAGACATTTAGGCACCCGCTCTTTCGAGTTCGCCATCAATACGATCCATGAGCCGTTCTTGAACTTCTTCATTTTGAATTTCAGAGATGATTTCATTGAAGAATCCACGGACAACTAATCGACGAGCGTTCTCCATTGTGATGCCGCGAGACATCAAATAAAACAACTGTTCATCATCAAAGCGACCCGTGGTGCTTGCATGGCCCGCGCCAACGATTTCACCAGTTTCAATTTCAAGGTTAGGGACCGAATCTGCGCGTGCGCCATCGGTTAATAGAAGGTTTCGATTAAGTTCGTAAGTATCGGTGCCTTCTGCGACTGCACGAATCAGTACATCCCCGATCCAAACCGTGTGTGCATCCTTGCCAGCAAGTGCGCCTTTAAAATTCACGCGTGATTTTGCATGCGGAACCGCGTGGTCAACATGCATACGGTGTTCAAAGAACTGGCCCGTTGTTGCAAAATAGACACCTAGGAGTTCGGCAGATGCACCCGGTGCAATGAATTCAACTGTTGGAAGAATTCGAACAACGTCTCCCCCAACTGTGACAGTTATAGATTTAAATGTTGCATCCTTGTCAATAACTGCATGGTGACGGGCTGTGTAAACGGTTTTTGATTCAAACTCTTGTAAGGAAACAAATGTCAGTGAAGAACCCGGCGCTAGAGAAATCTCCAAATCTTCTGCTAAAACAGTATCTCCGATGTTTTCAACGATAACCGTTGCAACTGCGTGCGAACCTAGAGAGATGCGTACACGAGATAGTTCAGCGCTATCGATTCCACCACCAGAGCGAGTTAGAAAGATAGGTTCTTTGACTTCACTATTGGCGGTGATTTCTAAATGAGCCACATCTGTTGCCTCACCACGAATGCGTTCGATTATTACATCATCGCTAGTTGCAAGTGGGGAAAGTGCTTCACGCGTAAATGTGACACCAGAAGGTAAAGCTGCTTTTGCAACGAGAGAATGACGATCTGAAACAAGGCACGTTCCATCGTGCAGACCACGAAGTCGCTTAAGCGGTGTGAAGCGCCATGCCTCTTCACGCCCAGTCGGCGTTAAGTAGTTAGTAGTTAAAACAGACATTAACCAACTGCACCTTCCATTTGAAGTTCAATAAGACGGTTGAGTTCGAGGGCATACTCCATCGGAAGCTCACGGGCGATTGGCTCGATAAATCCACGAACAATCATGGCCATTGCTTCATCTTCAGTTAGTCCTCGTGACATCAGATAGAAAAGCTGATCATCTGAAATCTTTGAAACTGTTGCTTCGTGTCCCATTGAGACATCATCTTCACGAATATCCACATAAGGATATGTATCTGAACGAGAAATTGTGTCAACAAGGAGAGCATCACATTTAACAGTGCTCTTTGAATGGTGCGCGCCTTCTTGAACTTGGACTAGTCCGCGATAAGAAGTACGGCCACCATTTCGAGCAACAGATTTAGAGATCACTGATGAAGATGTGTAAGGAGCGGCATGAACCATCTTTGCTCCTGAATCTTGATGCTGACCTTCACCGGCAAATGCAAGTGAAAGTGTTTCGCCCTTTGCATGTGGTCCCATGAGAAAAATTGCTGGGTATTTCATTGTGACCTTAGAGCCGATGTTTCCATCAACCCATTCCATCGTGGCACCTTCAGCGCAAGTAGCGCGCTTAGTAACCAAGTTGTAAACATTGTTAGACCAGTTTTGAATTGTGGTGTAACGCACTCGTGCGCCCTTTTTTACAATAATTTCTACTACAGCTGAGTGCAATGAATCGGATTTGTAGATTGGCGCAGTGCAGCCTTCTACGTAGTGAATATATGAATCTTCGTCGGCGATGATCAATGTACGTTCGAACTGACCCATGTTTTCAGTGTTAATACGGAAATATGCCTGAAGTGGAATATCGACGTGAACACCCTTTGGTACATAGATGAATGAACCACCTGACCAGACTGAAGTGTTGAGCGCGGCAAATTTATTGTCGCCCACAGGAATCACTGTTCCGAAATACTCTTTGA
This sequence comes from uncultured Actinomycetes bacterium, assembly GCA_903894425.1. Lineage (GTDB taxonomy): Bacteria > Actinomycetota > Actinomycetes > Nanopelagicales > Nanopelagicaceae > Planktophila. The sequence continues at coordinate 22,640 of CAITQC010000015.1, forward strand.
ATAGTTCTGGGTGCTGCTTTAACGCACTGTCTGTATCTAGAAAGATAACGCCTTGTTTTTCTAGGTCTTCGCGGATTGAGTGGTACACGACTTCAGATTCATATTGAGCAGCCACGCCAGAGACAAGGCGTTGTTTTTCAGCTTCAGGGATTCCTAAGCGATCATAGGTATTCTTAATCTCGTCAGGCAGGTCTTCCCATGTTGCAGCTTGTTTTTCTGTTGAGCGCACAAAGTATTTAATAGTGTCAAAGAAGATTCCAGATAGATCTGATCCCCAGTTAGGCATGGGCTTCTTTTCAAAGAGTGATAATCCCTTTAATCGCAAATCCAACATCCACTGTGGCTCTGACTTTTTTGAAGAAATATCGCGCACGACATCTTCATTAAGTCCACGTTTAGCATTCGTGCCTGCTTCGCTCTTATCTGACCAACCATATTCATAGTTGCCGATGCCTTCGAGTTCTGGATGTGCGATTGTCATGCACGTACCTTTCGCTTTGTAGTGGCTGTTGTTTTTGGAATAAAAGTCGTGCACACTCCATCACCGTGTGCGATGGTTGCTAATCGTTGAACATGTGTTCCGAGAAGACGTGACAAAGCCTCTGTCTCTGCCTCACATAGTTGTGGGAATTCCGAAGCAACGTGTGCGATAGGACAATGGTGCTGACAAAGTTCTTCACCCATTGGCTTTTGATGGATACTCGCGGCATAACCTTGTTCACTTAAGAAATCAGCAATCGCTTCAGATTTATTGTTTTTCTTTGAGATTGAGATTGCCGCTTTGCGTTCGATATCTTCGGCGCGTGATTGCGCAAAGGCCTGTACGAGGTGCTCACCAGAGTGCACTGACATAAATTTGAGTGCTGCCACAGCTAAGTCGTCATATGAATGTTCGAACTGTTCGCGCCCTTTATCGCTCATTACAAAAACTTTTGAAGGACGACCTCTGCCGCGAATTAAAGCCGAGTGTGGTTCGCGTGCCTCTAAAACCCCGTCAGTAACGAGAAGATCTAAATGTCGGCGAATTCCTGCAGGCGTTAGGCCTAAACGTTGACCAAGAATGGCTGCAGTTGACGGTCCATTCTCCAAAATGGATCTGGCAACTAGGTCGCGGGTACGTGAATCATCGCCAGGAACTGCACTTGGCTGGCTGCTCATTTTCACAACAGTATTGTGTCGTAATTCGACACCTTCGGCCACTCGGCCCGCTCAGGTGGGCTGTAGCCATAGGGTTGAGCCATGAAATCCTCTCGCGCAGCCCGGGCCTTATCCCCACTCTCATTGGCTCTATTGATATCGCAAGCGGCAATTGTGGTAACTGGCGGGGCTGTCCGGTTAACCGGCTCAGGACTTGGCTGCCCTACCTGGCCCGAGTGCACTCCTGGCTCATACATTCCAATTAAAAATCAGGCTGAAGGAGCCGTTCACTCTTGGATCGAGTTTACAAATCGTTTACTAACTTTTGTGATGGTTGCAATCGCTATTGCCGTCTTAATCGCCGTCTTAAAGGCCGGGCGAAAAGATCTTCGGATTCTTGCCCTTGGCCAATTTTTGGGAATCTTCGGCCAAGGAGTCCTTGGTGGCATAACAGTTCTTACCGATTTGAATCCAATCTCTGTTGCTAGCCACTTTCTTCTTTCAACAATTTTAATAGCTGCAGCGACTTCTCTGTATTCAAGACGAAAAGCCCCAGCAACAAAAACTCGCATACGTGGACAAATCAATAGCTATTCAAAAGTTCATTTGATGTGGGCCACTGCTGTGATTATTTTGGGAACAGTCGTAACCGGTGCTGGACCACATGCTGGAGATTTTCAGGCACCGAGATTGCACATCAGAATTCAAGTAGCTGCGTTGTTGCATGGCTCTGCTGTTGTATTACTAATTCTTTCCACGATCGCTTTTTACTTGCGTAAAGATATATCTACGCTCACAAGAAAACGCTTATTGGTATTTCTCATCATTTCGCTAGCTCAAGGCGCAATTGGCTACATTCAATATCTTCAAGGCGTTCCAGAGCTTTTGGTTGCCGCTCACTTGTTAGGTTCAACATTAGTTTGGATTTGGGCATGGCAAATCTGGCTATCGGTTCAATTTAAGGAAATGGAAATCACTCGATGAGTTCAATGTCAGGTTGGTCAGAGTTAGATGATCGCGCCGTTGCCTACGCACGCGCATTAGCAGCAGATGCCGTACAAAAAGTTGGCAATGGCCACCCAGGCACTGCGATGTCTTTGGCACCAGTTGCCTATAACTTATTTCAGCGTCATTTAGTCCATGATCCATCTGATGCACAATGGCTTGGCAGAGATAGGTTTATCCTCTCGTGCGGTCATTCATCGTTAACGCTGTACATCCAACTTTACTTAAGCGGATATGGCCTGGAACTTAAAGATCTGCAAGAGTTTCGTACATGGGGTTCATTGACGCCAGGACACCCCGAATACGGTCACACGGTTGGTGTTGAGATGACAACTGGACCATTGGGGCAAGGAGTCGCCACTGCAGTTGGAATGGCGATGGCTGCACGTTATGAGCGAGGTTTATTGGATCCGGATGCACCTGCAGGTGCATCACTTTTTGATCACAGTATCTGGGTCATTTGCTCTGATGGAGATTTGCAGGAGGGTGTTAGCGCTGAGGCATCTTCTCTTGCAGGTACGCAAGAACTAGGAGCACTCAATCTTATTTACGATGACAATCGAATATCGATTGAGGGCGACACGCACAATGCATTTACCGAAGATGTATCTGCACGTTATCGCGCTTATGGTTGGCATGTCATTGATGTCGCCGCTGCCGCAAACGGAAATGTTGATCTAGTTGCTTTAGATGCTGCAATGGTTGCGGCCAAGAAGGAAACTAATAAACCAACATTGATTCGAATGAAATCAGTCATTGCTTGGCCTGCACCACATGCCCAAGGAACTGCTGGATCACATGGATCGGCTCTTGGTGATGAAGAAATCGCTGCAACCAAAGTTGCTTTGGGATTGAACCCACAAGAAATCTTTGCAATGCCTACGCAAGTTTTGGAACATGCTCGCCAAGTGAAAGTACGTGGCGCACAGTTGCGCGCAGATTGGGATGCCAGGTTTACACAGTGGGAAACCACTCACCCAGAAAAGGCTTTACTTCTTTCACGCCTTCGCACTAAAGAGCTTCCTGCAGGTTGGGATTCGCAGATTCCAGTTTTTGCACCGGGTAAAGATGTCGCAACCCGTGCTGCATCTGGTCAAGTCATCAATGCGATTGCAAAAACGTTGCCAGAGTTTTGGGGCGGCTCGGCTGATTTAGCTGGATCAAACAACACCAGCATCGAAGGTGGCGGTTCCTTCTTACCGGCAACTAGTGCGATCAAAGGTGCCAATCCTTACGGACGTGTAATCCACTTCGGTATCCGCGAACATGCGATGGGTTCGATTCTTAATGGAATTGCTATCCATGGATTGAGCCGTTCATTTGGTGGAACATTCGCAGTCTTTAGTGATTACATGCGTGGGGCTGTCCGATTAGCCGCGCTCATGAATGTTGCCTCCACATTTGTGTGGACTCACGATTCAATTGGAGTCGGCGAAGATGGTCCTACACATCAGCCAATCGAACACTTTGCAGCACTTCGTGCAATTCCAGGCCTAGATGTAGTTCGCCCCGGAGATGCCAATGAAGTAGCTGAAAGCTGGAAGAAGATTCTTCTTCGCGGGCGGGCTACTGGAATTTTATTATCGCGCCAAAACTTGCCAGTATTTGATCGCACAGATTGTTCACCTGCATCCGGAACTGCCAATGGAGCTTATATTCTCAAGGACTCAGAGGGTGCACAAGCGATTTTGATTGCAACAGGATCTGAAGTATCACTGGCATTAGAAGTTCAAAAATCTTTAGCTGCCGAAGGTATTGCAGTTCGTGTAGTAAGTGCACCATGCCTTGAATGGTTTGCCGAACAGGATCAGGCTTACAAAGACTCAGTTCTACCGAAATCGATTGCTTTAAAGGTAAGCATTGAAGTCGGCATTGCACAGGGCTGGCGCGAGTTAATTGGTGATGCTGGAATCGCAATCTCACTTGAACATTACGGAGCATCAGCTGATGCTAAGAAACTATTTAACGAATTTGGCTTCTCTGTTGAAGCAATCACTACCAAGATCAAGGCGGCGCTATAAATGAGCGTTGCAGATATTGCCGCCGGCGGAACATCAATCTGGCTAGATGATCTATCCCGGGCCAAGATCACCGGTACTGATACGCATTCGTTGCCATCTCGTATCGCAGTCTCTGGCGTTGTTGGTGTAACTACAAATCCATCTATCTTTGCAGCTGCAATCGCTGGAGCCCAAGAATATTCAGCAGATATCGCTTCGATGAAAAGCGCCGACGTTGACGCCGTAGTTCAAAAACTGACTACCGATGATGTTCGCGCCGCTTGTGATCTATTTAAGGATATCTACTCATCTACAAAGGGTGTCGATGGTCGAGTCAGCATTGAAGTCGACCCACGTCTTGCTCATGACACCGAGGCAACAATCGCCGCGGGCAAAGAGCTCTGGGCCTTAGTTGATCGTCCGAATCTGATGATTAAAGTTCCTGCAACTATTGAAGGCTTACCGGCAGTAACTGCTCTGATTGCTGCAGGGATTTCAGTCAATGTCACTTTAATTTTTTCAGTTAAGAGATATGGCGCCGTAATCGATGCCTATATGTCAGGCATAGAAGCAGCAACAAATCCTGGCCATGTTCACTCCGTCGCTTCATTCTTTGTGAGCCGTATCGATTCAGCCGTTGATGCGCTGCTGAAAAAAGATGGATCTGAAGCGGCCACTGCTTTGCTGGGTAGCGCTGCAATCGCAAATGCGCATTTGGCATATCAACTCTTTGAAGAAAAGTTTTCATCCATGCGTTGGCAAGCACAGGTTGAACGAGGAGCAGTCAAACAACGTCCGTTGTGGGCTTCCACGGGCGTTAAGGATCCTGCATACGATGACACTCGTTATGTGGTCGAACTCATTGCTCCCGAAACAGTAAACACAATGCCTCAAGCAACTCTTGATGCAGTTATTGATCATGGAAAGGTCCGTAGCAACACAATTACGTCAAACTATTCTGCCGCCGTCGATGTTTTCAAAGCCCTGTCATCCCTCAACATCTCTCTTGATGCAGTTACGGCTGAGTTAGAGAGCGATGGGGTTAAGAAATTTGCACAAGCATGGAATGAACTTCTAGATAATGTGAAGGCAGCTCAGAACTCATGATTTCAATTACTGGCGATTCAATAAGCAAAATTGACCGTAACGATTCACGTTATCTAGCCCTGCTTCAAGCCCACGCACGACTTGCCGCAAAAGACCCAACTATCTGGGGCAAAGAAGCTGAAGCTGAAGCAACTATCCGTTTAAATTGGATCGATCTTCCAGAAAGTTCCCGTGAATTGCTTCCTGCTCTAGATGCTCTTTATGCGAAGCATCGCGACAAAGAAAACGTTATCTTGTGCGGGATGGGTGGCTCATCCCTTGGTCCAGAGGTAATCGCTCAAAGCTTTAAAAAGAAACTCTTTATCTTAGATTCAACAGATCCTAACTATGTAGCACATGCACTTGACTGCGATTTAGGAAAAAGCATTGTTGTTGTTAGCTCTAAATCAGGTTCAACGATTGAAACAGCTTCTCAACGTGCTCTATTTGAATCTACTTTGATAAAAGCCGGTTTAGTCCCACAAAACCACATGGTAATAGTTACAGACCCTGGCTCACCTTTAGATAAAGATAGCCGTGCTAATGGTTTTGCTGTCATTAATGCAGATCCCAATGTTGGAGGCCGGTTTAGCGTTCTTAGTGCCTTTGGCTTAGTGCCAGCAGCGCTTATCGGTGTTGATGTTTCAGTTCTTCTAGATAATGCAAGTGATGCAAAATCAGCCTTCATAGCCGACCCAAGTATGGTTGTAGATATCGCATACTTATTGAGTTACTGCGCAGGGCAATATCTAACATTTACAGATGAGGCTTCTGGAATGCCTGGGTTAAGTGATTGGGCAGAACAGTTAATAGCTGAGTCAACTGGAAAAAATCAAGTGGGTCGACTTCCAATAGTTATTGAGAAGAGTCAAGGTTCCCCCGGTGTTTTCTCAATCGCCTATGCAGGTAGCGCAGATCTAGTCGTAGAAGCCGATCTTGCTTCTCAATTCATAATCTGGGAATGGGTCACTGCATTAGTTGGATCTGCCTTAGAGATTGATCCATTTAATCAACCCAATGTAACTGAAGCTAAAGAACAAACTTCAGCGCTGCTCAAAGAGTGGGCGGGGATAATGCCTGAATTCGTACCAGATCAAAGTGATGGCTCGATTGAGATTTTTGGCAATGGCAAAGATTTAGCCGATGCGTTAGATGTTTTCACAAAAAACATTCCCGCCAATGGATATGTGGCAATCATGGCTTATCTAGATCGCAAGGATGACGCTGCCATCGCACAAATTCGTGCGCTGCTCTCTGCAAAGATTGGTCGGCCAGTTACCTTTGGTTGGGGTCCACGCTTTCTGCATTCAACTGGTCAGTTCCACAAAGGTGGCCAACAAAATGGCGCCTTCTTGCAAATCACTGGGGATGCTTCAACTGATATCGAAATTCCCGAACAGAGTTTTGGTTTTAGAACCCTAGTCACCGCTCAAGCCTTAGGTGATGGAAGAGCTCTTGCCTCAAGAAAATACCCGCTCCTTCGATTGAATTTAACCAATCGCAGTGCGGGTATCGACCAACTACTTGATGCGCTTAAAAGGATTTAATCTTCATCATCTCCGCGAAGTTTACGTAATGCATCCTCTAGAAGCATTTCACCCTCAGCATCGGTTCGGCGCTCTTTAACGTAGGCAAGGTGAGTCTTGTAAGGCTCGTTCTTAACTGGGCTAGGTGGATTATTGCGATCGCGTCCTGCTGGGTATCCGCACTTAGGACAGTCCCACTCAGCCGGGATTACAACTGTTTCTTCGACGGCAAACGATGGTCGCACTTCGTGGCCATTGGCACAGAAATATGAAACATAGGCGCGAGCAATCGAATCACCGCGTTCTGCCTCGCCCATTGGGCCGGCGCCGACTCGGCTTCCGCGAATTGCACTTGCCATGTGTTACTCCCTTTAATTAATGAAATATGACTGCGCTCGTTAAGAAAACGATTTACTTAAGTACAAGACTTAATGCCACAACAAATGCAAACCAGAGTCCGCCAACAACGATTGTGATGCGATCTAGGTTGCGCTCTACAACCGATGATCCACCGTAGTTAGTAGAGATTCCGCCACCAAATAAGTCGGAAAGACCACTGCCCTTGCCTTTATGTAGGAGGACGAGCAGGATCATAAGAACACTTGTAATGACAAGCAGGATTGATAGAGCTAATTTCACGTTGTCGAACTCCTTGTTTCGTAGAGGGTAAGGATACCTGTAAAAGGCCGTTAACCCTTACTCGGATTGCGCGTAGAACTTAACAATCTTGGCCAATTCCTCAGGATCAAGGCTGGCTCCCCCGATTAGGGCGCCATCGACATCTTCCTTTTTCATGATTTCAGCGACGTTAGAGGATTTCACAGAACCGCCGTAGAGGATGCGCATGCTGGATGCAATCTCGGCAGAGCCGATATTTTCAATCTCTTCGCGAATAGCAGCACAAACTTCTTGAGCATCTTCTGGAGTGGCAACCTTGCCTGTACCAATAGCCCAGACTGGTTCATATGCGATAACGATCTTTTTTAACTCTGGCTTAGTGAGGCCTTCCAGGCCAGCTCGAACTTGGCGGATTACATGACTTACATGGGCACCAGATTCACGGATTGCTAGCTCTTCACCAACGCAGAAGATTGGGATAATTTCATTTGCTAATGCAGCCTTAATCTTTCGATTAATAAGTGCATCTGATTCATTATGGATCGCACGGCGTTCTGAGTGGCCGATAAGAACATAAGTGCAACCGAGTTTGTGCAACATTGAACCCGCAATATCGCCAGTGAAAGCGCCACTGGCTTCAGGAGAAAGATCCTGTGCGCCATAGGTTAAACGCAAACGATCTCCATCAATCAAAGTCTGAATTGAACGGATATCAGTAAATGGAGGAATTATGGCAACATCTACAGCATCATAATCTTTGTCATCGAGTGAATAAACCAATTTCTGGGCAACTGCAATCGCCTCGAGGTGATTGAGATTCATCTTCCAGTTTCCAGCCATTAATGGTTTACGCATAATTGCTCCCTATAAGCCAAGTGCTTGAAGACCAGGAAGTTCCTTGCCCTCTAAATATTCTAATGAAGCTCCACCGCCAGTTGAAATATATCCAAAATCAGAATCAACAAAACCTAAAGCACGAACTGCAGCGGCCGAGTCTCCCCCGCCGACAACTGATATGCCAGAGACTTTAGTTAGCGCTGTTGCGACTACCTTTGTTCCGGCTGCAAAATTAGCAAATTCAAATACACCCATTGGGCCATTCCAAAATACTGTTTTACATTTTTCGATTTCGTCAGCAAATGCCTTAGCAGAATCTGGTCCGATGTCTAATCCCATTTGATCTGCAGGGATTGCATCTGATGAAACTAATGTCGGTGGTGCATCGGCTGAAAATGTTGGAGCGACAACGATATCTGTTGGGAGCACCAGCTTGACTCCCTTTTCTGCAGCTTTTGCAATTAAACCTTTAACTACATCGAGCATCTCATCCTCGACTAGTGAAGTTCCGACCTCTTTGCCTTGTGCTTTAAGGAAAGTGAAAACCATTCCACCGCCGATTGCAAGGACATCAACTTTTCCGAGAAGATTTTCGATAACACCCAACTTATCTGAAACCTTTGCTCCACCCAAAACAACTCCATATGGACGCTCTGGATTAATTGTAAGTTTCTTTAAAACTTCTACTTCGGCAGCAACTAAAGTTCCAGCTGCGTGTGGAAGAAGTTTAGGAAGATCAAAGACGGATGCGTGTTTACGGTGGACTGCACCAAATCCATCGCCCACATATACATCAGCTAGCTCTGCAAGCTCTGCTGCAAAGACAGTTCGCTCTGACTCCTCTTTACTTGTTTCTGCCGCGTTAAAGCGGATATTTTCAAGGAGAAGAATCTGACCTGGCTGTAATGCAGCAGCAGCTGCCGTGAGCTTTGGTCCAGTTACTTCGCCCGGGAAGATAATCTCTTTGCCCAATAGTTCGCCTAACCGCTTTGCAACTGGCGCTAATGAAAGTTCGGGTTTAGCTTCACCTTTTGGTCGGCCCAAGTGAGCGGCGATGACTAAGGATGCGCCTTTTTCAAGTAGCAGTTCAATAGTGGGAAGCGAGGCTTTGATTCGGCCATCATCTTTAATAACCCCTTCTTTCAAAGGGACATTAAGATCACAGCGAAGAAATACTCGCTTTCCAGCTACATCAAGAGTTGCAAGCTCTGACATTAAAGAGTTTTACCAACGTAAGTGATGAGATCAACTAGACGGTTTGAGTAACCCCACTCGTTGTCATACCAACCAACGACCTTTACTTGGTTGCCGATTACCTTAGTTAAACCTGAATCGAAAATACATGATGATGGATCAGTAACGATATCTGATGAAACGATTGGATCTTCAGTATATGAAAGGAATCCCTTGAGCTCGCCAAGTGCTGCCGCCTTCATCGCTGCGTTAATTTCTGCAGCTGTTGCTTCCTTTGCAAGTTCAACCGTTAAATCTGTGGCAGATCCTGTAGGAACTGGAACGCGCATTGCATAACCATCTAACTTGCCCTTGAGCTCTGGAAGAACCAAGGCGATAGCTTTAGCTGCACCTGTTGATGTTGGAATCATATTTGTTGCAGCTGCGCGTGCGCGGCGTAGATCCTTATGAGGGAAATCAAGGATTACTTGATCATTTGTGTAGGCATGAATTGTTGTCATCAAGCCCTTAACAATTCCCCAGTTATCGTTGAGAACCTTTGCCATTGGAGCTAAACAGTTTGTTGTACATGAAGCATTTGAAATAATATTGTGCTTTGAACCATCGTATTTTTCATGGTTAACGCCCATCACGATTGTGATGTCTTCATCAGTAGCTGGTGCTGAAATAATTACCTTCTTGGCACCTGCCGTGATGTGCTTTTGTGCATCTGCAGCCTTAGTAAAGATTCCTGTTGATTCAACTACAACATCGGCCTTAACTGATGCCCATGGCAAGTTTGCTGGGTCGCGCTCTGAGAAAACTTTGATTGTCTTGCCGTCGACAGTGATTGAATCATCTGTGTATGTAACTTCTAGACCTAGGCGACCCAAGATTGAGTCGTACTTAAGAAGGTGTGCCAATGTCTCATTAGGTGTGAGGTCATTGATACCAACGATGTTGATGTTTGGGTTTGTAAGACTGGCGCGGAAGAAGTTACGCCCGATGCGTCCAAAGCCATTGATTCCGACATTAATCACGATACGAGTCCTTGCTACTAATGGGGCTAGAAATGAAAAAGCCCAAGCGTTGAGATAAGCATTAAATCTGCCACAACGTTGGGGTCTTAGGC
>CAITQC010000016.1 GCA_903894425.1 uncultured Actinomycetes bacterium
GTAATGATGAAGGCCCGTCATGGTCGGCCAACTCCGCGAATGGCCGAAACTCCCAGCGGAATGATTAACTCCATTGGTTTACAGGGACCAGGAATTGATGCATTTCTAGCAAAAGATATTCCATACCTTCTAGAACAAAAGGCGCGGATAATAGTTTCCATCGCCGGTGAAACCGTTGAAGAGTATGCAACTCTTGCCCGAAAATTGCGTTCAGTCTCAGGAATTAGTGCGATCGAAGTAAATATCTCATGTCCAAATGTAGAAAATCGCGGCATGGTTTTTGCATGCGATCCGGAAGCCTCTAGGAAGGTAATAGATGGTGTTCGTCGCACAATTGGCGGAGAGCTACCAATTATCGCCAAACTATCTCCCGATGTTACAGATCTAGTTGCAATTGCAAAAGGAGTAGTTGAAGCCGGCGCCGATGGCTTAGCTCTGATTAATACTGTTTTAGGTATGGTTATTAATATCGACACTATGCGTCCGCACCTGGGAGGAAAAACCGGCGGTTTGTCTGGCCCAGCGATCAGACCAATTGCAGTTCGCGCTGTTTATCAGGTACATGCAGCAATGCCACAGATTCCAATTCTTGGCATGGGGGGAATCTCATCGGGTCGAGATGCATTAGAGATGATTGCAGCCGGGGCGAGCGGTGTATCAATCGGTACGGCAAGCTTTGGTAATCCAACTGCCATAATGAGTATCCAAGATGAGCTTAAAGAATTATTAGTTGCTAAGGGATTTACTTCACTACGTCAAGTAATCGGGTATGCACATAGACCAGAGGCTCAATAAATCATGCGCGCGCCAATTGTTTTAGCAGTGGACACCCCTGATCTGGCAGTTGCAAAGGAATGGGTTAAAGCTACCGATGGAATTATTGAAGTTGTTAAATTGGGATTAGAGTTTTATTTAACATTTGGAAATGAGGGAGTACGTCAAATTGCCGAAAGTACGCAATCCGATATCTTTCTTGATCTCAAACTCCACGATATTCCACATACTGTTAGCGGGGCAGCGCGCGCAGTCGCATCGTTGCAGCCAAAATTTCTAACTGTCCATGCATCGGGTGGTACTGCCATGGTCAGAGCAGCAACAGATGCAATGCCAAATACATCGATAACGGGTGTAACTATTTTAACTTCACTCTCTGAAACCGATGTTGCAGATATTGGTTTCAAATCACATGCACTTGATTCGGCAGTCGGTCTAGCAAGGATTGCAATCGCTGGAGGAGCTCGGGCAATTGTCTGCTCTCCACTAGAAATTCGCGCAGTACGTGAGGTAGTAGGGGCGCAAATATCGATTATTACGCCAGGGGTTCGACCTAGTGATTCAGTCGGCGGCGATGATCAGATGCGCACATTGACTCCGCGCCAGGCAATCGATGCAGGAGCTAATTACGTCGTTATCGGACGTCCTATAACTTCAACATATATCAAGGGCGCCGGGGCTATGCGAGAACGAGCTATCCAACTAGCCGAAGAGATTCTTCATTAAGTAGCTTCAACCACTAGATTTGTACCATGGGCGCACCTCCACAATTAACACCCGAGCAACGTAGTGCTGCATTGCTCAAGGCCGCGGCTTCTCGCAAGCGTCGGGCTGAGGTAAAAAACAGGATTAAGAGTTCTGAGCTCACTATTGATCACGTCCTTGAGCTTGCGCAAAACGATGAAGCTGTTGCAAAGATGCGAGTTCGCGAGTTACTAGAAGCCCTATCTGGCGTTGGAAAAGTTCGAGCCAATGCTCTGATGGAGAAGTTAAATATCTCTGCCACCCGTAGAATTGCAGGGCTTGGCCGACACCAGATTAAGGAACTTCGCAACGAATTTATGAAGACAACTCATGCTGCACGTCCTGGCAAACTTTTAGTTCTCTCAGGTCCTGGGGGAGTTGGCAAAAGCACGGTCGCTTCTCAACTTCGAAAGTCAGGTGATTTTTGGGTCAGCGTTTCTGCAACAACTCGTGCATCTAGAAGTAATGAACTTAATGGGATTGATTATTACTTCATCAGCGATGAAGAGTTTGATCGTCGAATTAAGCATGATGAGTTTCTAGAGTGGGCCGAATTCGCTGGTAATCGATATGGAACTCCTAGCGCAGAAGTTCAAGATGCTCTTAATCGAGGAGAAAATGTCCTGCTTGAAATTGAAATAGATGGCGCTAAGCAAGTTAAATCGCATCTACCGGCCGCTGTTCTAGTCTTTTTGGAGCCTCCATCGTGGGAGGAGCTAGTTGCACGGCTGGAAGGTCGAGGCACTGACGGGCCCGATAGGCGGGCTCATAGGTTGCAATTAGCCCAAGAAGAGCTGGCAGCGGCTTCCTTTTTTGATCACGTCATTGTCAATGACTCTGTCGAGCGGGTTGTTGCCCAACTGGTATCATTGGCCTCTTGAATCCGCATACGGGTTCACACAGCACACTAGATCTGAGCGGGGACAATCATGGATGGCATTACAAATCCACCTATCGACGAACTATTAGATAAGGCCGGTTCTAAATACAGCCTTGTTTTGTACGCAGCAAAGCGCGCTCGTCAGATCAATGCTTACTACTCACAACTGGGTGAAGGTCTTCTTGAATATGTTGGACCACTAGTTGAAACGCATGTTCATGAGAAGCCGCTTTCTATCGCTCTTCGCGAGATTAACGAAGGTCTGCTTACTATTGAAAATCTAGAACCAACGGCTTAATACCAACTCTTGCAATGTCTGCCACTAACCGCGAGGTTATTCTCGGTATTGGTGGTGGAATAGCGGCCTATAAATCCGCTGACCTATTACGAAGACTTCAAGATATCGGCTATTTAGTTACCGTCGTCCCAACGCCTTCATCGTTAAATTTTGTTGGAGCGCCAACGTGGCAAGCGCTCTCAGGTCGAGCGGTCACCACTCAAGTATGGGAACGCGTCGATGAAGTTCGTCATGTATCTCTGGCTCAACAAGCTGGCGCATTTATTATCGCTCCGGCCACTGCAGATTTAATAGCACGCATAGCTGCAGGTAGGGCAGATGATTTGCTAACTAACTGTGTCCTTGCAAGTGATGCTCCAAAGTTGATCGTCCCTGCGATGCATCCCTCTATGTGGCTAGATGCTGCCACCGTTGCAAATGTTCAAACACTTCGTGCTCGCGGATTTATCGTTATGGAGCCTGCAGTCGGTCGGTTAACTGGAAGCGATAGCGGGCAAGGACGCTTTCCAGATACTAATCAAATTCTCGATGCTTTCCTTGCGATGGAGGGAGCAGTTCGAGATCTAGTTGGTGTAAATGTTTTGGTTACAGCAGGTGGTACTCGCGAGGCGATAGATCCTGTTCGCTTCATTGGCAATCGTTCATCCGGAAAACAGGGAGTAGCTATCGCTAAGGCCGCCGCGTTACGTGGAGCAAAGGTTGAACTCATTGCCGCAAATATGGAGATCCCATACTTTCCCGGGATAGAGGTTACTCACGTGGAAAGCGCCGAGCAGATGCTTGATGCATTGCGAGATCGTTTTACACATACGCAGATTCTTCTCATGAGCGCAGCTGTTGCAGATGCCAAGCCGAAGGCAACAGCATTAGAAAAGATAAAAAAGGCTCAATTTAATAATATTGAGCTCGAAGCAAACCCAGATCTATTGGCCACATTGCAGCCTCTTAAGACCGGTCAGGTAATGGTTGGCTTCGCCGCGGAAACTAGTGATCATCTTGCATCTGCACAAAAGAAGTTAAGTGCCAAAGGCTTAGATTTAATATACGTTAATGATGTTTCAGGGGGCGCAATCTTTGGCAGCCAAGAAACGCAGGGTACGATAATTCTTGCAAATGGTGAAAATATCCCGATTCCACTGCAATCAAAAGATAGGCTAGCCAATCTTCTACTCGATTATGCCCGCAAGCAGTTAGGTTAGGACAATGTCACAACGCTTATTTACTTCTGAATCTGTTACTGAGGGCCATCCAGACAAGATCGCTGATGCGATCTCAGATGCAGTTCTCGACTCCTTGCTTTCGCAGGATTCAAAATCCCGTGTGGCTGTTGAAACACTTATTACAACAGGACAGGTTCATGTCGCTGGCGAGGTTACAACTGATGGCTATGCAGATGTCATGGGAATTGTCCGCGACACTGTTCTAAATATTGGATATGACTCATCTGACAAAGGCTTTGATGGAAATAGTTGCGGTGTATCAATCTCCATTGGCCAACAATCTCAAGATATCGCACAAGGGGTCGATGATGCATACGAACATCGTGTTGGCTCCCTTGTAGATCCACTTGATCTGCAAGGAGCAGGGGATCAGGGATTAATGTTTGGTTATGCATGTGATGACACAAAAGAGTTAATGCCACTGCCTATCTGGTTAGCCCATGCTCTAGCTCAACAACTGACTCATGTTCGCAAATCTGGCTTGCTTCCATATCTTCGCCCTGATGGAAAGACCCAAGTAACAATTGAATACGAGGGCGATCGCGCGGTTGCTATCAATACGGTAGTTATTTCTAGTCAACATTCAGAATCAGTTGACGTTACTAAGAAATTAACCCCTGAAATAATTGAGCATGTGATCGATCCAATTTTGGCACGAATAGATCTACCGCGAAAAGATCTGCGCACTCTTATTAACCCAACAGGCAGATTCGTCATTGGTGGACCAATGGGAGATGCTGGTTTAACCGGACGTAAAATTATCGTCGATACATACGGCGGAATGGCGCGTCATGGCGGAGGCGCATTTAGCGGCAAAGATCCATCTAAGGTAGACCGCTCTGCAGCTTATGCAATGCGATGGGTTGCAAAAAATGTTGTAGCAGCTGGCCTTGCGCGTCGTTGCGAAGTTCAAGTCGCTTATGCCATTGGTAAAGCCCAACCTGTTGGTGTTTTTGTTGAGACCTTCGGTACCGAAACTGTTCCGGTCGCTAAGATTCAAAACGCTGTCACAACAACCTTTGATCTTCGCCCAGCTGCGATTATTCGTGATCTTGATTTATTGCGCCCGATCTATTCACTTACAAGTGCCTATGGCCACTTTGGCCGCGAACTTGCGGAGTTTTCTTGGGAACGCACTAATCGCGTCGCAGACCTTCAAAACGCAATTAAGTAACGACAGTGGCAACGCCACGGCTATACAAACTCAAAGCACAAGTTGCTCCTGCACTTGCGGGGGCTGTCGCTGCCGAAATGCCTTACGCAAAAATATGGGTTGATACCGGCGTTTTTCATCTGGATGCAGCTTTTGATTATGAGGTTCCAGAAAAGTTCTCATCACTAGTGCGCACCGGAGTGCGTGTGCAAGTGCCTTTTGGATCTCGTGAGGTCGAAGGAATCGTTATTGAACGAACACCGCAATCTGAGGCATCAGCCAAGATGAAGGCAATCAGCAGAGTTCTCTCGCCGCATCCTGTTGCAACTAGTGCCTCGTTACAACTTATTGCACAAGTGGCAAAGGAGTGGGCGGCAAATCCTTGGGACATTATCCGAAGCGCGATTCCACCAAGAATTGCTGGCGTAGATAAATCTCATCTGCCATCTGTGCAGGCAGTAGTCACTAGGCAAGCTAAAGGTGAAATCTCTTATTACGCATTTGAACCCCATGTTGATCCAGCTCTTTCAGTGGCAAAACTGGCAATTGACGCACTTTCGCATGGCTCGGTGCTATTAGTGGCTCCAGATGAACGCGATATCAAGGCAATAGTCGAATCACTAAATTCGGTACGTAGCCAAGTACTTCGAATAGATAGCGGTGTTTCTCGAAGTGATAGATATTCATCGTTTTTGCGAGCCCTCTGCGATGGAAACCACATTGTTATCGGTGCCAGAAATGCAGTCTTTGCGCCAATGCCTGCGGGCTCAACAATAATTCTCTTTAAGGAATCATCACCAGATTTTTATGAGATGCGCGCACCGGGGTGGAATGCGCGCGATGTCGCAATGATGCGCAATTCAATAGATGCTGCACCTGTGATGTTGTGTGGTTACGTCCCATCTCTTGATGTTGCCGCCCTGATCGATAACAAGAGGGTACGTTATCTAAACTCATCATCGCGATTAAACGTTAAGGCATTCTCTTCAGCTGATTCTTCACTTCTTCCCGGTCGAATATTTACAGAAATCCGAGCTAGTGTTAAGTCAGGCCCTGTGCTTTTCGTTCTTCCACGCAAAGGTTACGCTAATGCGGTTTTATGCGCACATTGTAAGAACATCGCTGCATGTGTTTGTGGAGGCAAACTCTTTTTAACCTCAAAATCGGCTCAACCATCTTGTCGTATCTGTGGGCAAGTCGATGGTGATTGGAAATGTACATACTGTAAACGCGATCGAACATATGCTATTTCACGTGGTATAGAAAGAGCCTGCGAAGAGATCTCTAGGGCCTTTACCAATATTCCAATCATTCTTTCTTATGGTGATGTTATTAAAGAGCGCGTTGATGCAAAACCATCCTTCATCTTGTCGACGCCGGGTGCTGCGCCAAGGGTTGATGGTGGATATTGCGCGGTTGTTATCCTCGAAGCTTTGACGTATTTCTCGCATGATGATCTGCGAGCCAATGAACGAGCTACTGAACTGTTTTTCGAAACCGCTGCCATGATCAAAACCGGGGGATCAGTGCTGCTCTCGATCGATGAATCGCATCCAATCGTTGCTTCACTGATTCGCTGGAATCCTGCGACATTATTAAAGCGTGAATTGAAGGCGCGAGAAGAGATTTCTTTCCCTCCTTTTGTAGATAGCGCAGTTTTGGAGATTGCAACTTCAGAGGCCCAATCACTTGTCACAGGGATTAGTCACGCGATTTCAGAGGGAAGGCTCGGGCAAAATACACGAGTTCTAGGCCCAACAAAGTTAGATGCGAACGTGAGCAAAATAGTGGTGTTGAATGAAATCCAATCACACAGTGGATTTATCGCTTTTATGCATGAACTGATGCGTCGGCGCAGTATCGCAAAAAAATCAGATTCCATGCTTCGTATCAACCCATATTCACTTTAATATTTTTGATAGACTCACGCTATGTCGATTCAAGAGATTCGCCTCTTCGGAGATCCAGTGTTGTTGACTCCTGCATCTGCCGTAATCGATTTTGATAAAGAGCTTCGAAACCTCGTTGCAGATTTGACTGACACAATGCTCGAGGCTCCTGGGGCCGGACTTGCTGCGCCTCAAATCGGTGTTCCTTTGCGTGTGTTTACTTGGAACGTTGATGATGTTCTTGGCCATTTAATTAACCCCACACTTTCTCTTGGTGATGAAATACAAGATGGCGAAGAGGGCTGCTTGTCATTTCCTGAGTTGCGATATGAGACGAAGAGAGCTCTAAAAGCCGTTGCAAAAGGTTTCAATATGTTTGGTGAGCCAATTGTTGTAGAAGGAAGTGAATTCTTGGCTCGAGCGCTACAACACGAAACCGACCATCTTGATGGCATTCTCTTCATTGATCGCTTAAGTAGCCAAGATCGCAAGTTAGCGATGAAGGAGATTCGGGAATCGGAATGGTTCAATGTGCAAAGTGAAAAAGGAAACGTTCCTACCATCAAGAGCTCTCCGCATTCACTGTTCGGGCGGAATACTTAATGCGTATTGGAGTCGCAGCTACTCCAGATGTTGCTATTCCATCCCTTGATTGGCTTGCTGACTCAGAGCATGATTTGGTTCGCGTGATTACACAACCTGACCGTCCTTCGGGTCGAGGTCAAAGCGTGAAAAGCTCCAGCGTTAGTAATTGGGCTTCAACACATGCAATAGAGCTCGTTAAGCCAGATTCCATCGAAGAGTTGGATAGCGCGTTAGAAGGCCTCGATCTACTTATTACTATCGGCTTTGGTCGAATACTGCCAAAGAAATCCCTTGCCATTCCACGCTTTGGTTGCATCAACCTTCATTTCTCACTTTTACCAAAGTACCGGGGTGCCGCGCCTGTACAGCGAGCGATTGAAATGGGTGAGACACAGACCGGAGTAACGGTTTTCCAACTCGATGAGGGTATGGATACTGGCCCAATTTATTCTTCTCTTGCCATTAATATTTCACCCTCTCACAGAAGCTATGAGTTACTGAGCGATTTATCTGTTGTAGGTGTACGTGCGTTATCTCAAGCACTGACCGAGATTGAAAATGGTGTTACGCCCGTGCCCCAATCTGGACAGGCTTCATTTGCTAAGAAGCTAACTAGAGAAGAGGCAGAAATTGATTGGAACAACTCGTGCGTTTTAGTAGTTAACAAAATTCGTGCTTTTTACCCAGCACCTACGGCCTGGACTACATTTCGTGGCCAACCATTAAAGATTTCCAAGGCCGTGCATGTGGATACCAATTATGGTTTAGCACCTGGTCAGTTACTTGTCGCTGATGCAATGTGTTTAATCGGAACCATCGATGGCACCATCTGCCTTGTCTGCGTCATTCCTGCAGGAAAGAATGAGATGAAGGCTTTAGATTGGTCACGTGGCGCTCGATTTACTGGAACGGAACATTGTGGTTGAAGCACGCAGAAATACCTTTAAGGCACCTAAGCCCGATGCGTCAAGACTCTTGGCCTTTGATTTAATAACCGAAGTAAACCGCAATGAGGGATATTCCAACCTCTTGCTTCCTGCAGCTTTGAACGCTTCACAGTTGGAGGATAGGGATCGCAATCTAGTAACTGAACTTGTTTATGGAACGTTGCGAATGCAGGGCAAACATGACTGGGTATTGGCGCAGATTTCTGACCGTCCTTGGTTAGAAGTCGATCCGGGAATCGTAGATGTTGCGCGAATGGGAGTTCATCAAATACATGAGCTTCGTATCCCTGATCACGCCTCGGTTTCTGCAACGGTTGAGGTTGCTCGTAAACGTTTGGGGGAGTCTAAAGCTAGTTTCGTTAACGCTCTGCTTCGCTCAGTAACTAGGAAGAGCCATGAAGAGTGGTTCGCGCCACTGGAGGCAATCACAGATAACGTTACACGCTTATCGATTCAATATTCACATCCAGAGTGGATAGTCTCTGCCTATTTTGATCTCTTGAAAGATTGGCAATTAGTAGAGGCCGAACTTCGAACAAATAATATTCCAGCTCTTCCGACTTTAGTTTCTTGGCCCGGTTATTCAACTCAAGAGGAGCTAGTGGCCCTTGGCGCCGAATCAACGACCTATTCATCACTTGGTGCAAGGCTTAAAGGCAATCCGGGCACTATTGATTTAATCAAACACCGCTTAGCTGGCGTCCAAGATGAAGGCTCTCAATTAGTTGCAACTGTATTTGCAGCAGCAAGCGGTGGATCAAAGTGGCTAGATATGTGTGCTGGCCCTGGAGGCAAGGCGGCTTTACTATCGAGTATCGCTAAGCAACGTGACATAGATTTTACTGCGAACGAGTTTTCAGTTGCCCGCGCCGATTTAGTGAAGAAGGTTGTTCATGGTGCGCGCGTCTTGTGTGGGGATGGTCGCGATATCGCTTCGTACGGTGAAAACTTTGATGCAATTCTTGTCGACGCACCATGCACTGGATTGGGCGCCTTACGTCGTCGCCCAGAAGTTCGATGGAGGCGAACTCTTGCCGATCTTCGCGAACTTGCACTTCTACAGCGCGAGTTAATCGAAGCATCTATATCTGTCATGAATGACGGCGCGATATTGGGCTATGCGACATGTTCGCCGCATCTAGCTGAGACAACGGTGCAATGCTTAGATATTCTTAAAAAGCATCCCGAACTAGAACAGGTAGATGTGGCGCAATATCTTCCTGCCAATCTTTCAGATGCCACACGAGGTCAATCAATGTCGTTATGGACACATAAACATGGCACGGATGCGATGTTTCTAGCCTTGTTCCGTAAAAAAATAGGCTCTGGCAGTTAAGGTAGGAATATGTCCAGAGAGATTCGAATTACCCCGAGTATTTTAAATGCTGACCTTAACGACCTAGACACTGAAATTTCTAGAATTGCAGATGTATCAGATCTTATTCACTTAGATGTTATGGACAATATTTTCGTTCCAAATTTTACATTTGATTTTCAGAGCGCCGAAGCAATCATTAGCGCTTGCCCAATAGGCATTGATGCACATTTAATGGTGGCCAACGTCGATCAGATTGCCCCGCAATATGCCGAAGTCGGATGCGAAAGTGTCACTATCCACGCAGAGGCTACAACTGACATTGCAGCAACTCTTCGTGCAATACGCAAAGCAGGTGCTCGATCAGGTTTGGCAGTAAAACCCAACACGGCGATAGATTCTTATTCACAGTTCTCTGATTTAGTAGACATGTTTTTAATCATGACTGTCGAACCTGGATTTGGTGGCCAGAAATTTATGGCGACAATGATGGATAAGGTGCGCCAAACGCGAGCAATAATTGGAGATCGCCCAATCTGGCTACAGGTTGATGGCGGAATATCCTTGGAGACAATTGAAATTGCTGTTGATGCTGGGGCAGATACCTTTGTGGCCGGCAGCGCAGTCTTTAAGGCCCAGGATCCTGCCGCCATGGTCACTTCGTTGCGCGAACTAGCAAAGGGTGTGGCAAACTAACACCACGTTGTTCCGGGGGTCGGTGTAAATCCGAACCGGCGGTAAAGTCCGCGACCCGATCACATCCAGTGATCGGTTGATTTGGTGAAACTCCAAAACCGACAGTTAAAGTCTGGATAAAGGGACAGGTGTTTCTGCGCCATTTGTGCTGCGGTAATTCCTCGTTGCTTCCTGGAGCTCTTCTACTAGGAAGGATCAACAGTGTCAGTTATTAAATGGTTATTTGAAACCACAATTCATTTTGGAAGTAAATCAATTGCGCTTCGTGAAATTGTCGGTGGCGTTTTAGGTTTAACAAGTGCAATCCTGGGTATGAGACGTAAAGTTCTGGCCTGGCCGGTAGGCATTCTCGGAGATACATTGCTTTTTACGGTATTCCTTGGCGCAGTCTTTGCTTATGCAGACCAACCATCGGCAAACTTTTATGGCCAAGCAAGTAGAAACCTACTTCTAATCATCGTAAGCGTTTATGGATGGATTCGCTGGTCCCATCACCGCCGGGTCAATGGCAGCCAACAACCTGCAGTTAATCCCCGTTGGACCACAACGAAGGAAAAGCAGATTTTACTTCCGGCGATTGTTCTTTTTTTCCTTCTCTCTATGCAGATCTTTAAGGCGTTGGGGGAGTCTGGAACCTGGTTACTTGTAGATACGTGGATCTTTACTGGAACCGCTCTTGCCACTTACGGCATGAGTCGTGGATATGTAGAGTTTTGGCTGGTTTGGATTGCAGTTGATTTGGTGGGCGTTCCTTTCGCCTTCAAGAATGGCTACTACCCAACAGGAACTCTCTATGCGATTTATCTTCCATTTGTCGTGTGGGGCTTCATATCATGGCTTCGTATCTCTCGCACTGAAAAATTAGCAGCAGCCATATAGATACATCTAGTAAACTCACGGCATGAAATCCTTTGAATCCCTCTGGGCTGAACTAAGCGAAAAGGCCCAACTTCGCCCGGAGGGTTCTGCAACGGTGGCAGCACTTGATGCTGGTGTACATACAATCGGCAAGAAGATTCTAGAAGAGGCTGGTGAAGTCTGGTTAGCTGCTGAGCATGAAAGTGATGCAGCTTTAGCAGAAGAGATTTCTCAGTTGATTTACCACGTCCAAACATTGATGTTAGCCCGTGGTTTAACTCTTGATGATATTTACACCTATCTGTAAGTGAAACGAGTCCATTGATGTTGCGCATCGCCGTTCCGAATAAGGGATCTTTAGCCGAAGAGTCGATCGCCATTTTGAAAGAAGCTGGCTATCGTCAACGAACTGATTCCCGAGATTTAGTTTTAGTTGATAACGACAACGGCGTTGAGTTCTATTATTTACGTCCACGAGATATCGCAATCTACGTAGGTTCTGGTGAGCTAGAGGCAGGCATTACGGGTCGGGATCTACTTATTGATTCTGCAGCGCTTGCCGTAGAACTTTTATCATTAAATTTTGGTGGTTCAACTTTTAGATTTGCCGCCCCTGTCGATGGAGATTGGAAACTCTCAGATATCGCCGGTAAACGTGTAGCAACGGCTTACCCAGGCCTTGTTGCGCATCACCTAAAAGAGCTTGGAATACACGCAGAAGTGGTTCGATTGGATGGTGCCGTAGAGAGCAGTGTGCGTTTAGGCGTTGCTGATCTGATTGCTGATGTAGTTAGCACGGGCAACACTTTGCGCCAGGCTGGCTTGAAGATATTTGGTGAGCCTATCTTGACCAGTGAAGCGGTCGTTGTCGCACGCAAAGGAGCGGTTATTCCTGCCGAGTTAGAGATCTTGATACGCCGATTGCAAGGCGTGGTTACTGCGCGCCAATATGTTCTTCTTGATTACGACATTCCTAAAGTGAGTGTTGAAATAGCCTGTGCAATTACTCCCGGACTTGAATCGCCAACGATTTCACCTTTGCAAAAAGATGATTGGGTCGCAGTTCGTGCAATGGTTCCACGCAAGGACACTAATCGCGTTATGGATGAACTATGGGCCGTTGGTGCACGTGGAATCTTGGTTACAGATATCCACGCTTGTCGTCTTTAATCCGTACTTTCCTCTATATCTTCGCGCGCAATGCCAAGAAGATAAAGCACTGAATCTAAATAGGGTTGTGAGACTGAACTATCAGCGGCTGCTTTAACTGCAGGTTTAGCATTAAATGCTATTCCGAGTCCGGCAGCAGCAATCATGTCTAAATCATTTGCGCCGTCACCGATGGCAATTGTTTGCTCCATTGCAATGGACTCTGCCGCAGCAAATTCGCGAAGTGCGTCAGCTTTAGCGGCACGGTCGATAATCGGACCGACAACTTCACCAGTTAAAGCACCTGATTCAATTCCAAGGGTATTGGCCTTAAAGTATTTGATATCTAAATCTTTCAAGATTGGGGCGATCACATCGATGAAGCCGCCAGATACAACCGATACGGTATGGCCGAGCTTTTGTAAAGTACTGACCAGAGTCCGGGCACCGGGTGTAAGCAGGATCTCTGATTGAACTTGAGCTAATGTCGATTCTGGAAGTCCCTTAAGAAGAGCTACTCGCTCCTTTAATGATTCAGCAAAATCAATCTCACCTTTCATCGCTCGTTCAGTAATAGCAATCACCTGATCGGCCACTCCAGCTTTAGCTGCAAGGAGTTCTATCACTTCTTGCTGAATCAGGGTTGAGTCGACATCGAGCTGAACCAACTTACGAGCATGGCGTTGAACTCCGCCGGTCTGAACAGCGATATCAACGTTATTAGTCGCTGCAATCGGAGAGAGAATTGTTCCCAATGACTCTTGATCAGCACCTGAAACCACAAACTCAATGGCCGTAATTGGCGATGATGCAAGTCTGGTAATCCGTTCGATATTTGCTCCAGCGCTAGTAATGCCAGAAGTTAAATCTGCAATTGCTGCCGGATTAATTCTCTTCGACAAAATAACAACATGAATGAGGCCTTTTTTGCTGCGAATGGTTGAACTGTGGGCATAGGAAAATAGCGTTGCAATATCAACATCTAGTGAGAGCGCACATGCTTCAATATCTGTAGTTAGCGCTTCTTGGTGTGCCGGATTGAGTGCAACTAAGACGGTCAATATGAGGCGATCTTTGATGACAATCTGTTCGATATCGACAATCGTGATGGAGAAGGGCGATAAGACCTCAAAGAGGGCCTGAGTGATACCTGGCTTATCTAGGCCACTGAGGAGGATGAGACCGGTGAACTCTTCTTTATCTGCCGCTTTATCCATGATGGCGCCTAGATTATCTTAAAATCACATGTACCTAAGGCCATTAATAGGCCAATACGAGCGACTTAACCACTATCTTTTTGCTCTATGACAACTTCACCGGTGCTCGAGCTTTCCGAGGTTTCAGTACGCCGTGGAGAGAAAAGCATTCTTGGACCCCTAAATTTTAGAATTTCACCGGGGGAGCGTTGGGTGATTTTGGGTCCAAATGGCGCCGGTAAAACTACATTGCTACAGATTTTAGCTACGAAGATTTTTCCCACTAGCGGCAATGTTTGGGTGTTAGGAAAGCAGATGGGTCGAGTTGATCTCTTCGAACTGCGTACTCGTATTGGTCTGTGCGGTGCACCGATCGCACAGGAAATCCCTGAAGATGAAAAAGTTAGAGACGTTGTATTAACGGCCGCGTATGCGATTTTGGGTCGCTGGAATGAAGATTACGATCTTTGGGATGAGTCACGAGCGATTGCACTTCTTACAACTTTTGGGGTTCGAGATCTTGGTGAGCGTTTGTATGGATCGCTCAGTGAAGGTGAAAAAAAGCGAACGCAGATTGCACGTGCGTTGATGGCAGATCCTGAATTATTGCTACTAGATGAACCAGCTGGCGGATTAGATGTTGGCGGTCGTGAAGATCTGCTACGTCGATTCGCAAATTTCTCATCCGATCCAACGGCTCCAGCTACTATTTTAGTTACACACCATATTGAGGAGATTCCAATTGGTACAACACATGCCTTGCTCCTTAAGGATGGGCAGATTGCAGTGTCAGGTCCTGTGGAGTCTGTAATAACCTCCGAGCATATTTCAGCTATTTTCAATGAGAAAATCACCGTTACGCCCGACGCTGGTCGATTCTTCGCGCGCTCATACCATTAAAACCTATGGAGCTTTATAAGCAACTACACCCACATTGGCAGCAGTTGCTCTCTGATCAAAGAAATACTCTCGATTCAATAGAGCAGCGTATCGATTACAACAATGTCACACCGGATTTTGAAAACATCCTTGCGGCTTATCATTTACCGCCAGAAGATATTAAGGTTGTAATTTTCGGTCAGGACCCATACCCAACTCCAGGAAATGCCAATGGCTTAGCCTTTTCAGTATCACATCAAGTACAGAAGTTACCTGCTTCTTTACGCAATATCTTCAAAGAACTCCACGATGATTGTGAAAGTGCATCACCATTAGATGGTGATCTTCATCGTTGGAGCGAGCAAGGCGTCTTCTTGCTTAATCGAACTTTGAGTACGGTACCTGGAATGGTTTTGGGCCACAGTGATATCGGTTGGAATAACTTCACTCAAGCAACCGCGCAGATTCTGGGGCAACGGCAAATAATTGGTGTTTTCTGGGGCAAAAAAGCTTACGAACTTGCCCACTATTTCAATTCTGATTTGATTATTAGCTCTGCACATCCAAGCCCTTTATCGGCCTACCGAGGCTTCTTCGGTTCGAAACCTTTTTCAAAGGTCAATGCGATGTTGGAAAGACAGGGTAAATCAACTATTAATTGGTAACAAGTAAAGGGCCCCGTAGATTTCTCTACGGGGCCCTTTACTTCAATATCTTCTACAACTTAGCCGATCCATGCGGTGATTGGAGAAGTCATGAAATAGATAATGAAGAGAACTGCGACGAGCCAGAGCAAAGGATGTACTTCTTTGCGACGTCCTTGGACTGCACGAATCATCACGTGAGAAACAAATCCAGCTCCGATACCCACAGAGATACTATAAGTAAATGGCATCAGGATCATTGTCAAGAATGCAGGAATAGCGATTCCTAAATCTGCCCAATCGATGTCCTTTACCTGTGTCATCATCAAGAATCCAACAATTACCAAAGCTGGAGTTGCAGCCTCATAAGGAATGATTGCAACCAACGGTGATAGGAAAGTAGCAAACAAGAAACAGATGCCGGTAACAACTGAAGCCAGTCCAGTACGAGCACCTTCACCCACACCAGATGCCGATTCAATATATGAAGTATTAGAGGAAATACCAGCTGCGCCACCTGCAGCAGCTGCAATTGAGTCAACAAGAAGAATTCGATCGTTGTTAGGAACGTTTCCGTCCTTGTCGATCAATCCTGCCTCGTTGCCGATCGCTGTGACTGTACCAACGGTGTCGAAGAAGTCAGATAATAGAAGTGTAAATACCAAGAGAACGGCAGATACAAATGAGATCTTGCTAAATGATCCAAGAAGATTGAAATTTCCTAGGAGAGAGAAGTCCGGAGTTGAAACAATGTTTTCTGGAAGTTTAGGAATGTTAAGTCCCCAACCTTTTGGATTGCTCTCTGTTGGTGAAATGAAGCTTGGACCTATCTTAAAAGCAGCTTCAACGATTACTGCAAGGATTGTCGCCCCTACGATGCCGATGAGGAGTGCGCCCTTAGTTTTACGAACCATCAGAGTAACTATCAACAAGAGGCCAACAATAAAGATAACTATCGGCCATCCAACGAGATTTCCACCATCTCCAAGTTGAACTGGAACTGGACCGACCCCTGTTCGACGAACGAAACCAGCATCGACTAAACCGATCAATGCAATAAAGAGTCCGATACCAACTGATATTGCATATTTAAGCTGTTGTGGAACGGCTTTGAATACAGCGGTTCTAAATCCCGTTAGAACTAGAACTGTGATAATTAAGCCCTCAAGAACCACAAGGCCCATTGCATCTTCCCAAGTCATCTTTGAAGCGATGCCATATGCAACGAAAGTATTGAGTCCAAGGCCAGTTGCGATTGCAAGTGGGAAATTTCCGACAAGGCCCATGAGGATCGTCAAAATACCGGCTACTAAAGCCGTTGCTGCAGCAATAAGGGGAAGGTTCTCTCCAAATGTTGAGAAACCACCGAGGAACTTCTTATCGCTATCTACTGCTCCGCCAATGATGAGCGGGTTGAGAGCAATGATGTAGGCCATTGTGAAGAATGTGACGAAACCACCACGAACTTCACGACCAATTGTTGAGCCACGTTCTGAGATTTTAAAATAGGAATCCAGCATTAATAACGCCTCTCTAATTTTGTTAACGGGGGTGTTTGCGACCCCGTGCGTTATGAAACGGCTAACGCATGGCCGTAGGGAATGCTTTTAGAGTAGTAGTTACTTACTCGTAACTCGGGAAACGACACCTAGGGCCACGGCGATTGATTGGCCAATCAAGCCTGCAAAAAGCAGCGTTCCCAAGCCCACCGTTCCCCCTAGTAGCCAGCCCAAGACAAAGACCGAACTCTCGATAGCCAAGCGGACTCGTCCAACACGAATCCCGGTCTTAAAGTGGAGCCCGGTCATTAGGCCATCACGCGGGCCCGGCCCTAAGCCACAGGTTATATAGAGGGTAGATGCCATGCCGACCATGCCTATTCCAAGCAAAGCAAATGCAATACCAACTGCATAATTACTTTGCAACGGAATATATGTAACACCAACTTGAATAGCTAGCGCGATGATCGCAATATTGGAGAGAGTTCCAAAACCAGGTTTTTCTCGTAATGGAATCCATCCAAGTAGAACAATCGTACTTATTCCAAATGTAGACCAACCCATTGAAATATCAAGGTTCTTTGAAATCCCCTGAGCTAAAACAGACCACGGGCCATTGCCGATATTGCCCTGAATAACAAAGGCTTCACCTATACCGAAGAGAAATAAACCGAAAAAAAGAATTGCCACACGCGAGATCGTTAAGTCCCATTTGCCTTTACCGGTCCATGGTGTGATTGGAACAGTTTTATGTGGACGCAAAAACTCCATAAATGCATTAGATGACATTGGGGGAGTCTATTGCAGGTGCATCTGCTGTGGCAGGCTATTCTTCAACAATGTTTCCGGGTATTGGCACAGTAATCAACGTCATTGCAATTATCGCCGGAGCTAGCCTAGGAATCATTGTTGGTCATCGTTTAAATATAAAAACCCGCACACTATTGACAGATATTTTAGGTTTAGCAACGCTTCTGGGAGCAGCTTCTGCTCTTATCCCAATGTGGTCGGATCGTTACGTTCTATCTTTGCCACAAGGTTGGCCACTCTTGGTCATACTTGGTTCACTGTTAATTGGTGGACTCATAGGTTCTGCGTTGCACCTAGAAGATCGACTCGATCATCTAGGTGAAAATCTCCGTCAAAGATTTAAAGCCTCTAAGGAAAGCTCTTTTGTTGAAGGCTTCGTTACATCTTCACTTCTCTTTGCTATTGGACCACTTGCAATATTAGGAAGTATCAGTGATGGAATGTCTAATGGAATCGATCAACTCCTATTGAAAAGCTCTCTAGACTTTTTTGCCGCAATGGCTTTCGCATCTTCACTTGGGTGGGGTGTAGCGGTAGCGGCTTTGCCGCTCGCTTTATATCAAGGGTTTTGGACCGTAATCGGACTGGCGCTGGGCGAAATATTGGATGGATATCAAATCGATGCAATGACAGTAGTCGGTGGGTTGCTTCTTGTGGCAATTGGATTTCGCTTACTTAACATCAAGCAAGTAGCAGTAGGAAACTTGTTGCCGGCTCTTGCCATAGCTCCTGTTTTAGCCTTATTGGTTCATGGATTTATTTAAAAAGTAGCACCATCAATTACAAAACGATATTTGACATCACTTGCAATTGTGCGTTCGTAGGCAGTATTGGCATAAGAAGCGTCGATGACTTCAACATCGCTGACAATTGAATGAAGGCCACAAAAATCCAGCATCTCTTGCATCTCTGGAATTCCACCAATCATTGAACCTGCTATCCGACGACGGCCATCGAGGAGTGCTCCAACATTTACCTCGTAAGGCTTTCCTGGTAGTCCAATGACAACCAAGGTTGCATCTAGCTTTAAGAGATTTAAGTATGAATTAATATCAAGAGAAGCACTGACGGTATTGAGGATTAAATCAAAGGACTTGTGCAGAGGTTTCAAAGCTCTAGGAACACTTGTATCAACAAAGTGAGTTGCTCCCATTTCAATGGCGTCATCACGCTTTGAAGCAGAGTGAGACAGGACTGTAACTTCTGCGCCTAAGGCTGCAGCAAATTTCACGCCCATATGTCCTAAGCCTCCAAGGCCCATAACCGCAACCTTTGAACCTTTACCAACGTTCCATTTACGTAAAGGTGAATACAAAGTAATTCCTGCACATAGCAATGGTGCAACGCCATCTAAAGCAAGATTCTCTGGAATATGTACGGCGTAGTCTTCATTAATTACGAAGAGATTTGAGTAACCACCCAAGGCAACGGTCGTGCCATCACGTTCAAGGGTGTTGTAGGTCCCCGTCATTCCCTCTTCGCAATATTGCTGCAGACCCGATAAACAACTGGCACATGTTCGACATGAGTCGATAAAAACTCCTACGCCAATTCGATCCCCGATTTTGAACTTGGTTACTGATTCTCCAATAGCGCTAACAGTTCCGGCAATCTCGTGGCCTGGAACCATCGGGAAGATCGCAGGGCCCCACTCCTCACGGACTTGATGAATATCTGAGTGACAGATTCCCGCGTAAGCGATATCTAGGGCAACATCGTGAGAGCCGAGTTCTCTGCGCTCAAATTCGAAAGTAGTTAAAGCCGATTGTGCAGATAGTGCAGCAAGTCCGCGTGCCTTCATTATTTACTCCTTGAAAGGTAGAGGTTGTGAGGATACGTGACCTGCGCGAGAAGCGCGCGCTGTAACTTGGCGCATATGATGGCGTCGACACAGGACTTCATATCCAACTTCGCTACCCGGTGATACATCACCTACAACAACTTGTTCACCTTCTACAACCATCACTCCACCAATAGTTCGTGCGTTGTGGGTGGCCCGTGAACCACACCAACAAAGAGCTTCAACTTGCAATGTGTTAACGCGATCAGCGAGTTCAACTAAGCGGGCCGAACCAGGAAATAAGGTGGTGCGGAAATCACTCAGGATGCCAAAAGCAAAAACATCGATACCTAATCCATCCACAATTCGAGCTAACTGTTCAATTTGAACGGGCTCATAGAACTGTGCTTCGTCACAAATAATGTAGTCAATTCGATCTCCGGAGGACAATGCATCGACTACATATTTATGTAAGTCGATAGTAGGCACAACTTCAATCGCTGGGCTAGATAGACCTAAGCGAGAAGAGATGATTCCTTTGCCGGCGCGGTCTTTGTTTGTAAAAATCAATCCCGTTCGACCACGACTCTGGTGATTATGGGCTGTCTGCAGGGCCAGCGTAGATTTTCCGCTATCCATCGTTCCACAGTAATAAATCAACTCAGCCATGGGAGGCATCTTGCCATAAAAGCTAAGAAAAAAGCGCCTTGCTAATAAGGCCTTGTTCTAGTTTGGGCATCAGGGCAAGAGACATCAGTACAGAGATGTGAGATGCATCGCGATATGCAACGACACCATCAATTATCGCCGAGCAGTACGAAGAACATAGCCAAGGAGTTGGATCTATAACTTTAAAACCATTCACCACCGAGACGGGAGTTTTCTCTGTTGAATCACATGCGTTGGAATTACGCGAAGCTAAGCAGTTTGGAATATCTCGTAATGGATGCGGAGTATCACTGATGTAGATCAATTGATCAGAAGCGCCCTTGAGATCCTGCAACAGTTTTAATTGACCATCTCGCCACCATTTAGCTCTATCTGATACACCAGATGGGGGAGAGTAATACTGGAAGCTACTCATGATCACTGCCGCTGGATGAATCTCCCGAATCCTTTGAATTGAGTTCTTTCTCCATTGTGTGCAGTGCACCATCTTGAATGCACCTTGATCTTCACGGGGTATATCTACTGAAGAACATGCAGATTTTGTGAGGGAGACCAACTTGAAACCACGCTCGTTAGCCAACTGATTTAAAGCTGGAAACCATTGTGCCGCATGCGAATCGCCATATAGGACAATAGTGGTGCTTGAATTTTTATCACCATATGTACAGAAACCAGATTTTGTTTCGCCATAATTTACATGGCAGCCATCGCCGTAGACAATCGGTTTTTCCATAATCTTTGCTAAATCAAATTTGAAAGATGTAGCACCTTTTGTGGTAATCATCGATGAGGCGCTTGCAGCAATTATCAAACTAGCCACGAGAGAGACCACAGTTGTTGCCAGCGCTGTAACATAAACGGTTCGTGCTGCCAATTTCTTATGTCGCAATGGCTCTTCTATGAACTTACTTGTTAGATGCGCCAAGAGAATTGTTAAGAGGATACAAAAAACCCGCTCACGTATTCTCAATGGTCTGCCTAGGGCGCTGCTAGGCAACACCAAGGCTGGCCAGTGCCAAAGGTAAAGGGGATAAGAAATAGCTCCCAACCACTGACTTAACCGTGAATTGGCTAGATCGTTAAAAACTGGCGGCCAGTAAGTGATTGTTGCAATGAGAAGTGTTGTTGCGATTACCGGAAGTAAGGCGTTCTTGCCAGGAAACGCTGTGTTTTCATCAAATTTCAATGAAGCTACTGCTATTCCCAGAAAAGCAATCCATGGCAAAATCCGTATTTTCCTGCGCGTATCGGGAACAAACAACAATAGAGCCCCGAAACCAAGTTCCCATGCACGTGTTGGCAAAGAGTAGAAAGCCCAAATAGGTGCAACTTGAGTTAGATAGATGGAAAAAAGCAGAGATAGGAAAGTTGTAACAGAAATTCCAATCAAAACAAATTTTCTACCATAGCGAGCTAAAACTAAGATGAAGATTGGCCAGACCAGGTAGAACTGCTCTTCAACAGCTAATGACCAGTAGTGAATAAACGGAGATGGCGTTGCATCAAGATTTTGATAATCATTTTGCCACCATGCAAAAAGATAGTTCGAAATATAGGCAGATGCGGCAAATAGATCACGACCTAAAGAACCACGCGTGATCGCAGGGAGTAAAAACCAAGCAAATATTGCAGTAAGAAATAGTACAAATACAGAAGTGGGTAGTAATCGCTTTATTCGACGCTGGTAGAAGCCCTTGAGATCTAAATGACCGGTTTTTTCGATCTCTCGCAAAATTAACCCAGTTATCAGGTAACCAGAAATCACATAAAAAATGTCAACGCCAATGAA
>CAITQC010000017.1 GCA_903894425.1 uncultured Actinomycetes bacterium
ATTGCCGGCACAGTTGGTGGCTCTTACCTTGGCGGAATCATCCCCGGCGGCTGGCGTTTTGTGCCTGCCTTATATGCAGTGCTACTAGTCCTTACCGCTATAGCAATTCAATTGTTCACGCCTGCAGATGCTGAAAATCTGCAAAAATCTCGGCCTCTACGTCAGATGTTTGCCCCATTGCGCTACCTGCAGGTGTGGAGATTCTCTTTCTATTATGTAGTCGTCTTCGGTGCATATGTTGCACTTGCTTCATGGATGCCAAAATATTATGTCTCTGTTTATGAATTAGAGCTGCAGAATGCCGCGCTGTTAACCGCGTTATTCATCTTTCCCGCCTCTCTGCTGCGCCCAATTGGTGGCTATATTTCCGACAAAATGGGGGCACGTCGTCTAATGTATGGAACTTTTCTCTCCATGTTAACAGCGTTGCTTTTCCTAGCCGCACCATTTGGTTACATTGTTTTAAATACACCGGATGGACCAAGAGAAGTTCTGCCATATAGTTTAGGAGTAGTGCCATTTACCGCACTTTTATTTGTTGTCGGCTGTTCAATGGGAATAGGCAAGGCGGCAGTCTTCAAGCACATTCCTGAATATTTCCCCAATGATGTTGGTGCAGTTGGTGGACTAGTTGGCACTCTTGGTGCCTTAGGTGGGTTCTTATTGCCACCATTATTTGTCGCCGTGCGCGAGTGGACTGGTCTGCCTCAATCGACCTTCGTTGTTCTCTTCTTATTAACTCTCGCCGCGACAGTTTGGATGCATGTAGTAGTAGTAAAAATGCTGCACAAAGCAAGCCCGACACTTAAAAACCAGATTGATTACAACGACTCTCACATGAATGGAGCTTAAAATGTCTGCTAAAGCAATTAAATCCTCCGAGTGGTTGGAGTCCTGGGATCCAAATGCCGAAGGTAAGTGGGAGTCCAAGATTGCTTGGAAGACACTCTGGGTAACAACGTACGCACTTACTTTGGGCTTCATGAGTTGGTTCCTCGTTTCAGCTCTTGCGCCAAAGCTCAATAACTTAGGCTTTGAC
Organism: uncultured Actinomycetes bacterium; assembly: GCA_903894425.1. GTDB lineage: Bacteria > Actinomycetota > Actinomycetes > Nanopelagicales > Nanopelagicaceae > Planktophila. Next base: position 1,040 of record CAITQC010000017.1, read on the forward strand.
CTAAGCAAAAAGGAGCTCTACTGGTTGGCTGCGATGCCAGGACTTGCCGGTGGTGGACTTCGTTTAATCTGGATGTTCCTGCCACCAATTTTAGGAACACGCAAGTTAGTTACTTACTCAACGGCGCTTCTTATTTTCCCTCTCGTTGGCTGGTCATTTGCAGTGCGTTCGCCATCGACTCCATATGTCGCGCTATTGATTCTCGCCTTTCTCTCTGGAATCGGCGGCGGCGTATTTTCGGGCTTCATGCCGAGTACCTCATACTTCTTTCCTAAATCAAAACAGGGTTTAGCACTCGGCATTCAAGCAGGTGTCGGCAACTTTGGCGTAAGCATTATTCAATTCTTTACTCCAATTATTGTTGGTTCGGCGATGTTTGGTGCAACACTCGGTGGCCCACAGAATTTCGTCGACAAAGTGAAAGGAATCGATAAGTCTGTCTGGTATCAAAATGCCGGTCTTGTATGGGTCCCATTTGTAATTGTCTCGGTGCTCATCTCATGGAAGTTCTTGAAGTCCGTGCCTGTTACTTCACGTGGCGTTAAAGACCAGTTAGATATCTTCAACAATAAACACACCTGGTTGATGACAGTTTTGTACTTTATGACTTTCGGAACTTTCGCAGGATTTTCTGCACAGTTTGGTCTGCTTATTAAAAACCTCTTTGGTGAGTTCGCTAATGCGCCAGATCCAGTAAAGTTTGCATTCTTTGGCCCACTAGTTGGCTCTGCTGCCCGCGTTATCAGCGGACCAATTGCCGATCGCGTAGGTGGAGGAATTCTTACCTTCATCTCGGGTGTAGGTATTGCAGTCTCAGCCTTCTTCACATCAGGTCAACTCTCCCCTGCGAGCAGTGATGACTTTATGAGCTTCTTCTGGGGCATGATGGCGATCTTCTTCTTTGCCGGCGTCGGCAATGCAAGCACCTTTAAACAGATGCCAATGATCTTTGAACCACGACAGGCCGGTGGCGTACTTGGATGGACCGGGGCGATCGCCGCATTTGGGCCTTTCATCTTCGGAGTTCTCCTCTCACTCATGGCACCTACCGACTTCTTCCAGGCCGTTGCTCTCTTTGCGGTAGTTGGAACGGCCATTGCATGGTGGTTCTATGCACGCAAAGGCGCGGTCGCTAAAAGTTAAAGGTTGACTCGTTATTCCGGGTGATATTAGGCAGACTCTTGCCATGGATGTCACCCGGCTTAGCGCGCTCTCTGATGCCGTTATGGATGTTGCAAAAGGTGAGGACTTAAAGACATCACTGAAACGACTTATACAAAATGCGGTTCTTATTACCGATTGCACGTATGGAGCTCTCGGATCTATTACATCAAACGGGACTCTTGAAGATTTCACCTACGTTGGCCTGAGTGATGAAACTGCCGATGAGATCGACACCTTCCCTGAAGGTAAGGGTTTACTTGGACACTTACTGAAATTCCCTGAACCACTGCGAGTTTCAGTTATTAAAGACCATCCATCGTCGGTTGGATTTCCAAAGGGCCACCCATCGATGTCGGGATTCTTAGGTGTACCGATTCGGATTCGCAACGAACTATATGGAAGTATCTATTTGACTCAAAAGCGCAATGGAAAAGATTTCACTGAGGAGGACGAGAAGCTAGTTGTGGTCTTGGCATCGGCCGCTGGTGTTGCCATCGATAGTTACCGCGGGCATATTGCCCAGAGCCAGGTCAGTCTCTTGGCCGAGCGTGAGCGGATTGCTCGAGATCTGCATGACTTAGTTATACAAAGGTTATTCGCCTCGGGAATATCACTCCAGTCAGTCGAGTCGGATCCCTCACTCTCAACGGCATCCTTGGAAAAGATTAAAAGTACGCTAGATAATCTTGATTCAACTGTCCAGCAAATTAGAACAACTATCTTCGCTCTACAAGATGAGCATCCCATTCAAGACATACGATCGTTGATCCTGAGCGAAATTGCCTCCCTAAGCGCGATTGCTGGATTCCAAATCTCAAACTCTTTTCAGGGACCTGTTGACACCATGATTGGCGAAGAGCTTGCAAATCAAGTGATTCCGGTCATCCGCGAACTCATAACAAATGCAATCCGGCATGCAGAAGCAACGAAGATCGACCTGGTGGTACTAGCCAATCAAACCTATTGCGAAATCCGAGTTGTCGATAATGGAAAAGGTTATGTTGCAGGAGAGCGAAAAAGTGGACTCTTAAATCTGGAGCGTCGGGCATTAGCCAGAGGCGGAGAGTTTGAGATTCTTAGAGATGGTGTTGCAGGTACTCGAACTATGTGGCGGGCAAGCCTTTAGCTTCTACCGACGCTGAGTCGAACTGCCATGGCTGCAGCCTGCGTACGGCGTTCAAGCCCCAATTTTCTAAGAAGAGAAGAGACGTAGTTCTTAACCGTCTTTTCAGCCAAGAACATGTTCTTTGCAATCTCTCTATTAGTCATGCCTTCACCAATAAACTCAAGAACGCGCTGCTCTTGATCTGTAAGTTCGTAGATTTCACTGGCCGGGTTTTTATTCTCGCGAAGGCGGTTGGTTACCGATGAGATTAACTTCGTATCAAGAAAACTCTCACCCGCTGCAACTTTGCGAATTGAGGCAAGGAGCTCTAAATTTTTTATATCCTTGATCAAATACCCAACGGCCCCACCAAGGACTGCGCCAAGAAGGGCTTCATCATCTTGAAATGAGGTGAGCATCAATACTTTTAACTTGGGCTTAAGACTGATTAGCTCGCGGCAGAGTTCGATGCCATTCCCATCTGGCAAGCGCACATCTAAAACTGCGACATCGGCATCTAAAGCTGCAAAATTAACTACCGCTTCTTCGCAATTTGCCGCGCTTCCGACGACCGACAAATCCTCTTGTGCATCAATAAGATCTATTAATCCCTTGCGGACAAGTTCGTGATCATCGACGACGAAGACTTTTGTATTCACTGAAATCCTTAACCTAGTTTCGTATCAACTCAATATGCCACTTTTCAGGACCTTCGTCTAGGAAGTTAACTGAGAAGTTTCCTGGGTGCTTCTTTTCGATTTGGGCTAGTAAGGGGATCGGTTTATGGGGCGCTACAAGCACCATCCCCTCGCCCGATTTAAGGGACTCAAGGGCTCCAAAAATCGCTGGGTGCCGGATTTTGTGAGGTATTAATGTGGCATCGAGTTCAGGGAAAGAAGTTGAACTCTCCTCACCACAACGGCATGAGTGAGATCCTGCATTTTCTGGAGCTTTAGTTATTTCAATAATTTCCATGGACACATTCTATCTTTCGAATAATATCGTCCAGACGATTACTCCTTCAGCATCCGAGAGCAACCCCTCAAACTCCTGGATTACGCCCCTGTTTTAACTGGCGAGTTCTCTAATAGTTCCCACTCTTCATCAGTAAATAAGCGTGATCGAATGAGAAATCTCTTGCCTTCTGGAGACTCAAGTGAAAAGCCACCACCCCGACCATCCACAACATCGATAGTTAAATGAGTGTGTTTCCAATATTCAAATTGGGTTGCAGACATCCAGACTTGAACAGGTTCGTCCAGTTCTGCAATTGCTAACTCCCCTATTAATACATCTGATGCACCAACGCGAAACTCACCTTTGAGATAACACATCGGCGATGATCCATCACAGCACCCACCTGATTGGTGAAACATCAGCGGGCCGTTAATTGCAGAAAGCTTTGTTAATAACAATGCCGCCTCGCGTGTGTAGTCAACGCGAGACGGCAAAGTCATTAGTTCTCCTTAAAAGAAACCGAGCTTGTTTGGTGAGTATGAAACTAGCAGGTTCTTTGTTTGTTGGTAATGATCAAGCATCATCTTATGGTTCTCTCGGCCAATACCTGAGGCCTTATAACCACCAAATGCGGCGCCTGCTGGATATGCGTGATAACAATTTGTCCAGACGCGGCCTGCCTGAATTGCTCGACCTGCACGATAAGCAGTATTCATATCGCGAGTCCAAACTCCAGCGCCTAATCCATACAACGTGTCATTAGCAATCTCCATAGCGTTATCAAAGCCATCAAACTTAGTAACAGAGACAACAGGGCCAAAGATTTCTTCCTGGAAGATTCTCATCTTGTTGTTGCCTTCAAAGATTGTTGGCATCACGTAGTAGCCACCAGATAGTTCGCCGCCAAGATCTGCACGCTCACCTCCAGTAATTACTTTTGCGCCTTCTTTCTTTCCAATATCTAGATAAGAAAGTATCTTCTCTAATTGATCAGTGCTTGCTTGCGCACCCATCATAGTTGAAGACGCTGGCGCCAAAGACTGGTTGGAGCTGGTTGATATCTCCGATGAAGATAATCTGGACTCCCGGCCTGAG
>CAITQC010000018.1 GCA_903894425.1 uncultured Actinomycetes bacterium
AAGCTTTGAAACAGCTGATCCAATAGCGGCAAATGTGAGAAGAGCTGCGAATATGTCGAGTGCGATTGTCATTTACTTGTCTGCTTTCTTGTTTAAGGGGTGGTGTTCTTTCATGTGAGTTGAGATTGCTTCTGAAATTTCGATCAAAGACTTCATCTGGGCCTGGGTTAGAACCTCACTGAAGCAATGATTAATTTCTTTAGACTGCAAAGGAACTGCAGCATCAGCTATTTTTCTTCCCTTTGCCGTAATGGAGACATCGAAGCAGCGAGAATCATCTGAATTTCTAGATTTCTTAACTAAACCTGTCTCTTCCATCCTTGAAATTTGATGAGACATTCGGCTGATTTCCCAGCCAAGACCCTGTGCAAGTCGATTCAGGTTAACGCTTGGGACAGTCAATTCAGAAAGAGCGACAAGCACTACGTATTCCGTCCCAGAAATTCCAGAATGGTTAGTTATTTGTCGGCCAAGGGGAGGAAGCAGACTGGTGCCGATTTTGTGGAATGCACGCCAGGCTTTGGAGTCGAGCTCCTTCATTCCATTTTGTGCCACAGGAGTATTGAATCAGATATACTTGATATGTCAAGTAATAAAAAGTATTTACAAGTATTTACAAGTTTTTACGGGAAAAAGTATGGGGAAACCTCGGAATTTGGCCTGAAGTGAATTCTTCCGGCTTATAGGGCGACTCTTCTTTATTTTTATAGTTAGTGAAGTCAATTCACGCTTACTTTGGCCAAAAATGTTTGTACAAGTTGCTGCATAACCTGTCGCAGATTTGAATGTTTTTATGGGGAAGTCATGGGCAAATATGGGCAGTTCTATGGGCAGAAATTTCTAGGCCTTAGCTCACTTAATGTCGAGGGATTTAAGTACTGCCGTTAGAACATCTCTTTTGGAAGCCAGCGTCTCTCCAGAGTTACCAGTTGCTCCCTGTGCTGCTAATCCAGCAAAGCCATGAACCATGCTCCAGGCAATTGTTGGCGCGGTCTTAAAGTTCTTATCTGAAAGACAGCCGAGCTCATTTAATTCAACTAGTGATTGCATCAGTATTTCCCAAGGACTTGGGGAAGTTGGTTCTAGATCTGGTGAATCAAAACAGATGAATGCAATCTCATAAAGATTTGATTTTTTAATGCCGAAATCAATATAGGCACCACCAATTGAAAGGAAGCGATCTATTGCACCTTTTGCAGTTTTACTAGTTGGTGCAGCCTTAAGGGCATCCACCATCATCTTTCCCAAGACTTCTCGAGCAGCCTTTGCAACAGAAGCCTTCAAATGCTCTAGATCTGCAAAGTGGCGATACACAGCGGTCGGGCTAACTCCAGTAACCAGAGCTAATTGACGAAGCCCTAAAGAGTTCAGCCCGTGCTTTTCAACATGGCGAAGCCCGGCGGTAACTAAAGCAGCTTGTAAGTCCCCATGGTGGAACTCTGCATCGGATTTCTTTAATGTTGACATTGTTAACATTGTGCCATTATCGTTCGGCTCAGTCAATTTCTAGGAAGGCGTGTCATGAGCAGAACACATGTAGTTGTAGGGGCTGGAATAGTCGGAAGCACACTTGCCGAATTGCTTGCCAATGATGGACAAGATGTCATTGTGATTACTCGATCTGGCTCTGGGCCGACTCACAAGAACATCAAGCGAATTGCAGCAGATGTCAGTGACCTTTCAAAGCTACTACAGATTGCTCCAAGTGCAGTTGCAATCTATAACTGCGCTAACCCTCCGTATCACCAATGGGCCAAAGAGTGGCCACCAATTGCAGGTAGCTTTCTTGGCTATGCAGAAAAAACAGGCGCAGTACTTGTAACGTGCTCAAATCTTTATGGATATGGACCAGTAGATGTTCCAATGACTGAGTCACTTCCACTTAAAGCACCAGGCGCAAAGGGAAAAGTTCGGGCCCAGATGTGGCTTGATGCTAAAGCCCTACATGATGCGGGAAGAATTAAAGCGACAGAAGTTCGCGGCTCAGATTATGTTTGTGCAGGAGAACAAAGCCGAGTTGGAACACGAGTTATGCCAAAGATTCTTGCAGGAAAGCCTGTACAGGTATTGGGCAAAATCGACGTGAAGCACACATGGACATATCCATTAGATGTAGCTCGATTGATGCAGATTGTTGCAACCGATTCAAAGGCTTGGGGAAAGGCGTGGCACGTCCCAAGTAACGAAGCTAAAACTCAAAAAGAGCTAGTAACTGAATTGGCAGCAGTGGCTGGAATAAAGAACCCAAAACTGTCATCAGTTCCAAACGCTATCTGGAATCTTCTTGCCTTGTTTAATCCTCTAATGAAGGCACTAAAAGAAACTGCTTATCAAATGCAACGCCCATACATCTTGGATGAGAGTGCAGCTCGTAAGGCGTTTGGAATGCAGCCAACTGAATGGAAGCTGATTCTTAAAGAGGTCGTTGCTGATACCCGATCAAGTATGAAATAGGGGATCGACTTCCGGCTTATAGGGCGACTCTTCTTCACATAATAGTTACTGCGAGTAACTAAATACATATGCCATAATTTCCTTGCACTACGGGTTTGGTAGTAATCGGGGCTTGGTTCATTTCCAAGCCCCTTTTGCTTTCAAGATAGTTTTATCCACATGCAGCCCCATTTAGAAACTTCGTAAGTTAGAAATTGCATAACTTCGCTCCCGTGTTGGGGGCGTGTTGTAATTGGCAGCAATCGTGTTTACCAAACCCGAAGTGCGGGTTCAAATCCCGTCGCCTCCACCACAGTCTTAACTGTCAAAGCTCGATCTATTGGTAATGGTCAAAAGAGCTGCTTCAGATATGCATGGGAGGGCCTCGAGAGATCGAGGCCCTTTCCAATTCCCTGGACTTATAAGGCGACTCTTCTTTATTCTTTTTGCGGTTTAATACAGACATGGATTTAAAGAATGCCGCTGACTCTTATGCAAATGCAACCGCTGAGTTTTTGAAAATCGCTCAAAATTTGAGCGAAAGCGAACTTGATTCTTCACCTTCTGGGGGATGGACTTCTCGTCAGGTAATTCACCATGTTGCAGATAGCGAAGCTCAGTCCTACGCACGACTTCGACGTTTGATCGCTGAACCTGGAACGCAAATTCAGGGTTATGACGAAGGCGGATGGGGAGAGAATGAAACTCTGGGATACAAAGATCTACCTATCGAGCCATCATTGGCAGTATTTAAAGCTGTGCGTGCATCATCCCTTGAAATAATTAAGAGACTGAGCGAACCGCAATTAGAAAATTCAGGAATCCACACCGAAAGTGGTGAATACACAATCAAAACCTGGCTCGAGACCTACATCAATCACCCACTTGAGCACGCGGCACAGATTCGTTCTAACTCATAGACATTCGGTTAAGTGGCTAAGTATGATCCTCATCTAATTAACTTGATGGGGGATTGCAAGTGGCTAATTTTCTGAGCGAAGCAAGTGAAATTCAAAGTGATTTAGCCGCAATTCGTCGACAGATTCATCAAGAGCCCGAGATCGGTTTAGACCTACCGAAAACTCAAGCCAAGATTGTTGCAGCGCTAGAAGGATTAGGTCTTGAAATTTCTACAGGTAAATCATTGAGTTCGGTAACCGCTGTGCTCAGAGCTGGGAAATCTGACAAGACAGTTCTGTTGCGTGCCGATATGGATGCACTTCCTGTATCAGAGCTAGCGGATCTTCCATACAAGAGCCAGATTGATGGCGCGATGCATGCATGTGGTCATGATTTGCATGTTGCAATGTTGATTGGTGCAGCAAAGCTACTTGTTAAGAATAAAGCTGAATTAAACGGCGATGTGGTCTTTATGTTTCAACCAGGTGAAGAAGGCTTCGATGGTGCTGGACATATGATCAAAGAAGGTGTCTTAACTGCAAGCGGACGAAAAGCCGATACAACTTACGGAATTCACGTGATGTCATCCTCAGTCCCAACAGGAACATTCACCACAAAAGGTGGAACCATGATGGCATCTGCGGATGAAATTCATGTAACCGTTGTTGGTATGGGTGGACATGGATCACAACCACATACGGCAAAAGATCCAATTCCTGTCGCAGCAGAAATGGTGAGCGCATTGCAATTGATGATTACTCGCTCCTTTGATGCTTTTGATCCTGTAGTTATAACTGTTGGTCAATTCCACGCTGGCACCAAAGCAAACATCATTCCGGACACTGCAGAGTTCCAAGCCACCATTCGCACTTTCTCACCCGAAAATAGAAGTCGAATCAAGACCGAAGCGGTTCGCTTGTGTGAATCAATTGCAGCAGGCTATGGGCTGAAGGCTGAAGTAAAGGTTGTTGAGCAGTATCCAGTTACAGTTAACAACGATGCGCATGCACAATTTGTAGGCAAAGTTGCTGCTGAACTCTTTGGCAATGAGGGATACATGGAGATGCCACACGCCATTGCGGGAGCTGAAGATTATTCACGTGTACTTGAAGCGGTTCCGGGGTCGTACATCTTCCTAGGTGCATCTGTTGATAAAGATGTCACCAAATCTGAGGTCAATCACTCGCCTCGAGCAATGTTCGATGATTCCGTGATGTATCGCGGAACCGCGTTACTAAGCGAGTTGGCAGTCCGCTCACTTAAAGAGATGGCTTAATTCTCTAGCGAGAAGGCCACGCCTATCGGGCGTATGTTGCATTAATGCTACATAGCATATATGCTATTTGCCATGAGTCGCAATCCTGAAGAGCCGGTCTATAACCGGATTGAGGAAGCCCGCACTGCGTTGGGTCTTTCTCGCCAAGAGCTGGCAGACAAAGTTGGAGTTCACTACCAAACCATTGGATACCTAGAGCGCGAGGAGTACAGCCCCTCGCTCGTTTTGGCCTTACGTATAGCCAAGTCACTCAATCTAGAGGTATCAGAGCTTTTTTCACAAACCCCATTCAAGAAAGGAAAGTAAGGATGTCAAGAAAGAATAAGATTTATTGGTTTGAGGGCGTCACTGAAAAGGGAGTTAAATCCTTACTTACCGATGAGGATTCAAAGTACAGATGGTTACGATCTCAGAGAAATCGAAGAATTCTTGTGGTTGTAATGGCTCTAGGGTTTGTATTAGTGGCGATGGGAAGTTACTGGCCAACTTTCAAGACCAATATGAATCTTTCTGACGGAACCGCAGTCGTAATCTATAGCGTCTCAGCCATATTTGTTATCTTCGCTGTTCTTCTAGGTTATCTATTTCTGCGCATAAGTGTTCGAGGAATAGCCGATGCACCTAATGAGCTTCTAGATGAACGTCAGATCAAAATTCGAGACACGTCATTTAGATATGCCTATTACACGCTGGGGTATTTAATCGCGACACTCTTGATTCTGATGATTTATGCGCCAGAATTGAAATTGTTCGAGCCTGAAGGCAATGATGGAAGTTACCTGATCATTTCCATGCTGTTTGCTTGTTCCTCATTGCCTTCGATGGTCTTGGCATGGCGCGAGCGAGATATTTAAGCGAAAGGGGAATAAGTCAATGGCGTGGATTGCAGTTATAACAGCAGGGTTACTCGAAGTTGGCTTTGCAACGATGCTTAAATTGTCCAATAATTTTACGAAGATTTGGCCGAGCATTGGTTTCTTGATTTTTGCTTCAGGAAGTTTTTCCTTACTGGCATGGTCCTTAAAGGTCCTACCTATTGGAACGGCTTATGCGGTCTGGACGGGAATTGGTGCAGCTGGAACCGCGATATTAGGAATGATCATCTTCAAGGATCCCGTATCTCTGGCACGCATCACCGCAATCGGCTTCATCATTGCAGGAGTGATTCTGCTGAATTTTTCAAGTTCAAATCACTAAGCCATAACTAGTTATCGCTCACCTTCGACTTAAGGAGACTCTTCTTTTATACTCATGCCATGGCTGAGAAAAAGGTAATGGGTCCCGCTTCCTATGCATTGGTTGCCTATTTCCGAAAAAAGAACGGGCTCTAAGGGCACCGCACATGACTATTGCACTTGATCGTTTATTAGGGCATATGGCGTGGGCAAACCAAAAGACTATTGAGCACCTTCAGACACTCCCAGAGGAATCGCTCAAGGCATTTGCGACAAATCCTGAATGGTTCGTGGGAGAAATTGCTCATCACATTGTTGATAGCGCTGATCACTATGCATTTCGTATCTCTGGCAAGC
>CAITQC010000019.1 GCA_903894425.1 uncultured Actinomycetes bacterium
ATCATTACGCGACTCAATAGATAACGTCATCAGAAACCGCGAACTTACTCAACTTGTTGCCGAAGTCCCACTTGATTTGAGCATCGATGCGCTTTCATGGGTTGGCGTTGATGAAAACCATACAAACCCGTTATTTGATCGCCTGGAGTTCAAAACACTCAAAGATCGCATGAAACCAATTCTTATCAAAGCTGCGTCAAATATCGCCCAGCCTGAGTTCCAACTCTTTGCCGATGAGATGAGCGAAGGCGTGTTAACTCCTGCCGAGCTCGATGCCAAAATCGCTCAACATAAATCAGCAATAGCTATCGCTTTTGCATTAGATGAAGAAAAACTACATCGCTACGCCGTTGCATTTTCTAAAGAGGAAGTATTTCTTGTTCATTCATCGACAATGGGGGATTGGGCCTTTGATCCAACAATCCCAAAAATCGCACACGATGCTAAATCCCTATCTCGAACTAATGGTTTAGTCGGTATTGAGTTTGATACTTCATTGGCGGCATATCTTGTTAACCCGGGTGTTCGGGCTCAGGAGCTCAATGATTTGCAGGAGCGCTGGGGAGATGGAAGCGCCATTAACTTTTCATCGCCCGAACAAGAACTTCTCACATCGGCCAGGGCGCTATTTACTCTTCGAGATTCACTGACTCGCGAACTCAACGAACGCAACCTCTGGAATCTCTTTGTAGACATGGAATTACCAATCGCTGCGTTATTGGCCAAAATGGAGTCAATCGGAATCGCAGTTGATCGCAAAGAGCTTGAGAAACTCGCTACCTATTTTGAAGGCGAAGTCAGTCGTGAAACTAAGGCCGCACATGAATCAGTTGGCCATGAATTTAACGTCGCATCTCCTAAACAGCTACAAGTTGTTCTCTTTGATGAACTCAACTTGCCAAAGACAAAAAAGATTAAGACTGGATATACAACTGATGCAGAAAGTTTGGATTGGTTGCACCAAAAGAGCGGCCATCCAGTATTGACTTCACTTCTTCGCATCCGTGAAACAAAGAAGTTAGGCACCACAGTTGAAGGCTTGATGGCGGAGATTGCTAAAGATGGCCGTATACATACGCATTTTCAGCAGACCGTTGCAGCCACTGGCCGACTCTCTTCAACAGCTCCAAATTTACAAAATATTCCAGTACGCACCGAAGAGGGTCGCACAATCCGTAACTGCTTCATTGCCGGTAAAGGTTATGTGGCTCTTTTAACGGCCGACTACAGTCAAATTGAAATGCGCATCATGGCCCACCTTTCACATGATGAGAAACTCCTTAAAGCTTTTGAATCCGGTGAAGATCTCCATGCAACTGTTGCTGGCCAGATATTTGGCGTGGCACCACACGATGTAGATCCAGAGATGCGCAGGCAGATTAAGGCGATGTCTTACGGACTTGCCTATGGCCTATCTTCTTATGGTTTATCTGCCCAACTAGATATTTCTCCACCAGCTGCCCAGGATTTAATGGATAAATACTTTGAGCGCTTTGGTGGAATTCGGGATTACTTAAAAGTTGTTGTAGAAGATGCACGAAAAGTTGGATATACCGAAACTATTATGGGCCGGCGGCGATATTTACCTGATCTGATGCACGATAACCGCCAGCGCCGTGAAGTTGCAGAACGCATGGCATTAAATGCACCTATTCAAGGCTCTGCTGCAGACATAATTAAGTTAGCGATGTTGAAGGTTCAAGCCGGGATTGAAAAGGAAAAGCTATCTTCGCGCTTACTGCTGCAGATTCACGATGAGTTAATTGTTGAAGTAGTAAAGGGTGAAGAGGAAACAATAACTACATTAGTAAAACGTGAAATGGGTGCTGCTTATCCGCTTAGAGCTCCATTAGATGTCAGTGCTGGGCTAGGCCTTACCTGGCATGAAGCGGCGCACTAATTAGTTTCATCGGCGTTATCGCGCATCGCCCTTAAATCATTTGCAGGTGTTGGTTTTGGGTTTGCGGCAGCTAATGATTTACGACCAAGAATAAGTACTACTGCGCCAGTTGCAATACATGCGGGAGTTATTGCCAGGGCGATTCGTGGAGAAAATGCCTCCGAGATATATCCACCAAAGGCTGCACCTAACGCCATGAATGATCCTTCTATGGTCCAAAGCCAACCGATAGATGAAACTTCAGAACCAAGAGGGCGTACAGCCTCAAGAACTTCCCAATAAAAAACCTGTTGAGCTCCACCAACAAAACCTAGGCAGGCACCCACTAATGCAAGAGACCATCCAGGATATGTCAGAGAAAGAGGGAGCGAGAGAATTAACCAAAGCATGTAGTTACGCATGAACCAACCTAGAGGTGAATATCTCTTTGAAACAATTCCTGCTACAACTCCGCCGATAATGCTGGCAACTCCCATAGCCGCCAAAATCCAAGCGGTACGTGCGGGTACTTTTTCTAAAGTTGCAAAGGCAGGGACTGCAACATCAAAGACTCCCCATCCAAATCCAATAAAGATCGCTTCAAGCATCAATAATTGGATAGCGCCATGTTTCCATAACGCCTTTTGGCCTTCCTTTTTCTTTTCAGGAATCCACGCACGCGATACGGGATTTAGTGACAAAGCGCTACCGCCCAAGGCCATGCATGCGGCTGCAAATAGAAGTGCGGATTGGGGATGCGAAGATAGTGCAAGAGTTGTTGCAAGCACAGGCCCCATCACACCGGCTGTGTTAATCACGGAGGTATCAATTGCATATGCGCTACGCAATAAATCTTCGGGAACAATCGATTTCCACAGTGGACGTACTGAAAGATTAATTGGGGGAGCTGTAACACCAAGAAGAAAAGCAAAACCTAAAATAGTTGGGCGGGTGTGTGCAGAACTTAAAATAATAAGCATTGCAGTGTATGCAGGGACCAAGATGCGTAACGGCCATTTCTGCCCATATCGATCCATGATCGATGCGCGAACGCCAGCCGATAAAGAGCCGGCAACGGAGTTAACTCCTATAGCAAGACCGGCAAAAGCAATGGATTGTGTTTCTTGTTGGGCTTTGAAAAAGACCGAGAGGCCGATCATCCCGTAAGCGATTCGCGCCGGGAAAGAGGCCAGAAATAAGGGCACGACCTGCGGCGTTTTGAAGAAATCGATATAGCGTTTCATAGCAATTCTCAGTCTATCTTTCCCGTTGATTTTCACGCACGGATTTGCCCTAACTACGGCGCAAACCGTACCCTTGCCCTTCAGCCGCGAAAGCGGGAACTTCTACTCATCTATCCCTACGGAGCAACTTGACTACAGCACCTGTAATTGCAGTAAATGACATCGGATCAGCTGCCGACTTCCTAGCAGCAATCGAAGGCACAATCAGAAATTTCAATGATGGAGATCTAGTAACAGGAACAATCGTCCAGGTAGGACGCGAAGAAGTTCTTGTCGACATCGGATACAAAACTGAAGGAGTTATTCCTTCACGCGAGCTTTCAATTCGCCACGATGTAGATCCAAACTCACTCGTCAAGGTTGGCGAGACAATCGAAGCTCTTGTTCTTCAAAAAGAAGATAAAGAAGGCCGCCTGATTCTCTCTAAGAAGCGCGCACAGTACGAACGTGCATGGGGAGACATCGAAGGCAAGAAGGAGCGCGACGAAGTCGTCGTCGGAACTGTTATTGAAGTTGTTAAGGGCGGACTCATCGTCGACATCGGTCTTCGTGGTTTCTTGCCAGCATCTCTTGTTGAAATGCGTCGCGTTCGCGACCTAACTCCTTACATCGGCAAGCAGGTTGAAGCTCGAATTATCGAACTTGATAAGAACCGTAACAACGTTGTTCTTTCACGTCGTGCATTCCTAGAACAAACACAATCTGAATCACGTACAACATTCCTTAACCAGCTACAAAAGGGTCAAGTACGTACAGGTGTTGTTTCATCAATCGTTAACTTCGGTGCATTCGTTGACCTTGGTGGCGTTGATGGTCTTGTTCACGTATCAGAGCTTTCATGGAAGCACATCGATCACCCAGGTGAAGTTGTTGAAGTTGGCGATGAAGTAACTGTTGAAGTTCTTGAAGTTGATTTCGAGCGTGAGCGCGTATCACTTTCACTTAAGGCAACACAGGAAGATCCATGGCAGGCATTTGCCCGCACACATACAATCAATCAGGTTGTTCCAGGTGTGGTTACAAAGCTTGTTCCATTCGGAGCATTCATCCGTGTACACGAAGGCATTGAAGGCCTAGTTCACATTTCAGAGTTGGCTGAACGCCACGTTGAAATTCCAGAGCAGGTTGTTCAAGTTGATGATGAACTATTTGTAAAGATCATCGACATCGATCTAGAGCGCCGTCGTATTTCACTATCTTTGAAGCAGGCTAATGAAGGACATGAGATTGAGATCGAAGCATTTGATCCAACTCAGTACGGAATGGCTGCTCGCTACGATGCAGAAGGAAACTTCATCTATCCAGAAGGCTTCGATGCAGATTCACAAGAGTGGAAGCCAGGATTTGAAACACAGCGCGAAGAGTGGGAAAAGCAGTACGCCCAAGCTCAAGAGCGTTTCTTGGCACACAAGAAGCAGAAGGCTGAAGCGAAAGCTGCAGATGCCGCTGCAACACCAGCAGATGAAGAAGAAACATCACCTGCTGCAGAATAAGTAATCAGATTTGAAGTTGAAGGACTCGGCGTAATTGTCGGGTCCTTTTTCTTTTCAAGGACTCAGCGAAGACGAAGGCAGAACGTTTGACCCTTTCTTACTTCTACTGAGTCCTTTTCAAGAAATCTGATTCTTCAAAGGTAGGCTTGCTACATGCGCGTGATTGGTTTGACTGGCGGGATTGGCAGTGGCAAGTCGCTAGCCGCCGAATATTTTGCAGATTTAGGTGCGATAGTTATTGATGCCGATCAATTGGCGCGCTCTGCGATTGAACGGGGATCGACCGGTTTTGATGCAGTGGTCAACGTCTTTGGTGATTCGATTTTGAAAAATGGCGACATTGATCGCAGAGCTCTGGGGGAGCTGGTATTTAAAAATCCAGAGCTTAAAGTGAAGTTAGAAAATATTATTCACCCCTGGGTCCGCAATGAGTTTGAAGAAGCAGTGGCTTCACTCAAAGGTGATGAAGTTTTGGTCTATGAGATTCCACTAATGCATGAAACCAACGCCCAAGATAGGTTTGATGTGGTGATAACAGTTGAAGCAGCCATGGAAAATCGAATCTCACGTTTACGTGCCAAAGGTCTGCATATCTCTGAAATCGAATCCCGAATCGCTGCCCAGGCAACACGCGAACAACGAGAGTCGATAGCTGATTTTCTTATTGAAAATGATGGAAGCGAAGATGATTTGCTGCGTAAAGTTGAAAATATCTGGGATGAACTCGCGGATGGGGATGTTAAAAAGTAGGCTTGGCAAATGCGCCCGATCTCTGAACTTCAACGAAGAGTCGAGCCTTTTCAGGTAATCAGTGACTATGTGCCGGCAGGTGATCAGCCTGAAGCTATCGCTGAAATCGCCCGCAGACTTAATGCAGGCGAGCAAGATGTAGTGCTTCTCGGTGCAACAGGTACAGGAAAATCTGCAACTACAGCTTGGTTGATTGAAAAACTTCAACGGCCAACACTTGTCTTAGCGCCGAATAAAACTTTAGCGGCTCAGTTAGCTAACGAGTTTCGAGAACTATTGCCAAATAATGCAGTTGAGTACTTTGTTTCCTATTACGACTACTACCAACCTGAGGCTTATGTGCCTCAAACGGATACATTTATCGAAAAGGATTCAAGCGTTAATGATGAGGTCGAGCGTTTACGTCACTCGGCAACAAACTCACTTTTAACGCGTCGAGATGTCATTGTCGTTGCAACGGTTTCATGCATCTATGGCTTGGGCACTCCGCAGGAGTATGTAGATCGGATGATAAAACTGCGCGTAGGCGATGAGATCGAACGAAATGCGCTGTTGCGTAAATTCGTAGACGTTCAGTACAAGCGCAATGATGTGGCCTTTGAACGAGGAACTTTCCGAGTGCGTGGAGACACAATCGAAATCATCCCGATGTACGAAGAGCTTGCTATTCGTATCGAGATGTTTGGTGATGAGATAGAAAAGATCACCACCCTTCATCCCTTAACTAGTGAAATCATGCGCGATGAGACCGAAATGTATATCTTTCCGGCTACGCACTATGCAGCAGGTCCTGAAACAATGAAACGCGCCATTGGTGATATTCAAGATGAACTACAGGTTCAACTTAACTTGTTAGAAAAGCAGGGCAAATTGCTTGAAGCGCAAAGACTTCGTATGCGCACAACTTTTGATATTGAGATGATGGAGCAGATCGGATTCTGCAGTGGAATTGAAAACTATTCACGCCATCTCGATGATCGCGGACCGGGCTCTGCGCCAAACTGCTTGCTCGATTACTTTCCAGAGGATTTTCTTGTTGTAATCGATGAAAGCCACGTGACTGTTCCACAGTTAGGTGCAATGTTTGAAGGCGATACTTCTCGAAAGCGCACATTGGTCGAACACGGCTTTAGATTGCCAAGCGCTCTAGATAATCGCCCACTTAAATTTCCAGAGTTTCTAGAGCGCACCGGTCAAAAGCTCTATCTATCTGCAACGCCTGGCAAGTATGAGATGGCAAAAGTAGATGGAGATGTGGTCGAGCAAGTAATCAGGCCTACTGGATTAATTGATCCGCAGATTGTCATTAAGCCAATTAAGGGGCAGATAGATGATCTGCTCAACGAAATTCACATTCGTGCCGAACGAAACGAACGTGTTTTAGTGACCACGTTAACTAAGAAGATGAGTGAAGATTTAACTGATTATCTGCAAGAAAAGGGAGTGCGAGTGCGTTACTTGCACTCTGAAGTTGATACTTTGCGCCGTGTTGAACTTCTTCGCGAACTGCGCACAGGAGAATACGATGTTTTGATCGGTATCAACTTACTTCGAGAAGGTTTGGATCTTCCTGAAGTTTCTTTAGTTGCAATTTTAGATGCCGACAAAGAGGGCTTCCTTCGTTCAGCAACATCGCTGATTCAAACCATCGGTAGAGCAGCTCGAAATGTTTCAGGGGAAGTACATATGTATGCTGACAACATCACAGCTTCAATGGCCAAGGCTATTGATGAAACTAATCGGCGTCGTGCCAAGCAAGTTGCATATAACCTTGAAAAAGGCGTTGACCCGCAGCCTTTACGTAAGAAGATTGCCGACATTACAGATTTAATTAATCGCGAGTCCGACGATACTGAAGAGTTGCTGGCGAGCAACAAAAAAGCCAACCAAAAGAGCGCAACCACGGCTGGTTTGTATGTGAAATCGCTGGCATCTTTGCCGCGCCAAGAACTCATGGCGTTGATAGGCTCGCTCACTGATCAGATGCGCGCTGCAGCCGGAGATCTTCAATTCGAGGTTGCGGCGCGTTTGCGCGATGAGATTAAGATTTTAAAGAAGGAACTACGTTCTATGGAAGAGGCTGGGGTTTAGTGACTATAGATAAGCTCATTGTTCGCGGTGCACGCGAACACAATCTCAAGAACGTTTCTATTGAACTTCCTCGTAACGCCCTTATTGTCTTTACCGGACTCTCTGGCTCAGGTAAGTCCTCCCTTGCCTTCGACACAATCTTTGCTGAAGGTCAGCGCCGTTATGTTGAATCTCTATCGGCCTATGCCCGACAATTTCTAGGCCAGATGGATAAGCCCGATGTTGATTTCATCGAAGGTTTATCTCCAGCGGTTTCGATCGATCAGAAATCTACAAATCGCAATCCCCGCTCAACGGTCGGAACAATTACTGAGGTCTATGACTACTTGCGTCTTTTATTCGCCCGAGCTGGTCGTCCGCACTGCCCAAACTGTGGCAAAGCAGTTACGCGTCAATCGCCTCAACAAATCGTTGACCAGATTTTGACGATGCCGGCAACAACCAAGTTTCAGGTATTGGCCCCGATTGTAAGAGCGCGCAAAGGTGAGTTCGTTGATCTCTTTGCCGATTTAGTTACACAGGGCTTTTCTCGCGCCCGTGTTGATGGCGAAGTAATCCAACTTACCGATGTGCCAAAGTTGAAGAAGCAGGAAAAACATACAATTGAAGTTGTAGTTGATCGTTTAACTGCAAAAGCTGAGTCCAAGACTCGCTTAACTGATTCAATTGAAACCGCGCTACGTCTGGCCTCTGGAATCGTATTACTTGATTTTGTTGATGCTAAAGGCGATGAAAAGGAACGTACATACAGCGAACATTTAGCCTGCCATGATTGCAACTTATCTTTTGAAGAGCTTGAACCCCGTTCGTTTTCATTTAACTCACCTTTTGGTGCCTGTCCAGAGTGTTCAGGTATCGGTACCAAGCTGGAAGTTGATAATGAATTAATCATTCCTGATGATTCAATCTCAATTAACGAAGGTGCAATTGCGCCGTGGTCCGGCGGCCAATCCTCTGACTATTTCCTACGCTTACTTGAATCGTTAGCTAAAGATGTCTCTTTCTCGCTAGATACCCCGTGGAAGAAGATTTCAGTTAAGGCCCGCGATGCAATCATTAACGGCTATGAATATGAAATTAAGATGAAGTACAAGGGCCGTTATGGCACCAAGAACTACACAACTGGATTTGAAGGCGTTGTTCCATTTATCCATCGCCGCCACAGCGAGACCGATAGTGATTACAGTCGCGACAAATACGAGGCTTATATGCGCGAAACTCCTTGCGATGTTTGTAACGGAGCGCGCCTTAAGCCTGAAGTATTAGCAGTGACTTTGGGCGGCAAGAACATCAGTGAAATTACCGAGCTTTCCATTATGGATTGCGCCGAATTCTTGAAGGCAATTAAACTCAATAAACGTGAAGCACAGATTGCTGAACGCGTGATGAAGGAAGTCCATGCACGTCTTGGCTTCTTGCTCGATGTTGGCTTGGATTATCTATCTCTTGCACGTCCTGCAGGTACTTTGTCAGGTGGTGAAGCTCAACGTATTCGCCTAGCGACACAGATCGGTAGTGGTTTAGTAGGTGTTCTCTACGTTCTAGATGAGCCAAGTATTGGTTTGCATCAACGCGATAACCGCAGACTTATTGACACTCTCACCCGCCTTCGTAACCTAGGAAATACACTAATTGTTGTCGAACACGATGAAGAGACAATTCGTACAGCTGATTGGGTCGTAGATATTGGTCCAGGTGCTGGTGAGCATGGTGGCAAAGTTGTTGTCTCTGGAAGTTACGACGATCTGATTGCATCGGAAGAATCTATTACCGGGGCTTATCTTTCTGGGAGAAAATCTATTCCAATCCCTGACAAGCGCCGCCCTATCGATCCAAAGCGTCAGCTGGTAGTTAAAGGTGCCAAGGAAAATAACTTACAAAATATCGATGTAGAAGTTCCACTTGGTGTTTTTGTCTCAGTTACTGGAGTTAGCGGTTCTGGTAAATCCACCTTGGTCAATGACATCTTATATACAACTCTTGCCAACAAACTTAATGGTTCACGTTTAGTACCTGGTCGTCACCGAACAGTTACTGGAATCGATCTTCTCGACAAAGTCGTACACGTAGATCAATCTCCTATTGGTCGAACTCCACGTTCTAACCCAGCAACCTACACAGGCGTCTTCGATAAGGTCCGTGCGCTTTTTGCTGAAACTTCAGAGGCAAAGATCCGTGGGTACCAGCAAGGCCGCTTCTCATTTAACGTAAAAGGCGGACGCTGCGAAAACTGTTCAGGTGATGGCACAATCACAATTGAAATGAACTTCTTGCCTGATGTTTATGTTCCCTGCGAAGTTTGTCATGGTGCACGATATAACCGTGAAACCCTTGAGGTTCATTACAAAGGCAAGACCATTGCCGATGTATTAGACATGCCAATCGAACTTGCGGCAGATTTCTTTGAATCCGTCCCAGCGATTGCTCGTTACTTAAAGACGCTTAACGACGTTGGCCTTGGCTATGTTCGTTTAGGACAATCGGCACCTACCCTCTCTGGTGGTGAAGCACAGCGTGTAAAGCTAGCGACCGAACTTCAACGCCGATCAACAGGGCGAACAATCTATGTTTTGGATGAACCTACAACTGGCCTGCACTTTGAAGATGTCAGCAAACTTCTTGGTGTTCTCAACCGGTTAGTTGATACCGGAAATACCGTTGTTGTTATCGAACATAATTTGGATGTCATCAAATCCTCTGACTGGGTTATCGATATGGGGCCCGAAGGAGGATTCCGCGGGGGATTAGTAGTTGCCCAGGGAACGCCTGAGGATGTTGCAAAGGTTAAGGCCAGTTACACCGGTCAGTTCTTAGGTGAAATCTTGGCAAGTAATCGAAAAGTAGCGACTAAGAAGTAGTTGTTATGGCAGATCCCCAAAGTTATCGCCCAACTGATATTCCAAAACTTCCTGGGGTCTATCGCTTTTACGATGCCACTGACTCGGTCATATATGTGGGCAAGGCGATCAATCTAAAGAATCGACTAAGTAATTACTTTCAAGGTAATTTGGCTGAAAAAACTTATCGTATGGTCCATCAAGCTGTTCGAGTTGATTGGACAATCGTTGATACTGAGGTTGAAGCGCTCCAATTAGAGTTTTCATGGATCAAGCAGTACGCACCTCATTACAACGTACAGTTTCGAGATGATAAGTCGTACCCATATCTGGCAATAACTAGTAATGAAGAGTTTCCACGAATCTTTATCACACGTAAATCAAAGCGTCCGGGTATTTCATATTTCGGACCTTTTACCCATACGTGGGCACTGCGCAGTACTTTTGATGTAATTCTTAAGACCTTCCCCATTCGCTCATGTACAACCAGTAATTTTCAACGAGCCCAACGTTCAAAACGTCAATGTTTGCTGGGCGATATAGGCAAGTGTGCAGCTCCATGCGTTGAATGGATTAGCAAAGGGGATCACAAGGAACTCTCGCAACGTTTAGTTTCCTTTATGTCTAATGGCAACGCAGATATTGTTCCGACACTCAAATCTGAGATGTCCCTCGCCTCAGAGCGCGAAGAGTTTGAACGCGCCAGCAAGATCCGAGATTCAATAGGAGCAATCGAGCGAGCTCAAGAGTCGGCCGAAGCTGCCTTGCCTGAAAATTTAACTGCCGACATCGTTGCAATTCACCACGATGGCGCGCATGCCGCAGGTTCGATATTTATCGTGCGCGGAGGAGCCATCAAGGGTTCGCGTTCATGGATTGTTGATCAAAGTAGATCCCTTGAAGGCGATGATGAAATGGGCGCGCTATTTTTCTCCATCTACAGTCAAAGTTCGCCGAGCGATATTCCCGCCGAAATTCTCATTAACGAACGTCCCTTAGATGCTTCGGCGTTGGAGGCCTGGTTATCTGGCTTGCGTGGAGCTCCAGTTTCATTGAAAGTTCCACAGCGCGGTGAAAAAGTGGAAATCCTTGCAACGGTAAAACGTAATGCTCAGTATTCCCTCATTCAGTTTTTGAGCAAAAGAGCAAATGATGCTGCCGTGAGCGGTAAGGCTTTACTAGAAATTGAAGAGGCGCTGGATCTTGAACGAACACCGCTTCGCATCGAGTGTTTCGATATCTCTAATATTTCAGGGACTTCAGTAGTTGCATCAATGGTTGTCTTTGAAGATGGACTGGCAAAAAAGAGTGAATATCGTCGATTCATTATCAATACTGATGAAGGCTTCGATGACACACGTGCGATGCATCAAGTTATAACAAGGCGCTTAAAGCGCTTGCTTGATGATCGAAGCGTGGATGAGGCCGAGGTCGCCGAACTTGGCGGAAAATTGAGTAAGTTTTCATATCCCCCTCAACTCATTGTTGTTGACGGCGGACAACCTCAAGTAAATGCAGCAGCTCGCGCGTTGTCAGAGTTAGGAATTACCGATATTGCTCTTTGCGGGCTAGCAAAGAGATTAGAAGAAGTATGGATTCCAGGATCACCAGATCCTTTGATTCTGCCGCGTTCAAGTGAGGGCCTATATCTATTGCAGCGTATTCGCGATGAAGCTCATAGGTTTGCAATTACTTTTCATAGATCCAGACGTTCAAAAGTAATGCTTGAATCCATACTTGATGAGATTCCACAACTTGGTCAGGCGCGCAGAACAGCATTGCTCGATCGTTTTGGTTCTGTAGCTGCGATTCGCAAAGCCACCACCGAAGATATCGCCGCAACACCAGGAATCGGGCCAAAGATAGCTGCCCTCATTAGTCGAGAGTTACTCTCAATGAACACCCAACAGATTGATACCACTACTGGAGAAATTATGGAGAATAGATAATGAATAAGGATTTTTTTGAACTCTCTATCGATGAACAGATTAAATCTTTCACAAAAAGCGCAGCTGCCCTTTTAATCAATTATGGGCTCGATCAAGCTGAAATCAAGTGCATCAACTTTGAATTCAATGCAACATTTTCTGTGGTTACGCAATCTGGTGAAAAATTTGCTTTGCGTATAAATATCAACTCAACTCGAAGCCCCGAAAATATGCGAGCTGAGGTTGAGTGGGTTAATTACTTATCGCGTACTCCTGGAATCAACCTACCGCGCCCTATCGCCAATGGTTCTGATCAATTCATCTCTTCTTTGTTTCATGAGGATTCAGGCCGCACTCTGCATTCAATTCTCTTTACCTGGCTTGAGGGTGAAGAGCTCGGCGATGAGGCATCGGCTGATCAAATGTTTACAGTTGGCGCAGCCATGGCAACTTTGCATCAAAGCTCTAAAGCTTTCGCTCTGACACCACCTGCGCACCTTCCAACTTTCGATGACTGGCTCTGGGGGACCGAGGATTACCTGCTTTCTGACAAATCTCAACTTCCTGCTGCCAAGCAATCAATCATTCGTGATGCTGTACAGATTATTGAGGCTGATACTTTCGCCCTCTATAACTCGACTCCCATTCAGATAATTCATGGAGACCTTCATGGATGGAATCTCATGTGGCATGAAGGTCAGCTATCAATCTTTGATTTTGATGATTGTGGTTTTGGAATACCGCAACAGGATTTAGCGGTTGCAAAGTATTACTTAGATACTCCTGAACAAGATGCGGCTCTGCTTGAAGGGTACAAATCCGTAACGCCACTACCTGATTATTCAAACCAGCAGATGGCTTCACTGTTATTGCAGCGTCGACTGGTCCTACTTAACTATCTCTATGAAACTAAGAATCCTGAACACAAAGCCATGCTCCCCGCTTATCTTGATAAAACGATGGAGCGTATTGGCGGGTTCTTGACAGATGTAAGAGGATAAAGCCATGACAACGCATGAGGTCTTAGTGCTAACAGGCATGTCGGGGGCGGGCCGCTCAACAGTGGCGCATGCACTCGAAGATCTTGGGTGGTATGTGGTCGATAACCTACCTCCCGCACTACTGCCCGCACTTGTCAGTAAAGGCACTGGAGCTGCCGGCAAGGAGTATGCCGTTGTTGTCGATGTCCGAGGCGGTCATTTTTTCGATGAACTCACGGCAGCACTTGCTGAACTAAAGAAAAATAAATCTGCCTATCGCCTGGTTTTTTTAGATGCTACAGATCAAGCGCTAGTTCAACGCTTTGAATCAACTCGCAGACCTCATCCACTGCAAGGTGGCGATCGAATAGTCGACGGCATCGCCCGCGAAAGAGCAAAGTTAGAGGAAGTTCGGGCCGAGTGCGATATTGCAATCGATACAACAAATCTGAATGTGCATCAACTTGAAAAACGTATCGGTGAAATCTTCGGTGGTGGCAAGATTCAAGGTATCCGCATCAACGTTCTTTCATTTGGATATAAGTATGGAATCCCAGTTGATTCAGATTTAGTTCTGGATTGTCGATTCATCCCTAACCCTCATTGGATTCCAGAGCTGCGACCACTTACTGGATTGACTGCTCCAGTAAGTCAAAAAGTTCTTGGTAGTGAAGGAGTCGCTGATTTTGTTCAGGACTATGTTCATTTAATCTCATCAATGATTCCTGGATATATGCATGAGGGGAAAAGATACGTGACCATCTCAGTTGGTTGCACCGGTGGAAAACATCGAAGTGTTGCCATTGCCGAAGAGATTGCGCGCCAATTAACTCTCAATGATGTTTCTGCTTATGCAACTCACCGAGATGTCGGGCGAGAATAAGTTTTGCAAAAAGTAGTTGCCTTTGGGGGAGGACATGGTCTTGCCGCGACATTAAGCGCGCTTCGCCAAATAACCAATGAAATTACCGCCGTTGTAACAGTTGCCGACAATGGTGGTTCTAGTGGACGTTTGCGTGAAGAGTTTCCAATTCTTCCGCCAGGTGATCTACGTATGGCCTTAGCTGCATTGTGCGCCGATGATGAATGGGGACGCACCTGGGCAAATATTATGCAGCACCGTTTTGAAAGTGATGGTCCACTCAACGGCCATGCAATGGGGAATCTACTTCTTGCCTCACTTTGGAATGAAAATGAAGATCCAGTAGTTGGCTTAGATCGGGTAGGTCAGTTGCTTAAAGTAATTGGTCGCGTGCTCCCCATGTCTGCCGTCCCACTAGATATTGAGGCTAGCTTTAATACTTCAACTGGTCGCATAGTTGTTCGCGGCCAGAAGGAAGTTGCAACAGCAAAGGGCCGGATTGATTCTCTTCGTGTGATCCCTGAAAATCCACAACCATTAGCAGAAACACTTACTGCAATTCGCGTTGCCGATTGGATAACTATGGGCCCAGGATCATGGTTTTCATCGGTAATGCCACATTTAATGGTGCCGATGCAGCAAGATGCCCTCATTCGTACCAAGGCAAAAAAGATTGTGATTCTTAATCTCGATGCTTCGCATTCAATGGTCGGTGAAGAGTTTGCCGGATCTACCCCTGAGGAACATCTGGAGTTTTTTCACAGATATGCCCCTGATTTGGCGATCGATTATTGCCTGGTAGATCCATCAGTTGTTCGTAACTCCAGGGCTTTAGATGAGGCGGCATCAAAGATGGGTGGTCGCGTGATAACTGCCGACATACGCAAGGCACCAGGTAGCGTTCACCACGATGTCTCAAAATTGACTCTTCATTTAGGCCACATCATGGGCCCAAAACTGGTTGGATAACCCCATGGCAATGACAGCATCAGTTAAAGACGAACTCAGTCGAATCTCCATCACTAAACCATGTTGTCGAAAGGCTGAAGTGTCTTCCCTGTTGCGTTTTGCCGGGGGATTACATATTGCAGCTGGAAAGATTTTGATTGAAGTCGAACTAGAAACTTCGCAAAGCGCCAGACGCCTTCGAAAAGATATCGCAGATATTTATGGCCATGACTCAGATTTAGCTGTCCTGTCTTCAAGTGGTTTACGTAAAGGTTCACGCTATGTTGTTCGCGTTATCGAAGCCGGTGACGCCCTTGCCAGGCAGACTGGTTTAGTTGATGCAAATGGTCGACCAGTACGTGGGCTTCCTCCTCAAGTCGTTTCCGCTGCAATCTGCGATTCAGAGGCGGCTTGGCGCGGGGCATTTATTGCACATGGCTCACTGACTGAACCAGGCCGTTCATCTTCACTTGAAATCACATGTCCAGGACCAGAAGCAGCCCTTGCACTTGTCGGTGCCGCGCGCCGTATGGGAATCGTTGCAAAAGCGCGAGAAGTTCGCGGGGTTGATCGTGTCGTGATTAGAGATGGCGATGCAATAGGAGTTCTCTTAACTCGCCTTGGCGCCCATGAATCTGTGCTGGCTTGGGAAGAACGGCGCATGCGCCGCGAAGTTCGAGCAACGGCAAACCGCCTAGCAAACTTTGACGATGCCAACCTTCGACGCTCAGCGCGCGCAGCCGTTGCTGCCGCTGCCCGGGTTCAACGGGCGATGGAGATTCTCGGGCCAACTATTCCCGATCATTTGAAGGAAGCGGGCGAGCTTCGCATCAATCACGGCCAGGCATCTCTTGAAGAGCTGGGCTCACTGGCCACGCCTGCCATGACTAAGGATGCAATCGCCGGACGTATCCGCCGCTTATTGGCGATGGCCGATAAGCGGGCCAGTGAACTTGGAATCCCCGATACCGAAAGCGGACTTTCCCCAGATTTGTTGAATTAAACACCTTTATTACCGCAGAGTTCACGCAATAGCCACTGATAGCATTACGCCTAAGACCCCAACGTTGTGGCAGATTTAATGCTTATCTCAACGCTCGGGCTTTTTCATTCCTAGCCCCATTAGTAGCAAGGACTCGTATCGTGATTAATGTCGGAATCAATGGCTTTGGACGCATCGGGCGTAACTTCTTCCGCGCCAGTCTTACAAACCCAAACATCAATATCGTTGGTATCAATGACCTCACACCTAATGAGACATTGGCACACCTTCTTAAGTACGACTCAATCCTAGGTCGCCTAGGCTTAGAAGTTAGCTTCACAGATGATTCCATCACTGTCGACGGCAAGACAATCAAAGTTTTCTCAGAGCGCGACCCAGCAAACTTGCCATGGGCATCAGTGAAGGCCGATGTTGTAGTTGAATCAACAGGAATCTTTACTAAGGCTGCAGATGCACAAAAGCACATCACAGCAGGAGCCAAGAAGGTAATTATCTCAGCACCAGCTACTGATGAAGACATCACAATCGTGATGGGCGTTAACCATGAAAAATACGATGGTTCAAAGCACAATATTATTTCAAATGCTTCATGTACAACAAACTGTTTAGCTCCAATGGCAA
>CAITQC010000020.1 GCA_903894425.1 uncultured Actinomycetes bacterium
AACTTTTAACGCAGATGGCAGTATCAAGACTGCTGGCTTTGTTCCTTGGGCTGGCTACTACGGATTCGATATGGATTCAATGTGGCTTGGTCAAATGTTTGGAGCCAAGTGGTACGCAGGAGATCGCAGTGCTGCATTTGCATCTGATGCAAAATGGGCTAAAGCATTTAACTGGCAGAAAGATTTCATCGCCAAGGTATTTGGCGGCGGAAGCTTTGATAAGGGCTCAAAGCTACTTACAAAGTTTGTTGCTGCTCGTGGCGGTGAATGGGGAACAGACCATGATTTTATGACAGGTCGCGTTGCTATGAAGTGGGATGCAAACTGGATGGCACCTATGTATTGCACAGGTGATGACTGGGCTCTTGCAGACAAGTGCACATCAAAGGTCAACTTTGGAATTGCAGGTTTCCCTGTATCTCCAGATAACTTGGCTGCATATGGCTCTGGCGTAGTTGGCCAAGGTCAGATGGGAATCTCAAAGGGCTCAAAGAATGTAAAGGATGCATGGATTGTCATGAAGGCACTTGCAACCGATACAAAGATGGCTGCTGCTTGGGATGCCGCTAACGGTTCACCTTCATCACTACTGTCAAAGGCAGCTCGTCCAGCAAACCAACCTGCTTGGTACCAGCCTGTTTATGATGTTATGAATAATCCAAAGTCTGCCTATCACACGGTTAAGAACACTGGAGAGCACTTAGAAGAATCAATGCTCCAGAACGTGATGGCTTCATGGCAGGCCGGAGATACTGCAAATATCAAAACTGCCTTATCTGATTTAGCTGAAAAAGTTAACCAGATCATCGCAAGAAATAGCTAAGTAAAGACTCCATGTCACAAGCGAGGGTAATCGCAAGCTCCCCCTTCAAAAAGAAGGGGGAGCTTGCTCCACCACGTAAGAAATTAAAAACTCCATGGCTATTTATTTTCTTGTGTATGTCACCCTGGCTCTTTGGAATGATTTTCTTTACGGCATATCCGATGATTTCAAGTTTTTATCAATCATTTACTAAGTTCAATTTAATTGAATCTCCGGAATGGATTGGTTTAGAGAACTTTCATCGCATGTTTTTTGAAGACTCAGATTTCTGGCAAGCGCTAAAAAATACGGTCTGGATCTCTGTAGTAAGCATCCCCCTTCGCATTGCTTTTGCCATGTTTGCTGCGTGGGTATTAACCAAACCAAAGCGGGGGCGCAATATCTACCGCACAATCTTCTTCCTGCCATCCATGGTTCCAGCTGTTGCCGCAACGATGGCATTTACCTACATTTTCAATCCTGCATACGGTCCAATTAACCGCATGCTTGAAGCGATTGGAATTAAAGAGCCACCATTTTGGTTCTTAGATCCGAAATGGTCTAAATGGGGATTAATCCTGCTGGGCCTTTGGGGCATCGGCGACACCATGATCATCTTCCTTGCCGGTTTACTTGACGTTCCAACTTCTCTCTATGAAGCGGCCTCTTTGGAAGGTGCAAGTGCGTGGCAATCTTTCCGATACATCACTTTGCCTCTCATGACCCCGGTTATTTTCTTCTCAACGGTTACTGGGGTGATCGGTAGCTTCCAGTACTTTACTCAGGCCTATGTCGCATCGGGACAGGTCAATGATTATTCACACTCTATGTATTTCTATGCAACACATATCTATTTCAGCGCATTCCGCGCATATGAAATGGGTTATGCATCAGCCCTTGCATGGGTGCTGCTCGTCATAACCTTGCTATGCACACTGGTTATCTTAAAGACCCAGAAGCGTTGGGTTCACTATCCGAATGGATCTCTATTCAAATGAGCACTATGACAATGCAAGCTCGAGAGAATCTAGAGATTCAATCCGCTAAAGCACGGCGCAGTAAGAAGTGGAACCGCTTCTTACATATGGTTGGGAATCACTCATTGCTAATTGTGCTTTCGGCGATATTTATCATGCCCCTGTATTTAGTCGTTGTTTTATCACTCATGAGCAAAGGTCAGGCAGAAACAAGATCGTTGTGGCCACATCCATTTGTTTGGCATAACTATGTTGAGGTATTTACCGCTGTCCCATTTTTAAAGTGGACTCTCAATACACTATTTGTTTCACTCATGGGAACCCTAGGCACCGTGGTTTCAAGCGTTCCTCCTGCTTATGTTCTCTCCCGTTTGCAATGGAAAGGCCGCCACACAACTTTTATCATTTTGCTTTCTACAATGATGTTGCCAGGTCAAGTGACCATGATTCCCGTGTACATCATCTTCTCAAGATTGCACTGGATTCCATCGTTCTTGCCTTTGATTGTGCCTTCATTTTTTGCAAGTGCATTTTCAATCTTCTTGCTACGTCAATTCTTTACCTCAATACCCGATGAAATCTCTGATGCGGCTAGAATCGATGGTTGTAGCGAATTCAAGTTAATGATGAGAATTATTGTTCCACTAGCCAAGCCTGCAATTGCGGCAATTGCATTATTTGCATTCTTGGGCTCGTGGAATGACTTCTTCGGCCCACTGCTTTACATCGTTGAAAATGAAGATCTCTGGACTTTAGGCATCGGCCTTAACGCTTTCCAGGGCATTCACCACGTTGATAAGAATATGATGATGACTGCGTCGGCCCTATTTATGGCCCCCGTAATCGTTATCTTCTTTTTCTCGCAAAAAGTCTTCATCGAAGGCGTGACACTGACTGGAGTAAAAGGCTAAATGCACGCCAACGCTTCCCCGGCCGTTCCTTCACTGATTCGTGAACTCAATGAGCGAAGTGTGTTGGATACTTTGCGCGCCCATGGAGTCTTACATGCAGCAGAGGTTGCCCGTCATATCGGTCTATCAAAGCCAACAACCGCTGACATCCTGCGCTCATTGAGTGAGAGTGGATTAATCCAGGAGTTTTCACCTGGTGAAGAAGATTCCAAGCGAGCTCGTTCTGTTTACGAAGCGATAAGCGATGTCAAAGTATCCCTAGGAATCGATATCGGTTCTCGCTTTATTCGTGCAGCTGTTGGTGATCTGAATCAGAAAATGCGCTCCGAGATCTCTGTGCCCGTTACTTCATTAGAGCTTAAGGATTTAACGAAGGTAATGCACAAGGCGGTTGAATCCGTTCTTAAAGATTCCGGATACACACTAAAGGATGTTGCGGCAATTGTTGTAGGCACCCCAGGTGTAATCGATCATTCAACAGGCATTGTTTCAATCGCTGGAACAATTAACTCTCTCGATGGCGTGAATTTAGCTGCACATGTAGAAAAAGAGTTCGGGATTCGACCAACACTTGAAAATGATATTAATTTAGTAACTGCCGCCGAACAATCTGCCGGTCATGGCCAAGGAATCGATAACTTCGCTGTGCTATCAGTTGGCTCTGGTCTTGGATCTGGATTGGTCCTTAATGGCCAACTACATCGTGGGCATCGCGGTGCTGCCGGTGAAATCTTCTACGTTCCTTTCGGAGACCCACGCGATACACATCGCAGTGCAACAAATCCATCTGGTGACCGCATCGCCGAGATCACTCGTTCACTCTCAAAGAGTCACAAGAACAGTGTGTTGTCTGAACCATATTCAACTGTAGATATTTTACAAGCTGCTAAATCTGGTGATTCCCTTGGTAAGGCCGTTGTTGAACTTGAAGCTGAACGAATTGCTCTCTACGTTGCAGCAATCTCAGCCGTCACTGATGTCGAACTTGTTGTTTTATCTGGTGGCATTGGTCGCCAAGCATCCTTCTTCCTGGATCCAATTAAGAAGTTAGTTTCAGAGATCGTTCCCTTTCCTCCGCGGATTGAAGTATCAACTCTTGGCGATACTGGAATTCTCGTTGGCGCACTCAATATCGCTACGCAACAAGCGTGCGATCGAGTCTTCCACGACATCCACAAACCAGCCGGGACCGTACGAGGCCTAGCTGGGTCGATGTAGATGAAGTTAGCGGTCATTGGTGGAGGCTCTACTTACACACCAGAACTTATCGACGGGATAATTAAGCGACACACCCGTCTACCAATCACGGTGATTCATTTAGTTGATATCGAGGCAACTAAGTTAACGATTATTGCCGCATTTGCTAAACGTATGATTAAAGCCGCTGGCGTAGATATTGAAATCGAATACGGAACTGATTTAGCCGCTGGCGTTCGAGGTGCATCTTTTGTCGTTAGTCAGTTCCGTGTTGGAACGCAGGCCGCACGTCATCGCGATGAGCTATTAGGTCGTAAGTATCATCTTGTCGGTCAGGAAACTGTTGGTGTTGGCGGCTTTGCTAAAGCATTGCGCACGATCCCTGTAGCCCTCAATGTAGCACGCATGATTGTGCAAGAAGCCCCCCATGCAAAGCTATTGAATTTTACTAACCCAGCTGGATTAATTACCCAAGCCCTTATTCAA
>CAITQC010000021.1 GCA_903894425.1 uncultured Actinomycetes bacterium
CGACGAGTTTCGCGAGCCCGATCGACTACTTCTTCAAACTCTGCAGGTGCTAACTGAGCAATAGTTGTTCGAACCTTATTAGCTACCTGCCCAGGTGTATGAAACTCGGCAAAACTCAACGCTTTTTCTTCCACTTGATAGATGGCAAACTCACTTAATCCATCACGGATTGCAGCTGCCGTCTCCTTAGCTATAACCGTTGCATGCGAGGAGGAGATTTCACCCATCGCTAACGCCGAACATGTATTGGGCAAGTGGTTAACTAATGTGCGCGCTACATCGATTCTCATCTGCGCAGTATTTGGCGAAAGCCGCAGAGCAGTTGCGATATCTTCGCGTTCGGCCTCATCTACGCCATCCCAGATTTTGTCAGTGTTACTCGATTCGTTACCAGCCACTGCAACGATTGCTCGCTGCATAATCGCTTGCAACCAAGCGGTCTGGCGCTCTAAAGCGGTGAGAAAATCTATTCGAGAAGAGGCGGTGAGTCTGAAGGGATCTATCTGAACAAGAGCGGTCAAAGTAGCGATACCCGGTGTTGTAGCCAGCAGATTTTGAATGTGTGCAGATTGAGTTTCGGTAGTTTGAATGTCGAAAGAAATGCCCGTAGCTAAACTTTCACTTCGAACGGAGTAAATCTTTGCGCTTGTCATAAAGAGGACTATGGCGATAGCCACTGACAGAAAACTAGTTATTAACAGGGTGCGATTTTCTATCTATAGATTTACTACATGTTTTCATCGGCAAGAATACATAGACGAATTTCTTTAGAAGAATAACTCGTATCCGTAATTCTTGTTGATAGAGATGCTTACAATGTCAGTGGGTCCGCTTAGCTCTCTTGTAAATCGGGGCGAAGAAGTAAGTGATTAGCTCTCTTGTAAATCGGTAGGTGCACCGTGAACATCTAATACATCAGATGCCAGAGCATCACCGGCTTTTGAATCGCCGCTTAGTTTTGTTCCTGCGCCACTGCGATTCAATGGTTTCTTCGCATCTTCCTTATAAATCGCAGGAATTGTGCCTAGTAAACCTTTTTGGAAATCCTCAAATGCCTGCAGAACTTCGCGTTTTGTGTTCATAACAAAAGGCCCCATCCAAGCAACTGGTTCCTTGATTGGTTGGCCGCCCAAAATAAAAAGCTCCATCTCAGGAGAACGTGACTCTTGTTGATTAGCGGCACGAACAACAATTGTGTCACCATCACCAAAGGTTGTTAATTGGCCGGTGTGAACCGGCCGCTCTTCATCGCCAACAAAACCATGTCCTGCCATTGTGTAAACAAGTGCGTTGTAATCACGGCGCCATGGCAAACGAAGTTCGGCTCCGGCAGCAACAGTTGCGTGGATCAAAGTAATCGGTGTTTGCGTTGTTCCAGGACCTGCATGTCCATCAACTTCGCCTGCAATAACACGAATCAATGATCCCCCATCACTGGATGAAAGAAGTGCAACATCTTTCGCGCGAACATCTTGATATGCAGGTGCAGACCATTTCTTTGCCGCAGGAAGATTTACCCAGAGTTGAAATCCATGAAATAAACCACCACTCATCACTAAATGCTCCGGGGGAGTTTCAATGTGCAGAATTCCAGCACCGGCGGTCATCCATTGTGTATCGCCATTTGAAATCGTTCCGCCACCACCGTTGTTGTCTTTGTGGTCGAAGATTCCATCAATAATGTAAGTAACGGTTTCAAATCCGCGATGTGGATGCCAAGGCGTTCCCTTTGGTTCACCCGGTGCATATTCCACTTCACCCATTTGATCCAAGTGAATGAATGGATCAAGCTCTGCTAAATCAACCCCTGCAAATGCACGACGTACAGGAAAGCCTTCGCCTTCAAAACCTTGCGGCGCGGTCGTGATGCTTTTTACCGAACGCGCACGCGCACCAGGAACTTCACCAACACGTGGCAACACAGTTATATCGGCAACACTTACTGCTGGCATCTCAACTCTCCTTCGACAATCTCAAGGGTAGTTGAACTTTCAACTACCAGCAAGTTGGAACCCGAGAGCCTAACTTTCGCAGTTAAGAGTTCGCAGGCGCTCGTGATTTTCACAGTTAAGAGTTCGAAAGAAATCGTATCTTTGTCCTAACCCTCCACTTTCGTGGAGGGTTGTTAATTTCAATGTGGCCCTGGATTTCGAAGAACTGCTTAACAAGAAAATCGGGGCCTCCCGAAGGAAACCCCGATTTCTTATTAACTACTAGAGAGCTTTAAGTGCAGATACAACCTTTGTTAGCGAAGCCTTTGCATCACCAAACAACAGCATCGTCTTTGGATCATAAAGCAGTTCGTTTTCAATACCAGCAAACCCTGGACGCATTGAACGCTTTAAGAAGATGATGTTTGCTGCATTGTTAACTTCCAAAATAGGCATTCCATAAATTGGGCAACCTGGTGAAGTTTGCGCCGCTGGATTAACAACGTCGTTTGCACCAATAACAATCGCCACATCGGTCTGACCAAATGTTGGGTTAACTTCATCCATCTCAGCAAGTTGCTCATAAGGAACATTTGCTTCTGCAAGCAGAACGTTCATATGTCCTGGC
>CAITQC010000022.1 GCA_903894425.1 uncultured Actinomycetes bacterium
CTGTCTCTTCGTAGGCTTCCATAAAGATCGATTGAACACGGTCATCGACTTCCTTGATGATGTCCATCAAATCCTTCTTTGTGTTTTTCAAATCCTCTAACTGTTCGGCCAAGAACTTTAATCGCTCTTCTAATGAAGAAAACTCCTCAAGGGCCAATGGATTGATCTTGCCCAGTAATGTCAATGATCGCTCCGCTGATGCCAAGCGTTTTTCCTGTTGATCGCGGCGATAAGGAATAAGTTCTGTTGTTACGATTTCGCCCGCTTCGTTTTCAAAGAAAGTTGGAACGTCTTTGTCTGGGCCGTATTCAGCTACCAATACTTGAGTATCGATTCCAAACTCTTCCATCGTCTTGTTTTCAAGGGTTTCGATGCGCATGCGTTGTTCGGCGCGAGCGATTTCATCCTTGTGAACGCTAGAAGTTAACGCTTCGAGTTCGGCACTGAGTTCGCGACCACGTGTACGCACCGTTAAAGTTTCTCCATCACGCGCAGAGCGTGACTCTTCAAGACGGGCGCGCTCGGTTGCCGCTTTTGCAATCGAGCGTTCGATATGAATCAGCACTTCATAGGCAGATTCAGCGATTGCCTGTGAAATAACCGCCGCTCGTGCACGTGCACCGCGACGCACAATTGCCCGCTCAGATGCTTCACGTTCATTGCGTGCCGAATCCTCTAAAGCCTTTGCACGCGCTGCCACCGAATCGACACGTTCTTCAATTGTGCGAACGGCAAGACGTGCTTCAACTTCAGTTGTACGTGCAATGGATACAGAGTTGCGAAGATTCTCGGTAAAAGTGTGATCAGGTTCAGGAACAGCGCCCTGCTGATGTAGTTGATTTTGTGCAATAACCAGTTCGCCTTCATCACGGTTCTTTGCAGCTGTTGCCTCAGAAATCGAAGTATTAAGCCGTTCAACTTCAGCCAACGCCGACTTCATATTTTGGCCAGAGACCGCTAACTGTTCGGTGATTGCTGCGATGCGTGCATCAGATTCATTGAGTTTAGACAGAGCTGCATCAAATAAAGATTGGCGATCTGATACTTCGGTAGTAGCGATAGAAATCTCAAACTTAAGTCGATCGCATGTATGGGTGATTTCATTGAGCTTAGTTTCAAGGCTATCAATGAGCGCCTTAATCTCGATTAATGATGATGAAGATTTAGAGCCACCCCGAGCACGGCTCTTTGTAACCACATCGCCATCGCGAGTAACAACAGTTACAGATGGATGAGCACGCAGAATCGCCTCTGCATCTCGTGCATTTTCAGCAACAACAGTTGAAGCTAAAAGCGATGAGATGAGATCACCGATTGAGTGCGAGCGAATATGTGATGCCAGGGCATTTAAGCCCGATGGAATATTTGAATTACCTGCATTGCCTGCTTCATAGACCAAAACATCGGCCTGACCCATATTTTGATCACGAAGAGTTGTGAGCGCAGTAACGGCTGAGGATAAATCCTGTACGACAATTGCATCGGCCAGGGTTCCAAGGGCTGCTGCGGCTGCAGATTCCCAGCCACTATCGATTTCGATTAATGATGCGATTGAACCGAGAATATGAACTCCATGAGAATCACGAATAAGGGCCGAAGCACCATCGCGATTTTGAGAAGTCATCTTCATCGCTTCTAACTTAGATTCAACGGCGTTACGCTCGCGATCAGCTGCACGCTCGGCATCGATTAAAGCGGTGAACTTTACCTTTGAGGCATCAAGTGATGATTTAGCTATTTCAAATGCAGAGTCAAGACCAAGTTCCCCAGAATCGGCACTAGCGATTTCAAGTTCATAGGTTGAATACTCACGTGATGCATTATCAACGCGTTGTTGCGCATCATCGCGGGCCTTAGTTAAACGTGCAATCTCTTCGGCAATTGCTTCAAGGCGTGCCTGGAGAGATTTGATGTGGCCCTCTTGGCGTGCTGTGCCTTCGCGCGCATCGGCGATTGCGCGCATCGCTGCAGCAATCTTGTCTTCATCAATCTTTAACTCGTGCTCAGCCGATGCTAATGCCGTTGTTGCTTGAACCAATGCGCTCTTTGCATCGTTGATGCTGTTTCGAAGATCAATTTCTTCTTGTCGCAATCCCTTTGCTTCACTTTCTAGGGCTTGCGGGTCACGACCAGATGTGCGAGCTTCTTCGGCCTCTTCATTAAGAAAGCGTGTTCGCTCTTGAGCAAGGCTTTGAGTTCCGCGGAATTTTTCACGCAGCGAATTTAATTGGTAGTACGTTTCCTGTGCTTGAACAAGAAGTGGTGACTCATATGCTGATTGCGCATCCAAAGCCTCTTCGCGTTTGCGAATTGATTCAAGCTCGGCATCAACTTCGGCGCGCTTTTCTCGAAGTGCTGTTTCATCTGCAACTTCTGCATCCAATGTTCGTGACATCGAAATAAAATCATCGGCAAACAAGCGAAGCTTGGCATCACGTAGATCTGCCTGAATCGTTGCAGCTTTTTTTGCAACTTCTGCCTGCTTGCCAAGTGGTCGAAGTTGGCGTCGAAGTTCCACAGTTAGATCCTGCACACGTGCCATATTGGCCTGCATCGAATCTAATTTACGAAGTGCTTTTTCTTTTCGTTTGCGGTGCTTGAGCACGCCCGCAGCTTCTTCAATAAATCCACGGCGCTCTTCAGGAGTTGCCATCAAGATCGCATCGAGCTGGCCTTGACCAACAATCACATGCATCTCGCGGCCAATGCCTGAGTCGCTCAATAGCTCTTGAATGTCTAGTAGTCGAGATGCTTCACCATTTATCTGGTATTCAGATTGGCCATTGCGAAAGAGAATGCGAGAAATAGTTACTTCTGTGTAATCAATTGGAAGAGCGCCATCACTGTTATCGATTGTTAAAGAAACTTCTGCGCGTCCAAGGGGTGCGCGGCCACTAGTGCCTGCGAAAATAACATCTTCCATCTTGCCGCCACGAAGAGATTTCGCGCCCTGCTCACCCATTACCCAAGTAAGAGCATCAACCACATTAGATTTACCTGAACCATTTGGACCGACCACGCAAGTGATTCCAGGTTCAAGGCGCAAAGTGGTGCTAGATGCAAAGGACTTAAAGCCCTTGAGGGTCATGCTCTTCAAATACACGCGGCAAACCTATCGCGCTCAGCGCAGATTTTTTACAATTTTACTGGTCAGGCAGCTCGGTTTTTAGGCTTTCATAAGCGATGCGGGCAGCGACTTGCTCGGCCTCTCGCTTACTCTTTCCCGTTCCAACGGCGAGCGCATTTCCAGAAACCATCGCCGTGGCTGTGAAATCCTTATCGTGATCGGGGCCCTCTTGGCTCACCAGATATTCAGGGACGCCTTTTCCAAGGCTTGCCGCTAACTCTTGAAGTGCGGTCTTGCCATCAAGGCCTGCTCCACGAGCAACTGCTGATTCCATCGTGGATTGAATCAATCTGCGCACAATTTCCGTGCATTTCTCGAAACCAAACTGTAGATAGATAGCCCCGATTAGCGCTTCGAGCGCATCGGCAAGAAGTGAGTTTTTGTCACGGCCATTGGTAACTTCTTCGCCTTTACCAAGTCGAATGTGTGCTCCAAGATCTAACGTGCGTGCAATATCTGCAAGTGCGCGCATATTTACTATGCCAGAGCGAAGCGGAGATAGACGTGACTCATCAAAATCTGGATAACGTTTGTATAGCTCTTCGGTAACAATTAATCCGAGAACTGAATCACCAAGAAACTCAAGTCGTTCATTAGTTTCTTTACTCGCCGATTCATAGGCAAAAGAACGGTGTGTGAAAGCTAGCTGCAGTAGTGAAGGTTCAACTTCAACACCCAACGCTTCATTGAGCATAGAACTAAGGATCAAACCTCTAGAACTTGGCGGCGGTTATAAGTACCGCATGTTGGACATGCTGTGTGTTGAAGCTTTGGTGATTGGCATTGTCCGCATGTTGCTAAAGAGGCAGCCGTTGTTTTCCACTGGCTACGGCGTGAGCGCGTCTTTGAACGCGACATTTTTCGCTTTGGTACTGGCACGGTTCGAACCTCTTCTTATCTTTTTCTTAAAAGCAGCGGTGGCTGCAAGGGGTAAGTATCCCTTAAAAGCCC
>CAITQC010000023.1 GCA_903894425.1 uncultured Actinomycetes bacterium
CAAGCTCATTGAAATCCTCTTCGGTTTCACCCGGAAAGCCGACAATAAAGTTTGAACGGATTCCAGCCTCTGGAGATAAAACGCGGATCTGGTTAATCAAATGCAGGAACTTTTCGTTATCGCCAAAACGGCGCATCCGACGCAAAACCGATGGCGCACTATGTTGGAATGAAAGATCAAAATATGGAACTGTTTTAGGCGTTGCAACCATTGCCTGAAGAAGGGTGGGGCGCATTTCGGCGGGCTGCAAATATGACAGTCTTACGCGCTCTACACCTTCAATAGCTGCGATTTCAGGCAGAATCTTCTCCATTAACTGCAGATCGCCTAAGTCTTTTCCATAAGAAGTAGTGTTTTCGCTAACTAAAAAGATTTCAGTAACACCATTGGCCACTAACCAACGTGCTTCATCTAAAATCTCATGTGGCCGGCGTGAGACAAAGGCGCCGCGAAAATATGGAATTGCGCAAAACGAACATCGTCGATCACAACCTGAAGCAATCTTTAATGGCGCCCAAGGCGCTGTTCCTAAACGTTTGCGAGAAAACTCAACACTTTCACGTACATCAGCACGATCCGATGGCGCAATTGGAAGCAACGCTCTTCGATCGCGCGGAATATGGGCTACATGAGAATTGCCTGCCACAATTGATTGCAAACGAGCAGAGATATCTTGGTAATCATCAAAACTTAAGATCGCATCTGTATCTGGTAATGCTTCTGCTAATTCATTTCCATAGCGCTCAGCCATACAGCCAACTGCCACAACTGCACGCGTACTTCCGTGACCTTTTAGCGAGTTTGCCTCGAGCAACGCATCAATTGAGTCTTTCTTGGCAGATTCAATAAAACCACATGTGTTAACTAACGCAACTTCAGCTGATTCAACATCATCTACTAAAGTCCAACCATCGGCAGCTAACCGACCTGCGAGTTCTTCAGAATCCACTTCATTCCGAGAACACCCTAAAGTGACAACAGCTACGGTGCGTTTCATTTGGCAAATCTTAGCGTGTTATGAATCGGCTCCGTACGACACGCTAACCACTTCACCATCGCCTCCAATGGAATCAACGCTCTTGCCGTTGACCGTCAGGTCGACTCCCCCTGCATTTCCCACTTTCAAATTTAGTTGCGAATCAGTGGTAAATGTCTTAGATATCCCTTTTGAGATCTGGCCACTAAATAAAGTTCGACCGACAGAATCAGAAACAAAAAGCCATGATTTACTTCGGGTCGCCTCGATTATCACAGTGACTCCAGTGCCCGTTGAATATGTCTCTTGTGCTGAAGGCTCTGTATCGGCTGTTTCAGAGATGATCGGTGTTTCCGATGACGAAGGGCTTGCTGAGGGAGCTGCTGTAACAACTTCATTTGTATTTGTATTGCTAATAATAATCTGAGCGACACCCACAACAAATAGAGATGTCAGGGAAATCATCACAAGGATCTTCCAAGAAATTTTGTGCTTTTCATTTGGCTGTTGCATCACTGAATTTTCTACAAGCAGTTCCCGCATGGAACGGATTTCACCGCCCTGTTCTTCTTCATACAAACGAATGAACTCTTTTTGATCTGCCTTCAAAGCTGCGGCAATATTGCGCACATGACCGCGGGCATAGGTCTGACCCCCACAGTTAGTAAAATTATTCTTTTCAATTTCACCCAAAACGCTAATTCGAATATTTGTTTTGCCAGCTAAATCTTCAAGTGAAAGCCCAGCGTCTTTTCGCGCCTTAGCAATCAATGAACCAAGTGACATATCGAGAAAGTCCTAAAGAGAAAGTATTGCCGCCAATGAGGTCTTAATTGTACGGCGCAAAACGCGTTAGTTGCTAGAGCCAAGCATAAAGTAAGGGGTGAAATCTGGTTAGCCCTTTAAATAATGGCTCTAAATTAGTAATCGCGCAGTGTTGCAAGGACGGAGTCCAGTTCATCGGGTTTGACCAAGACCGTGCGGGCTTTAGAGCCCTCTGATGGTCCAACGATTCCTCTTGACTCCATTAAATCCATCAAGCGCCCAGCTTTTGCAAAACCTATTCGGAGCTTTCTCTGCAACATCGAAGTAGAACCAAACTGAGTTCCAACAACAAGTTCTACTGCTTGAAGCAAGATATCTAAGTCATCACCGATTTCTTTGTCGACCATCTTTGGATGCGATTGTGGAACCGTTACATCTTCGCGATATCTAGGCTTTAACTGCTTCTTCACATGGTTTGTGATCGCTTCAATCTCGCGCTCTGAAACATATGCGCCTTGAATTCGTACCGCGCGGCTGGCTCCCATAGGAATAAAGAGCCCATCACCCTGGCCTACAAGTTTTTCAGCTCCCGGGCTATCTAAAATAACTCGGCTATCGGCCAATGAACTTGTTGCAAATGAAAGACGCGATGGGACATTTGCCTTAATCAAACCAGTGACTACATCAACCGATGGTCTTTGTGTTGCAAGAACTAAATGAATACCAGCAGAACGTGCAAGCTGAGTAATTCGAACTACTGATTCTTCAACCTCTTTTGCGGCAACTATCATCAAATCTGCAAGCTCATCGATTACCACTAGAAGATATGGGTAAGGCTCAATAGTGCGATCACTTCCAGGCGGTGGTGTCACTTTGCCCGCACGGACAGCCTTATTGAAATCATCGATGTGTCTAAATCCAAATGTCGAGAGATCTTCATAGCGAAGATCCATCTCGCGTACCACCCAAGTAAGTGCATCGGCAGCTTTCTTAGGGTTTGTGATGATTGGAGTAATAAGGTGCGGAATACCTTCATATGCAGTTAGTTCCACACGCTTAGGATCGATGAGGACTAATCGAACTTCATCCGGAGTTGCACGTACCAAAATTGACGTGATCATTGCGTTAATCATTGAAGATTTACCTGCTCCAGTTGCTCCGGCAACTAAAAGGTGAGGCATCTTTGCAAGGTTTGCACAAACAAAGTTACCTTCAACATCTTTACCCAGAGCTACCAACATCGGGTGGTGATCTTGGCCTGCAACTGATGATCTCAATACATCACCCAGGGCAACGATTTCACGATCGGCATTTGGAATTTCGATACCCACTGCAGATTTTCCAGGGATTGGAGAAAGGATTCGAACATCACTGCTAGCCACGGCATATGAAATATTTTTGGCTAATGCGGTAATTCGTTCAACCTTTACAGCATTTCCAAGTTCAACTTCATAGCGTGTAACTGTTGGTCCACGCATGAATCCAGTAACCTGCGCGTCGATTTCAAACTGCAAAAATACTTCGGTTAGCGCTGCGACAACAATTTCATTTGCCTTGCTCTTGGCCTTAGCCGCAGGTCCTGCTCGTAACATGTCAGCAGGTGGCAGTTCATACGTTGAATCCGGAGTGAGTAAAAGTTGCTCAGGTCGTTTGCTTGCACTCTCTAGAGCAACTGAAGGTGAAATAGGAATGGCAACCGTGAACTCATCATCAAAGCCCTCTTCATCAAGCTCCTCCTCTTCCTCTTCAACTGGTTCATTCCACGCAGCTACAATGGGAGATTCAAAAGGTGGAGTGTCGGTGACTTCAAAATCTTCAACTTTAATAGCTCTTTCGGGGCGCTTAGACCACATCCAGGTACTTGCCAACTTAATGCGTTCTGCAACTTGAGAAACTGATGTTGCAGTAAAAACTAAGAGCCCGAAGATAAAAAGAATCACTAAGACTGGGTATGTAAGAACTGATGTCATTAAGCTAACAAGTGGGGTAGTTACCCCGTAGCCAATCCATCCTCCGCCATGGCGCATCGCAGTGGCACCTGTGCCAATGGAGCCATTGAGTAGATGAGACAACCCTGTCGATGATAAAAGTAGAGCCAACGTACCTACAACTGTGCGCCCAATTGCCGCTTTATCCTCAGGTGCTTTAAATAATTTAAATGCAAAATAAATTAATACAACGGGCGTAAAGAAACCTATGCGACCAAAACCACCATATATAAAGGAGTACACGGCGCGACCAACCAGGTTATCGGCGTGAAACCAGGTTCCGGCCGTTGCAATCAGAGCAAAAATTAATATCAAAAAGGCTAGGCCATCACGTTGATGTGCCGGGTCTAGATCACGGGCACCGCGAGCAATGAAGCGAACTGAGTTACCAAGGATTTTGGCTATGAATCGCCAGATTGCAGCTATGCCTCTTGCGAGTGCGCTACCTGCGGCGCTACTTCTGGATTTAGATTTAGATTTTCTCTTAGCCACACTCCTCATCGTAAAGGATGAGCAATTTCTTAGCGCCTAGGCGCGCCGTCCTTAAACTTCGATAACAACGGGGACAATCATCGGCTTGCGACGATGTTCTCCCCCAACCCAGCCACCAACTGTTTTACGCACTATCTGTGAAAGCTGATGCGTTCCATTGTTTCCATCAGCCACTGCCGTTGCTAAAGCTTTTTCGATCTTTAATTTAACATCATCAAAAAGCGCCATATCTTCGTTAAATCCCCGTGCATGGATATCCGGTCCTGCCACAATCTTTCCGCTCTGTGAATCAATGACAACAATGACAGAGATGAAACCTTCTTCGCCCAAGATGCGACGATCCTTAAGGGATGCTTCGGTAATATCACCAATGCTTTGTCCATCTACATATACAAAACCACAAGGAACTGAACCAACAACCTGCGCCTCGTGATCAATTAAATCTACAACTACGCCATTTTCGATAATGATTGCGTTACTTCGAGGCACACCTGACTGTATTGCAAGCTCGGCATTTGCTTTCATATGGCGCCATTCGCCGTGAATCGGCATTACATAACGTGGCTTAACGATGTTGTAGCAGTAGAGAAGTTCGCCAGCAGCTGCGTGACCTGAGACGTGAACCATGGCATTTGCTTTATGAACTACTTTGGCACCAAATCTAGTGAGTTCGTTGATAACTCTAAAGACCGAGTTTTCATTCCCAGGAATCAGTGATGAAGCAAGAATTACTGTGTCGCCTTCACCTACGCGAATTTGGTGATCGCCATTGGCCATCCGCGATAGCGCTGCCATTGGCTCACCCTGTGAACCAGTACAGATTAATACAACATTGTCATCGAAAGAATCAAGATCTTTGGCATCCATTACGATTCCAGCTGGCACATTTAAGTAGCCCATATCTTGAGCAATCTTCATGTTACGAACCATCGAACGGCCAATAAATATCACCTTACGGTTATGCATCGCCGCAATATCAATGACTTGTTGTACACGGTGAACGTGCGAAGAAAGGGAAGCAACAATAACGCGGCGCTTAGTTGAAGCAATAACCCGGTTAAGCGCTGGCATGATTTCGCGCTCTGATGGAGTAAAGCCAGGGATATCAGCATTTGTTGAATCGACCATAAAGAGATCAACGCCTTCTTCACCTAACCTGGCAAAGGTACGTAAGTCAGTAATACGACCATCAAGTGGAAGCTGATCCATTTTAAAATCACCCGTTGCAAGTACTCGGCCCGCATCGGTATTGATTACGACGGCCAGTGCATCTGGAATCGAGTGATTAACGGCAACGAATTCAAGTTCGAAAGGGCCAATATCTTCATGGCCACCTTCGCGAACTACGCGAGTAAGAGGGCTAATGCGATGCTCTTTAAGTTTTGCAGTTACTAGAGCCAAGGTTAACGCTGAGCCATAAAGTGCGATGTCTGCGCGTTCGCGAAGTAAATATGGAACCGCACCGATGTGATCTTCATGGCCATGCGTTAGAAAGATTCCAACGACATCATCTAAGCGCTCACGGATGTAAGAAAAATCCGGCAAGATTAAATCGATACCCGGCTGCGTATCTTCAGGAAACAAAACACCACAATCAACGATTAAAAGTTTTCCTTTTGTTTCAAAGACGGTCATGTTTCGACCAATTTCACTTAACCCGCCAAGTGCAACAATGCGCAATCCCCCATGGGCAAGGGTTGGAGGGGTTCCAAGATCTGGGTGAGGATGATTCATTAGTTAATTGCTACGCCACCTGCGCGTAGGTCGTCACGCAACTGCACAATTTGTGCATCTGTTGCATCGACTAGAGGAAGACGAGTATGACCGCCAGGTAGACCCATCAAAGTTAGCGCTGCCTTTGTCATGATGGCACCTTGTGTGCGGAAAGTTCCGGTAAAGACCGGCAATAGCTGCTGATGAATCTCAAGTGCGCGTTGTGCATTGCCATCAAACCAGGCATTGAGCATTGCCTTTAATTGACTTCCCACTGTGTGACCGCAGACAGAGACAAAACCGACAG
This sequence comes from uncultured Actinomycetes bacterium, assembly GCA_903894425.1. Taxonomy (GTDB): domain Bacteria; phylum Actinomycetota; class Actinomycetes; order Nanopelagicales; family Nanopelagicaceae; genus Planktophila. The sequence goes on from CAITQC010000023.1 coordinate 6,242, forward strand.
CGCCAACTGAAAGCAAGGGCAAGTTAAGAATGTCATCGCCTGAATAGACAGGAATTCCACATCTCTTAATTACCCAAGAGGTAGCGGCAACATTTCCTTTTGCATCTTTGAGAGCAACAATTGAAGGATGTTCGAATAGTTCAATAATTGTGTCAGATTCAATTTCAACACCGGTACGACCCGGAATGTCATACAACATCATCGGCAATCCAGTTGCATTTGCCATTGCCAAGAAATGCGCTTTGATTCCGGCCTGTGGAGGCTTGTTGTAATAAGGAGTGACAACCAGAATTCCATCTGCGCCAGCTGCTTCACTGCGCTTTGCCTGATTTATTGAATAATCAGTTTCATTATCTCCAGCACCAGATACGACTTTTATATTAGAGCCAACTACTTGCTTTACTACTTTAATGATCTCTTCTTTTTCAGAGGATTTAGTTGTTGGCGCTTCACCCGTTGTACCGTTGACAACGATTCCATCGTGTCCAGTTTTAACTAAGTGGTCAGCGATTTTTTCGACGCCATTCCAATCAATGGATCCATCTTTATTAAATGGAGTGACCATTGCGGTCAACATGCGGCCAAATGGCGCTGGCGTACTCATGCGGGTAACTCTACCCGTTTTATGGGGCGATTCGGCCAGACTTTTCGAAGGCGCCGTATGTGAGTGGCATTAATTTCGCGAATTCCGCTTCCATTTTCTCGGCAACCATCTCGATTTCACGTTGAGGATAGCTTGGAAAGTGTGAGCCTTCACGGGATGTGCGAAGGGATAAAAAGTTCATTAATGCACGGGCATTCATCGTTACATACATAGATGAATATGTAGCTACAGGCAAAACTGCACGGGCCACTTCACGGGCAACACCTGCTTCGAGCATTTCTTGATAACTTGCATAAGCTGCAACATAGGCAGATTTCATCGCTTTGATTGTAAGAGCGAACTGCTCTGGAGTTCCTTCTTCAAAAACATATGCTCCGGTTTTACCAGTTTGTACAAGTTTGCGTTCCTTTGAAGGAACATAAAAGACAGGTTTTAACTCACGATAACGCCCGCTCTCTTCATTGTAAGAGGCGATGCGATGGCGCATGAATTCGCGAAAGACAAATATCGGAGCCGAGATGAAGAAAGTCATAGAGGTATGTTCGAAAGGTGAGCCGTGGCGTTCGCGAGCAAGATAGTTGATTAATCCGGCAGAGCGCGCTGGATCTTCGCCGATCTCATCCATCGATTGTTCGCCAGCAGTAGAAACGCGCGCCGCCCAAATAACATCGGCATCACTTGCACTGGCTTTTACTAACTCAACGGTGACATCGTCTCTAAAAATGATTTCCTCAGGCATGGCCTCACCCTATAAGGAGCCCGCTTTGAGCCCATGGATATGTAGGGCACAATTACCGCGTGTCCAGAATTGAATCCACCACATTTCGCGATTCTCTCAGCGTCTCCTTCACAGTTGGCGCATATGGAACAGCCTTTGGGGCCGCGGCCGTTGCAAATGGATTTTCAGTTCTGCAAGCCTGCCTGTTATCACTGCTTACTTTTTCTGGCGCTTCACAGTTTGCAGTAATCGGGGTATTAGGTGCTGGTGGAAGTGCATTGAGCGCAATTGCAACAGCATCACTTCTTGGAGTTCGAAATGGTTTGTATGGCGTGATTATGGCGCCGCGATTAAAAGTCAAAGGTTTCAAACGTATCATTGCGGCGCAAGTAACTATCGATGAATCAACGGCCGTTGCATTGGGTCAAGAAGTTCGTGGCGAAAAAGCGATGCGCCAAGGGTTTTGGCTTACTGGATTTGGAGTCTTCTTCTTTTGGAATATCTTTACGCTCGCTGGCGCTCTTGGCGCACAAGCCATGGGAGATATTCGCGCATGGGGTCTGGACTCGGCCGTACCTGCTGCATTTTTAGGTCTTGTATGGCCACGACTTGTGACACATCGTGATCGCATATTGGCCGTGGGTTGTGTTGTATTTGCATTAGCAATGACACCGATTTTGCCGGCCGGTCTGCCGATCATCGCAACTGCTTTTATAGCAATTGCAGTGGGGTTACGTGCATGAGCGCTTTTTGGATAGCCACAATTGGCACAAGCGTGATTGCCTTTGCGCTCAAATACACGGGACATAACGTCCCCGAAAAGATATTTTCACACCCTAAAGTCCAAGCAATTAATGCGTTAATTCCAATCGCCCTATTAAGTGCGCTCGTTGCAGTACAGACATTTACCGAAAAATCAAAGCTTATGGTTGATCATCGACTTGCAGGAGTTGGCGTTGCAATGATTGCGCTCTTTTTGAAAGCGCCATTTCCTGTTGTAGTTATTAGTGCAGCTGTGTCATCAGCTGCGATTTACAACTGGTTTTGATTCAGGCAATGCAATTGTTGCTATCAATCCAAATCCAATAACAACGGCTGCAACTAAGGTTGTTGTTTTAGCGGCATCTAATAGACCCGATACGTCGGCGCCTTGAATACGCGTTGATCCCAGCAGTGTGAAGAAGAGTGCACCAAGTATTGCAACGCCTAATGATGAGCCAAGTTGGCGGAATGTGCTCTGCAACCCAGATGCTTGACCACTCTGTTCAACTGGTACTTCGGCCAAGATCACGCTTGTTAGCTGCGCAGTTGCAAGCCCAACACCTGCGCCATAAAGGAATAACCAAGCGGCAATAACAATTGATGACACAGTAAGTGAGAATGAAAAACTCATTCCTAGAATTGCAATGGCTTCTAGGGCTAATCCCAAACGCACAACTGCACGGCCACCCATGCGAGCAGACAACTGCGGAGTTCCGCCAGAGATTAAGAAGGTTCCCATGGCAAGGGCGAGAATTAATACACCAGTACGTAAGGCTGAATAACCAAGGCCGCCCTGCAAAAATAGCGGAAGTGAAAAGAGCATTCCAAACTCACCAAGTGCAACGACTAGGGCTGCAATGCTTCCGTAACGAAAGGACTTTATCTTCAAAAGATTGAGGTCTAGCAAAATTGGCTTGCCGGCGATTGCCCGAGCCTTTTCAGTTCGCACAAAGATAGCCATTGTCACAAAACCAACAACAAAAGCAATGACAACAGGTGAAACGCTCCAGCTCCAGGTAAATGGGCCGGCAGAGAATTTTTCTAAGGTTGTTATCCAACCGAAACGAATTCCTTCGATAAGACCAAAGACAATCAGAGATAAACCGGTAATCGAGAGCAGAATCCCCGCGACATCTGCGCCTTTTTCAACATGTGGATCTTTAGTCTCTGGGATAAATAGGGATGCTCCGATTAAAACGATAATAACAATTGGAATATTGATAAGAAATGCCCAATGCCACGATGAAACCGTTGTTAGCCAGCCGCCAACTACTGGGCCAACGGCTGCCATTCCGCCAATAGTTGAACCCCAAATCGCAAATGCGATTCCACGTTCTTTACCTTTAAAGAGGGCGTTAACCGTTGAAAGCGTCGCAGGCAGAACCATTGCCCCGCCAACACCTTGTAGGAATCGCGCGAAAATCAAAGTGGCGCCAGAGGAGGAAAAGCTAGCGAGCACACTTGCGATTCCAAATACAATTATTCCAACCACAAGAAGTTTCTTACGACCGTGTAGGTCACCAACTCTGCCCAATGTAATAAGTAGAGCGGCAAAAACTAATGAGTAAATCGAGTTAATCCACTCAGCATCAGAGGCTGAAAGTTTGAGATCGCCAATAATAACTGGCAAGGCAACGTTAACTACCGTTGCATCCATAATGATCAACGAAACTGCTAGAGCGATGAAGGGCATCGCCTTCCAGCGCTGTGGGTGGGCGGTTTCGGTCATTATGTGAGCCCTTTCTAGCTAAATGATTTTTAAGGCTTGCAACTTCGCTTTCAAATCATTGTCTGATGGTTCAGTTAGATGAGTTCCATCTGAAAAAACGATTACAGGAATCGATTGCGCGCCGCCGTTGATCTCTTTGACTTTATCGGCAGCACTTAAATCGGTATCAACATCGATGTGTGTGTACTCAACATTTAGCTCTTCGAGCAAACGCTTTGAGCGACGGCAATCTCCACACCAGTCGGCGCCATACATAGTAATTTGTTCTTTTGACATGTGGCTCTCCCCTACATGAACTTATCGAGGCCATGAGTCAGGCCTGGATGTGAAACTATCTTTCGTATACCAAGAATAACCCCTGGCATAAATCCTGCACGGTCAAGTGAATCATGACGAATCGTTAGCGTCTCACCGAGACCGCCGAGAATTACTTCTTGATGTGCAACAAGGCCGCGTGCACGAACTGAGTGCACTGGAATATCTCCAACTAATGATCCGCGTGCACCATCGAGTGCAGCTGTTGTTGCATCAGGCTGTGCGCCTAATCCCGCATCCTTACGGGCTTTGCTCATCAGTTCGGCAGTGCGAGCCGCTGTTCCACTGGGTGCATCGACCTTTAATGGGTGATGCAGTTCAATGATTTCTGCTGATTCAAAGTAACGCGCAGCTTTTTCGGCAAACTCCATCATCAATACTGCGCCAATTGCAAAGTTAGGTGCGATCAATACGCCAACTGATGGATTCTGTGCAAGCCAGGATTTAACCGTTGCAAGTTTGCTCTCATCAAAGCCGGTAGTTCCAACAACAACATTGATGCCATTGTTAATGAGAAACTCGAGATTTGCCATCACGCTATCTGGGGTTGTGAAATCAACGACAACTCGCACCGCAGAGTCTTTAAGCTGCTCGAGGGAATCACCAAGATCAAGGGCGGCTACAAGAGTTAGGCCTTCGGCTGCTTCAACTGCCTTGACAACCTCAGCGCCCATGCGCCCTTTGGCACCAAGGACTGCAACGTTAATCATTTCAATACCTTTTCAAATTTCGTAGTATTTTTAAAAGGGCCTACAAGGGCAAGCGTAGGTGTTTTAGTTAAAAAGGTTCCAGCAATTTCGCGGATGTCCTGCTCATTTACGCGTGATATAGATTTCAAAATATCGTCAAAGCCCATAACTTGGCCATACACGATCTCGTTTTTACCGATTCTAAACATGCGCGAACCTGAATCTTCCTGGCTCAAGACCAATGAACCGCGGACTGCGCCTTTAGCGCGCTCGATCTCTTCATGGGTCATTCCATTGTCGGCTACATCGGCTAAAACTTCACGGATAATTTGTACAACTTCAACGGCCTTTGCCGGATTACACCCCGCGTAAAAACCGATTTGTCCGCTGCCGGCAAACTGCTGTGCGTAGGCGTAAACCGAGTATGCAAGTCCGCGCTTTTCGCGGATCTCTTGGAACAATCGAGATGACATTCCGCCACCTAGCGCTGAGGCTAAAACACCCATTGCAAAGCGGCGATCATCATGACGGGCAACGCCCTCCATGCCATAAAACATATGTGCTTGTTCGGTCGGACGTGAAATTAATCCGATACTGGTTTGTTTTACTTTCTTATCTTGCGTGTTTGGGCGCAGCACGGGTGCACCCATAACATCTAAGAAACCTTCGGCAGAAAGTGCTTCTTCCACCATAGCGACAACTTTTTTGTGTTTAATATTTCCAGCTACGGCCACTACAAGATCCTGTGGCAGGTAGCGCTTCTTGTAATAGTTATTAACGGTATTACGTGACATGCCATTAATAGATGCGATTGTGCCAAGAATTGGACGACCCAAAGGGGTGTTGCCGTAATAAGTTTCGGCATATAAATCATGTACTAAGTCACTTGGATCATCATCGCGCATAGCGATTTCTTCTAAAACAACCTTGCGCTCGGCATCAACATCTAGGGCCGATACAACTGATGATGTAATTAAGTCGGAGATGACATCAATGGCCATTGGTAGATCGGTATCGATTACCC
>CAITQC010000024.1 GCA_903894425.1 uncultured Actinomycetes bacterium
GCTCTTTGATCGTGGCATCTATGCCGTTGCTTTTTCATATCCAGTAGTTCCTATGGGCAAAGCACGTATTCGTATTCAACTCAATGCCAGCCATACGCCCGAAGAGATTAAAGCCTGTGTTAAAGCATTTATAGATGCCCGTGAATCACTGAGCCCTGTATCCAAAACTCAATAAATTAGCTTCGCTTTAGTTTGCGGTAGAAGTTTTCATCAGGCCCAACAAATCAAAGTCGAGCTCTCCTTCGACCTCTCATCTCTCTGAGAAACACAAAAGCCCCACAGAAATGAATTAGAAGGGCTACTTTTATTTAAGCTGAAGGCAGTTCTAGCACCGGCTTCTTTGGTTCATCTTCTGCCAACTCTTTAAGTACTTTAGCAACTCCGGGTTTCACAACAGCAATTCCACCTTCTGCCGCGTTTAAAGCCTGAGCAAGAAAACGATTAAATTCGCGACCGTCTTGGCCTTGAAACAATATTCCTGAAGTTTTCTGTCGGTTGCTGACATGGAAGATGTAATCATTTTCATCGCTGGAAGTAGCAGCGCCATTCCATTTGGAAAAATCCCACTCTTTCGTGTTCATCATTCCGTTAAACATCAAGCGATCAGTTGTAAGCACTACATCGCCAACCTCTTTGTAAACTTGAATCTCATTGCCTGACACAAATGTTCCACGCATTGCCCCAACGCGATAACGGATTCCTGCGACAATAGGAATGCTTACGCCTTGACTGCTTCCTTCGTAATGCCCAGCGGTTTTCCCTGTTTCATGAAACTGACCTTGTCCACGCCAAAGAACAATTTCGCCAGCTTTTTGTACAGTTAAATTCTCAACAGCATCTTCACCTTTGACCGCTAAATCAAATGCGGCTTGTATCTTTGTGAAGATCTCAATATCGCGTTTCCAGTCGGCATATTCCTGCTCATAGTCATACATGGCATGTTTATATGCCTGCTTCGCTTTTCTGTTAGCCCAAAATCCCATGTGCCTATAGTGCCCTAATCCACCGACAATGCCGCCACAAGGACTACTTACACTCGGCTAATCGAGCTTTAACTAAGGCCAGAATTAACTTTGCATCAACGTCCCAATCATTGGGCACGCCAATAGTCTTCTTGAGCACATTCAAATCTGTCATCTTTGGTGCAAAGGCTGCAATCACATCGGCACTCCACGGCGACATCAAAATCCTCTTGCTAGAAGCAGTTGCCCCGAATACATAATTTTCATTGATTCGAATCATCGGTTGATTCCACGCAATAACAAGTTCAGCTTTTGGATATTTGGTTGTGATAATTTTAAATATCGCCCGCATTGTCTTGGCCTGCACCGGATCTATTGTTTTGTAATAGGCAGTAGGAGTATCAAATCTTCGGGCAGAAACAGAGCCTCGCGAGTACATCACCAATGCATTTGCATGTGCTTGGCTAAATCCATAGTTCTCGCGCAGATATGCAATCTGCTCAGGGTATTTCTCATCGGCCAAATCTTTCATTACCGAAAACCAATAGGACATCTTCTGTCCATATTTCTTTTCAATTAATGGAAAATACGCCTCGCGTGAAGGATCTTTGGGGGCCATGGTCTAAGAATATCCAGCATTTACCGGATTTTTCTGGCACCCTTTGTCTATGAAAAAAGAAATCAACGCCGCTTCCATTCGCCGCTACAACGTGATTGCAGGTGTTTTCCACCTCGCCCAAATGCTTGTGGTGTTATCCCTTGCCAATGATTTCTCACTTCCAATCGTCGCCCGCTACATGTCCGGCCCTCCGGGAAGCACATTTGCCGAGCCAATCACTCTGTTAAACACCCCCGTTGGTTTAGCCGTTGCAATCTTTCTTGGCCTTTCTGCCTTCTTCCACTTTCTTGTTGCATCCCCAAAGTTCTTCGGTCGTTACAGCGCAGGCCTTGCCGCACAACGCAACTATTTCCGTTGGGTCGAATACAGCATTAGCTCATCAGTAATGATCGTGTTAATCGCACAGATCTGTGGCATTGCAGATGTGGCTGCGATTGTTGCAATCTTTGGCGTCAACGCTTCGATGATTTTATTTGGTTGGCTGCAAGAAAAATATGAGCAACCTGGAAACGGTGGTTGGCTTCCATTTATCTTTGGTTGCATCGCAGGAATTGTTCCTTGGATTGCACTGGTCTTTTACGTCTTTGCAATCGGTGGTCCTGGTGATACAAAGGCTCCAGCATTTGTATATGGGATCGTGATTTCGCTATTCGTTCTCTTTAACACCTTTGCCGTTGTGCAGTATCTGCAATATAAAAAGGTGGGCAAGTGGAGCGACTACATCAGGGGAGAAAAGACGTACATAACTCTTTCCTTAATCGCTAAATCTGCTCTTGCGTGGCAGATCTTTGCCTCCACACTTGTTTCCTAATGAGTAAAATTCTTAGGAATATTGCCCAAGTTGTTTTAGGCACAGCTCTTGCCTTTGCAGGCTTCAAGCATTTAACTTCTAGCCGTCTTGAGTTCCAAGCCCAAGTGCCTTCCTTGCTTAAATCATGGGCCGATCAAGTTGTTATTGCATCAGGGCTAGTTGAGATTTCATTAGGTTTGGGCTTAATCGCTGTGTGGAAATACCGCGTACAGATTGGCGCGCTTACTGCTGCATTTTTCACAGCAATCTTCTGGGGCAATATCTCGCAGTACGTAAATCACACCGATGCCTTTGGTCTCAATAGCGACACCGCACGCTTTGTTCGCTTGCTGTTTCAGCCCCTTCTTGTGTTGTGGGCTCTGTGGGCAACTGGCGCATGGACCACGTACAGAAAAATGCGTCACGCTTCTAACTCCGATGGCAGCCCTGATTAAACGTTGTTAGCGTTTGCCCATGGAAATCTCGCGCCGCAACCTATTCAAGGCTTTAGGAGTAATTGGCGCAGTCGGGGTTTCGGCGAAGTTAGCCACAACAACATTTTCTAATACTGCAACGACTCAGATAAAAAAGATAGTAACGGCACTACCTAAACCATTTAATTCTCTGCCTGCAGCGCCCCTTGATCCAGCACTTCAAACCCCTGGGCTTTCACCGTTTTTCACACCAACTAAAGATTTCTTCCGAATCGACACTGCCTTCACAGTCCCTGAGATCGATTTAAATACATGGAAGCTTGAAATCGTTGGCCTAGTTTCAAAACCAATCTCACTTACCTATGATCAATTAATCGCCCGCCCAACTTTTGAACTAGATGACACAATCGCATGTGTTTCCAATGCAGTCGGTGGCTCATTAATCGGCAACGCTCGCTGGCAGGGGATTCGCTTAGATGATTTAATTAACGAAGCCACACCCCACGCAAATGCCGACCAGGTGATGGGTTATTCCGTCGATGGTTTCACTGCAGGATTTCCATTGGCGGCACTGGATGGGCGCGATGCAATGATCGCAATTGCAATGAATGGTGAAGCCCTGCCACCGAATCATGGATATCCCGCACGCATTATCGTTCCCGGACTATTTGGTTATGTATCGGCCGTTAAGTGGCTCAATAAAATAGAGCTCACGCGCTTTGATCAAAAACATGGTTACTGGATCGAACAAGGGTGGTCAGAACAAGGCCCCATCAAAACGCAATCACGAATCGATACTCCATTAAATAATGGCCAAACCCCAATTGGCCCAGGTGCAATTGCCGGAGTTGCATGGGCAGCACTTGCCGGAATTTCAAAAGTAGAAGTAAAAATCGATAATCAGCCGTGGCGCACGGCAACTCTTGGTCCAGAAATTGCTAAGACAACATGGCGTCAATGGTGGATCGATTGGAACCCTGCAAAAGGTGATCACCAAATCACCGTGCGCGCCACCGATGGCAACGGACAACTGCAATCTGCGGCAAATGTTCCGATTGCTCCTAATGGCGCCGAAGGCTGGCACACAATAAAAGTTCAATCGCTTTAACCCAATAACAAATGCATTGCTGAGGTAGCCTTTACTTACCAACCACGCAAGGAGAAGACCATGGCCGTTGCAAAGAAAGCCGTTGTTAAAAAGGCGGTTGCAAAGAAAGCCGCACCAGCCCCAGTTGCCGAAGCCCGCCGTGATGGAATCGATTGGCGTTCGCCGTATCTCTACGCCGTCTGCCTCATCACCTTGCTCGTCGTTCTCTTCTCAACCGTGGCCTTAATCAACGCAATCATGAACGCAGTCTTTCCTGACCCTGCCTATGTTGATCTATATTCAAAGCCTGAGACTCAACCATCGCAAGAATTACTTGCCCAACAAGAGCACAATAATCAGATTCAGGCTATTAAAAACATATTTAGTACCTTCACAACAATCGCAATTGCTACGCCGCTGTATCTCTATCACTGGCGCCAGACTAAAAAATAATTAGCTACCAATAACCAAACCAAAAGCCCCACGGAGATTAATCTGTAGGGCTTTTGTTCTGTAAGTGCTGTTAAATACTTGTTTGATGGATTAAGCCGCCACCACGGAACTTGAGCATCGGTGTTTTTTGCCAAACATCCATCGCATCATCAAAGCTCTTTGAGTTTGCTAGGAATCTATCCTGTGATTTGCCAAATGCTTCGGCGCTTTCAAACTCAACGGCATAGAGCCAAGCTCCGTTGTATTCACCGTATCCGCCCTCCCAGATATTCACAGCTGAGGCACCTGCTTCTGCAAGAAATAACTTCTTCCACTCTGCAAGTCGTCCCATTTGCTGACGACGTGTAATGCCTTCCATACCTTCAACTATCCATACTTCAGTTGTCTTTGCCATGTAAATTTCCTCTCCGTGCCGAAGTTCGGCTTTCGGAAACTATCAACATAAATCTCTCAATTCAATGGGTTAGCCCCACAAATCATGCCCAGTCAATTTCCATTTGAGCGTTAAGCCAGTGGAATATTTAGAACTACCCAAGATCCGTTAATTGGAATAACACCTTCAATTCGGCTGCCCACGCAAGTAACCCCAACTTCAGCAAAAACAGGGCTCTGGCTCATAGTCCCTAGGAATGCTTTTAATTGGTAGCCGGCTGCATCAATTGAAAACTTAATAGTTGATTGCCGCTGGATTGGGTTCTTTGGCGAATCCCAAATTGAATCACTCTGATCAAGAAGATTAATCACGTGGATTGTAAGTCCACTATCGCCTCTGTAAACCCGAATCCATAATGCGCCTTCTTTTGCAGATTCGGAGATTGGATCGGCTGAAGTGAACTGAACTTCATTATTAATTCCAAAGGCAGAGGTCAAAGTAATATCCACTCTGCTTTGGTCAAATATGAGATCTCCACTTGCAACTAAGAAGTTGTGAAGTTTCTCAAGGATTAAAGTTGTCGATTCGGCGCCATGATGATTTCGTACATAGTAGGGATCATGCAGAATCTGCGAGTTTCCGCCGGTAATTAAATGCGATGCACCGCCAGAGCTTATTGCGGCAAAAGCTAGCTCTAGTGAAGCTTCAGCTTTGGCTCTCCGATCTTCATTGTCGATATCTGAGAAAGGTTTTAGATAGGCAGAAAGAATCACTGGCTTTTCAGGCGCCAGAATTCTCGAACGATCCACTAACCGCGTTAGATCGTTATACGTTGAATTTGGATCCCATACTTCGATGTAAGTAGCGTGTTGTGGGGTTTTGGAGGTACTCCATGTCGGAAAATCATTTACGTTATTAAAAATAAACTTTGCAGTTGGTATTTCGGCAACAATCGCTTGCAACATTATTGGAAATTGAACGGCCAAATCCACAGTTGAGCCATCAAGTCTCTTCGCAATCTTTGGCCAACCGTATTGATCTAAATGGAAAGTATTGAAGCCAAAACTATGGGCAAGTTTTAACTGCTCAATCAAGTGGGGCAGCCAAAATTCATCGGCAGGATCTAGAATCCAAAGGAAGTCTTCACCTAATTGAAATGGCTTGCCATCAATTGTGAAGGTACCTGAACTCTGCCAGCGCTTCCAACCATCACTATCGACAGCGTAAACAGCAACATAACCACTTGGTGCGATACCGGCCTTTTCATATCCATTAATAAGTTCGGTCACTTTGCTGAGTGAAACAGTTCGGCCCAAAGGATCTCCATACGTTTCATCGGGCGACATTAGGAGCTCATGTTTCCATGCCCAATCATAAAATTGAATTGATGTGAGGTGCGCTTTCTTGGCCCAAGAGACATAGGAATCAACGTCAACATTTTCATCAAATTCAGAGACAAATCCATATCGCAGTCTTTGCCAGGGGTTTTCGATGACTTCGATGGCGGAGAAAACCTCGACACCATTACTTGGCAGGAAACGTACCCCGTAAGCGCCTGCAGGCAGGCTTAATTCAAAGCTATCTACAATTTCTTGAGCTACAACCAATGTAGATAAAGAGAAAATTTCAAGGGTGCCTGGTTGGCCAACATGGCCAGCAACAACTTCTGAAGGTCGATAACTAGATTTTGAGAAGATTAAATCCATTGGTTCCTTATTCCTTCATTTAGTAGCAGCAAATACATAGCATGTGACCATAGAAGTGGTTTGGCGTTAGTGCCCCATCGATCTTCCCAAGGTTTAATCATTTCTGGTGTTTGAACGTTATTCAAGACTTGCTCTGGCAAATCTAGATTTGTATCTGCAACACGACGCATCCAAGCAATCGCATTTTCAAAAGCCTCTAGATCCCCATTTGCCGCCTGATTCCAAGCAAGCAACGCCTCTAGCAGCACCCAATCTCCGCCCCCATAGTAAGTATCGCCCAGATATCTCTTGACTCCACCACCTTGAGTTTGCAGATCTGCTTTTATGATTTTAAGAGTTTCAATGAGAATTGGATTATCGCTTTCATATGCATGATGAGGCAGGGCCGCCCAAGCAAGGCTCGAATCGACTCTAGTTGACCCAGGGTGCTTTATGAAATGTCCATCCATGACAAAGTTTGATTCAATATATTCACGTATCTTCTCTGCGCTATCTCGATAACTTACTTCCTTCGTAATATCGAAGGCAGATTGCAGACCTCCTGCTAGTGCAAGCAAAGTAGATCCATGGATCTTGTCTCCACCTTCTTCCCAGCAGTCATAGCAGGGGTTTTTCCAACTCAGAATTAGGAAATCGGCAACTGTTCTTACAGCCTCTAACTCTCTATCTGTGTATTGGCTTTGCGTCTGATTGAATACTGCAATCCATGTTCCATAACCATCTAATTGGAAATTTGGCCATACAGAATGGTGATCCTCCTCAAGGTTTCCATTTTCGTGGAAGCGCGTTGGCGGCGACTGTTCTGGCGAAAGTTGGTGACCAGTTTCCAAAATCGCACTGGCATCTGTAAAAAGCTTCTTGTGCTTTAAAACTGTATCTACGACCCAAGCATGAAATTTGAGAGTGCTTTGACTATCACCAGCAACATGTGTTGCCAAAGCGCAGAAAGCCCCATCTCTTAGCCAGGCATATCTGTATTGCTGGAAATTTGGTGAAGCAACATAAGCTCCCGAGACATTTTGATTCTCGATAATAACTTTGAGGCTATGGACAGCCAATGGGTCTGATTGAAATATTTGAGAACTCATCCTTTTACAGCTCCTACACTTAATCCGGATACAAAGTGCTTCTGTGCACTTAAGTAGACAATAAAGACTGGAATTAAAGCGATTACGCAAGCGGCAAAGACCAACCCCCAGCTTGTTGCATGCTGACCCTGGAACAACGCGATTGCAATCGGTAGTGTCCGCTTCTCAGGTGAATTTATGAGAGTTACTGCCCACGCAAATTCATCCCATGCTCCCAAGAATGAGAAGAGCGAAATCGTTGCCAGAGCCGGCCGTGAAAGTGGAAGGTACAACCTAGTAAATCTCTTCCAAGGTCCAGCGCCATCTACAAGCATCGCATCATCTAGATCTTTTGGGATTTCTTCCATAAAGCCGCGCATTAGGAAAGTATTAAGTGCAAAATTCCCACCAACATAAAATAGAATCAACCCAGAGAATGAATCTATAAGGTGAAGGTGCTTTGCAATAATAAATTGAGGAATAATCATCACAATTGTTGGAACCATCAGCCCAGTTAACATTGCGATGAAGAGTGTTTTCTTACCAACGAATTCGAAACGCGCAAATGCATAAGCCGACATAGTCGCCAACAAAACAGTTACTAGAGTTGTAACGGTAGCAACAAATAAACTATTGAGAAAATAGCGAGAAAAATCGGATCGGCTCCAAGCGTCAACATAGTTCTGTGTAGTTGGTTCGGTAGGGATAAATTTTGGGGGATATTCAAATAGATAAGTTCTCTTTTTAAAACTAGTTGAAACCATGTAGATAAAAGGCATAATCATTATTACTGCACCAATAAGTAGGGCAATAAATCTGGAGGATTGAGCTAGCTTTTCTCCTTTTCTGGATTTAACAATCATGATTCATCCTTTGGGCGGAAGAACTTCCATTGAACGATGGACAAGCTCAGAATTATTGAAGTCAAAAGGAAGGCTAAAGCTGACCCGTATCCAAAGTCTAGAAATGAAAATGCTTGTCGATACATATAGGTAAGGACAACTTCTGTTTCATTTGAAGGACCACCATCTGTCATTAAAAAAACGCTAAGGAACACATTAAATCCACCAATGACCAGCATTATGCTTATAAAAGTAGCGGTTCGACGAATTGATGGAAGGGTAACTACTTTAAATCTTTGAAAGGCATTGGCCCCATCAATTGCAGCTGCTTCTTCAAGCTCTGGATTCACGTTTTGAAGCGCGGCCAGAAAGATGATCATTGACCAGCCGACGCCTTTCCAAATTCCAAGCGCGCAGATTGCAATCATTGCCGGCCAGCGACTGCCAAACCATTGAACATCATTTTGTACAAGATGCAATACATCTTTAAGAACCCAGTTGAAGAGACCACCTTCTCCGGCAAAGAGGTATCTAAATAGCAGTGAAACCACAACCCAACTAGTTACCACAGGTAGGTAAAAGAGAACTCTAAAAAATGTTCTGCCAGCAATTTTCCGGTTAAGTAACATCGCTGCCATAAGACCCAAAATAATCTGAGGTGGAACGGTAACGATCATGTAAAAACCAGAATTTCCCAAGCCTTTCCAGAAAATTGGATCATGCAAGGCACGGTTGTAATTTGCTAAGCCAAGAAATGGACTTTCGATGCCTGGCAAGACTTTCCAGTCGTAGAAAGATATTTGAAACGCTTTGAAAATTGGGTAAATAATCGTTATTAAGTAAATCGTTATTCCTGGAAGAAGGAACCAATAGGGAGTCGAGTATGCCCGCATCCGCTTAACTGATTGTATTTTCATACTCGTTGCAATTGTGGAAGTAGGGGTAGCTGCTGGACTTGCGTTCATCAGCTACCCCTTCCTTCTTCGTGCCCCTGGTCTAAAAAGTACCTCTTAGTTCAATATGAATTGAATTAAGATTTAAGCAGTGGATCGATGGCCTTTGCAGCTGCAGTAAGTGCAGCTTTAACAGTCATTTTTCCGTTTAACGCATTTTGCAGATTTGCATCCAAAATGCCATCAATTTTTGGCCAATTTGGAGATGGGATACGTGGCTTTGCTGTTTTTAGTTGCTCAGCAAAAGTTGCGTAGTAAGGCTGGATTGAAGGCAAGATCGCACTTACATCTTTACGAACTGGCATTTGTCCAACCTTAGCCATTGATAACTGCCAGTCTGTGCTGAGCGTGTATCGGATAAAGTCGAGGGCAGCAGCCTTTTGTGTAGATGTAGACATTAGAACAATGTCTTCTCCGCCAACAACGCTAACGCTTCCGCCAGGACCTGCTGGAATTAATGCAGCAGTTGGCGCGTAGTTAGGGTACTGACCCTTCCAAATTGGATACATCCATGGACCATCAAAAACAGTCGCATAGTTACCCTTTGGAAGTCCATCAGAAGATCCGATTGCACTCTTATTCTTTGTAATTAAGTTTGGAATGTATCCACCCTTATATAGATCTACCAGCATCTGAATAGTTGCAATGTTCTTTGCGCTATTTAAATATCCGGTTGAAACCGTGAACTTTGAGTCAGTAATGTCGCCACCACCGGACCAAATCCATGGAAGTGAACTCCAACCACCAGTACCACTGTCAGCAAATAGATAAGCTCCAGCCTTCTTAAGTTTTGGAGCTGCAGCCTTTAGCTCTGCAAATGTTGCAGGTGCCTTGGAAATTCCAGCTTTTGCAAATGCTGCCTTATTCCAGAACATGACACGTGTATTTGTATCTAGTGGAAGACCGTAGTACTTGCCCTTGAAGTAATTCGTTGCAAGTGTTCCTGGGAATACAAGGCTTGAATACTTCTTGAAGTCAGGCATTTCAGTACTTAGTGGAGAAAGAATTCCTAGATTTGCTAGTTCTGGTACCCAAGCTAGGTCAGCACGAGCAACATCTGGTAGATCTCCACCTGCAGCTGCAGTCAGTAGCTTTGTGTGCAAGCTGTCATAAGGAATTGCTACTTGTTTAACGGTGACCCCAGGATGTTCAGCTTCAAAACGTGGGATAAGGATTCCTGTAATTGTTTTAACTTCGGGACTATCGTCGCTATATGCGTGCCAGAAAGTGATCGTGACGTTTTCTGCGTGCGCCACACCTGGTGCAACAAAGGATGTTCCCAAAGCAGTAGCAAGGGCAAGCGCAGCGGTAACTGCCTTTGACCCTGCCTTTGATTTGAAACGTTGCATTTCTTTTTCTCCTTCTTGCTAACTCTTATGCAAGCGACTGATGTCCTTGCAATCCCCTCAGATGTGATCTGATTGGAATTCTTTTTTCGTTCCTTGATTCTTTAGTGGTTCCTATTGACCACTTGCAGCCTTTTCTTTATATCCTGTGGATTTTTCCCCACGGCGCCGCTTCGACTAAATGAAGCCTGAATAACAATTGCCGTTGCGCCAAGCGCCCATTTCCGGTCATCCCATGGATCAATCTCTATTTCAAAATCTTTCATTGTTTCTACAACATGGCTTTGTAGGGCAGCTTCAACCCATGGCTTCCAAAGATCCCAACCTTCAGAACCTTCACCACTAATTAAAAGAAGTTCAGGACCCAGAATATTTATGAGGTTGGCAATGGCGATTCCAAAAGCCTCAGCTGGCTCCTTGAAAATCTTGGCCGAAATCTGTTTATTACCTCTGGCCGCAACTCTTACTTTTTCAATCGAACTATTTTTAGGAACGAGCCCAAGGGCAATTGCCTTACTTAAAATTGCAGGATCTCCGGCAATAGTTTCAAGACAGCCCTTCTTGCCACATTCACACATTTCTCCATTTTTAACTGCGTTCACATGTCCAAATTCGCCAGCACCGTGTGAACCGTTGTAGAGCTCGCCATTAATAACGATTCCAAGACCAATTCCGCGACCAAGGGTGATTGTCAGGAAGTTTGAGATGTCTCGGCCACGGCCATACAAGCTTTCAGTTATAGACAAAGTGTTAACGTCATTTTCAAGGAGTACGGGAACCTCAAGAGCAAGTGATAACTGCTCACCTACATTGATACCTTTCCAGTCAAAGATGACCGAATCCGTAATTCCTTCATCTCCTGGGGCAACAACACCAGGAAGTCCAACGCCAATTCCGATTAACTGGCCATTAACCTTTTTCGCCTGCTTTTTTAGCAATAGTGTGAGCTCTTTAATGGCGGCATTTCCCTGAGCTTCAAATGGCTCATCAAAGCTCCATAGAATCTCTGAATCAAGGTTTACGCACACCCCAGTTACATGATCAGGGGCTAATTTCACGCCAATAATCTGCCCAGCAGCTGCAGCTAATCCAAGCTGAGTAGCCGGGCGGCCTCCTGTAGAGGGGGTTTGTTGGAGCTCTTTGACTAGTCCGGATTTAATAAGAATCTTTGTAGCTTGAGTCAGAGTTGGTCCTGAAAGACCAAGATCTCGCGCTAATTGCGCTCGCGAAATGGGCCCATTAGTAGCAATGGCCCTTAAGACTTCATTCGTACTGTCTCGCAACGTTCTCTCCCTTCAGTTACTTTCTTTACTTACCTAATTAAGTAAGTGGAGAGTAACCCCATCGACAAGGAGAATGCAAGATGCCTACAAGATTTCTTTATATCAATTTGGTAACAAAGGCCGGCTCAGGCTCAACTAATTTCCACCGAAGCGCCACACGATGCACCCACGCAGGAATAACGCCGCGATCAATCTGCAACATCAGCGCCGCTAAACCAATATAGATAACGGCATTAGATAGCGGCATCTTTAAACCTTCCCAAAAGGCAGGGTGCCATTGCTCGGCCTTAGGCAAAGGCGCAGCATGTTTATCAAAAACAAGGCTCCAGTCAACGAGGGCATGAAAAATAACACCGACCCACACACTGCGCGTAACAATCATCAGCGCACAGATAAACACACCAAAGGCCGCCGCATCGACCACATGCCAATACGCCCGCCACGGATTCCAATCGTTACCAACATAGAGATTCAAGTGCATCAACCCAAATAGCAGCGATGAAATCGCAATCGCTTTAGCCCTGCCCAACTTATAGAGCACTCCAAATGTAAAGACCCGCGAGAACACCTCTTCACTAAAACCAGTGCCCAGCAAAAAGATTATGCCCAGCACCGTATCTTGCGTGCTCAAATGAATATTGTCGGAACCAGTTATTTCGGCAACGACAAAAAACGATGCAAAGAGCAGCGCAATCATTGATCTAAAACCAAAGGTCGGCATTCTGAAATAGTGCAACGTCTGCAAACCCAAGAAATATGTGGCGGCATAGAAGATGATTCCAAAGGTGAAATCAATAGCTATCGAATTAGCAAAGCGAATATTTCCAAACAAGCTACTTGGCACAAGCCGCATCACCACAAGCGATAAGACAGATAGGGCAACCATAGTGATGCCCAGCCGCAGATTTCTCATACCCGCCACGATAGTTAGCCCCACTGACAAAACCGGTTCTCAAAATGAGGTAAAAATGCAAAAGCCCCACAGAGATGAATCTGTGGGGCTTTTGTTCTGTAACTCTTGGATTAACAACCCTTTGACTAAGTAGTAAAAGCCTAGCATCTTCAACTTTATCCACACGAGATATTTTTAAAAAAATTTGCAAGTAATCACTCGCTACCTTTCGCCTTGTGTACCGCTGTAGCTCAGCGGATAGAGCGACTCTTTGACTAAGAGTTAGGTCGCGGGTTCGAATCCCGCCAGCGGTGCACACATCAAGTAGCCTCACGGTTCGTCGCGTGGGGCTACTTTTTTGCCCTTAATAGGAATTGTCAGTCACGCTAAGTAATCTAAAACCATGTTCGAACTCGCATTCTTCACCACGCTGATCTACCTATTCCTCAACCGCACCCGCAAACAACGCCGCCCCCGCACCCTCGATGCCGAGCTCAAAGCCCTGATCCAGCAATCCAATGAGACGGCCAGCATCGGAGGTGAGATCAAGCAACTTCTCCTTGATGTCATTAACGATGACAACAATGATTGCGAAAAGTTCTCTGACACCAGAATCAATCAAGCCCAACGCATATTAGATCGCGCAGGTCCCTCTGCCTTCTATTGGATGAGCGA
>CAITQC010000025.1 GCA_903894425.1 uncultured Actinomycetes bacterium
CCACCCCCTGAACTACCAGCAGAGATCGTAGAAAAAACCGCACTTCGTTATGAAGAAGCGTATTTCCGTTTAACTGGCAGCACGTTCTAATCAAGGGAGAATAAGACAATGGCAAAGATTGTGGTTGATGTGATGTTAAAACCAGAGATTCTTGATCCCCAAGGCAATGCTGTTGCATCTGCTCTTCCCCGTCTTGGCTTTTCTTTTGCTAAGTCAGTGCGCCAAGGAAAGTGCTTTGAAATTGAGGTTGAGGGCGAACCAACTGCTGCTCAGTTAGCTGAGGTTGAGAAAGCTGCCGAAGTTTTGCTTTCAAATCCAGTTATTGAAAACTTTACCGTGAGAGTTGAAAAGTAATGCACGTTGGAGTCATAACTTTTCCAGGAACCCTAGATGATCGCGATGCTGCCCGAGCCGTAGTTGCCGCTGGTGCTGAAGCAGTTGCACTGTGGCATGCAGATGCTGATCTAAAAAACGTCGATGCAGTTATCTTGCCCGGTGGTTTTTCATATGGTGATTACTTGCGCTGTGGCGCAATCTCACGTTTTGCTCCAGTTATGAACTTAGTTATCGAAGCTGCAGGTAAGGGAATGCCAGTCCTTGGAATCTGCAATGGTTTCCAAGTTCTCTGTGAATCACATTTGTTGCCAGGTGCACTTACTCGTAACTCTGATCTTCACTTCTTGTGTCGCGATCAAGAGATTGAAATTGTAAATAACACAACAGCTTGGACCTCTTCCTACAAGGCAGGCGAAAAGATTGTAATCCCACTTAAAAACGGCGAAGGTTCATTTCAATGTGATGACACAACGCTGGCAATGCTTGAGGGAGAAGGTCGAATAATCGCTCGCTATGTGGGCCAAAACCCTAACGGGTCAAGGAATTTGATTGCTGGCATTACAAATGAGCGTGGCAACGTTGTAGGCCTTATGCCCCACCCAGAGCACGCTATTGATGAGTTAACAGGTCCGACGGCGCAAGGCCTTGGCTTCTTCACTTCAATTCTGAATGCGATGGTGAAGTAATGTCACTTGATACCGTTGCAATTGCACAAACAACTCCAGACAATATTCAACCCTTTGCTGAACTTGGATTAAAGCCTGATGAATATGCACGGATCAAAGAGATTCTAGGTCGACGCCCAACTTCATCTGAGCTAGCGATGTATTCAGTGATGTGGTCTGAACACTGTTCTTATAAATCTTCAAAAGTTCACTTGAAGCAGTTTGGTGATAAAGCACCAAAGTCTGATGCATTATTAGTAGGCATCGGCGAAAATGCTGGTGTTGTTGATGTTGGCCAGGGATATGCAGTTACTTTTAAAATTGAATCACACAACCACCCATCTTTTGTTGAGCCATACCAAGGTGCAGCAACTGGTGTTGGCGGAATCGTTAGAGATATTTTGACGATGGGTGCACGACCAATTGCGGTTATGGATCCACTTCGTTTTGGTCCAGCTGATGCAGCTGACACACGCCGCGTACTTCCTGGCATTGTTGCCGGTGTAGGTGGATATGGAAACTGTTTAGGTCTACCAAATATCGGGGGTGAAGTAACCTTCGATGAGACATACATTGGCAATCCACTTGTTAACGCTTTATGCATTGGCGTAATGAAGCACAGCGATATTAAGTTAGCTAAAGCTGCAGGTGCCGGAAACCTTGTAGTCCTATACGGAGCAAAGACCGGTGGCGATGGAATCGGTGGCGTATCAGTTCTTGCCTCAGAAACATTTGGTGCAGGTGGATCAACTAAGCGTCCAAGTGTTCAGGTGGGCGATCCATTTGTTGAAAAGGTTTTGATTGAATGCTCACTAGAAATCTTTGCCGAAGATCTTGTGGTCGGCATCCAAGACCTTGGCGGGGCAGGCTTATCGTGCGCAACAAGTGAACTTGCTTCAGGCGGCAGCGGAGGCATGCAAGTAGCCCTCGACAAGGTCCCATTACGCGACCCATCACTTTCACCTGAAGAGATTTTGATGTCAGAATCACAGGAGCGCATGTGTGCAATCGTCGAACCAAGCAAAATCCATCGCTTTCTAGAGATCTGCAAGAAGTGGGATGTCACGGTCACTGTTATTGGTGAAGTAACCGATGGCGATCGACTTGAAATCACATGGAACGGTGAAGTCATCGTCAATGTCCCACCACGCACCGTCGCTCATGAAGGTCCCGTATACAACCGCCCTCTTGCGCAACCCGCTTATATCGATCAAGTGAATTCACAAAAAGTAAATGTTCCAATGCCAAACGATGCCGCTGAGATCAAAGCAGCAGTTCTGACATTAGCGGGCGCCCCAAACTTGGCAGATAAATCCTGGGTTACTGCGCAATACGATAAATATGTTCAGGGAAACACAGTTCAAGCCCAACCTGATGACTCAGGAATGGTTCGCCTAGATGAGACCACAAACTTAGGTGTTGCAATCTCGACCGATGCAAACGCAAACTGGTCCTATTTAAATCCTTATCAAGGTGCAAAGTTAGCTTTAGCAGAAGCTGCGCGAAATATTGCAACTGCAGGAGCTCGGCCCCTTGCGGTTACTAATTGTCTTAACTTTGGTTCTCCTGAAGATCCAGGTGTGATGTGGCAGTTTGCTGAATCAGTTCGCGGACTAGCCGATGGATGCCTAGAGATGGGTCTGCCAGTAACTGGCGGAAATGTTTCTTTCTATAATCAAACTGGAACAGTTGCTATTCTGCCTACGCCAGTTATCGGTGTGCTTGGCGTAATTCAGGATGTCCGAAATCGGACACCAATGAGTTATAAAACCGCTGGCCTCGAACTGTTTTTATTGGGCGAAACTAAAGAAGATCTGGCTGGAAGCGAGTGGGCTTTCTTGCACGGGCAGCGCGTCGGACAGTCACCAGATGCGGATTTAGCCCGTGAAATGCGCTTAATTGAACTACTTCTAGAGGGCAATGCATTCTTTAGTGCAGCTCATGATTTAAGCCAAGGCGGATTATCTGCTGGATTAACTGAGATGGTTTTGCGTCACAACGTCGGCGCAAAAGTTTCACTTAATAACCCAGCTATTGATCTGCTGAGCGAATCGCCAGGTCGCGTAATCGTTGCGATAGAGACAGAGAAAGTTCCACAACTGCAGGCTCTAGCAACCAAATACTCCATCGTGATTTCAAAACTTGGAACAACAGGGGGAGATTCACTTACTATCAACGATGCGGTAATTCCTCTAGATGAACTGCGCACTGTTCATACATCAACTTTTCCACGGTTGTTCGGATAAATAACATGCGCGATCAGCAGGTACTTAATGAGGTTAAGAGCACACTTGCGCTCTTAACGGCTAAAGCACCTGGCCGCGCAATTGAAGTTCGGATCCCACCGTATGCAGCTGTGCAATGTGGTGATGGACCAACACATACGCGCGGAACTCCAGCAAATGTCATTGAAATGAATGCTCTGACGTGGCTTGCGTTGGCAAAGGGTGAAATCATTTGGGCCGATGCGCTTAGTAATGGCGACATAATTGCATCAGGTGTTCGCGCGGATCTTTCAGAGTATTTACCGCTTAGGATGCAACCATGAGACGCCCTGATGGATTACTTAATCACAACGTCTTAGGTGAAGATAAAGGACCACAAGATGCATGTGGTGTCTTTGGCGTTTGGGCACCCGGAGAAGAAGTTGCAAAGTTAACTTTCTATGGACTTTATGCATTACAACATCGTGGAACCGAATCGGCCGGGATTGCTACAAGTGATGGCAGCAGAATTCTTGTCTATAAAGATATGGGCTTAGTTTCACAGGTCTTTACCGAAAGTGATCTAGCAACTCTGCCAGGAAATCTTGCCATCGGTCACTGCCGATACAGCACAACCGGATCAAGCACATGGGTCAATGCTCAACCAACTCTGCGCCCAACTAAGTACGGAACACTGGCTTTAGCCCACAATGGAAACCTCACAAATACAGGGGATTTAGCTGAGTTAGTGCAAAAACTCGAACCCAGCGCAGGTCGCGATCGTGGCGCTACAACCGATACCGAAATCATGACAGCGCTCATTTCATTGCAAAATGAAAAAAATGTAGAAGCAAGTGCTATCTCGGTTTTGCCACAGCTTGAAGGCGCGTTTTCCCTTGTATTTATGGATGAACATACTTTGTATGCAGCGCGCGATCGCCATGGAGTGCGCCCATTAGTTTTAGGTAAGTTAGAAAATGGTTGGGTAGTTGCATCTGAATCAGCAGCCCTTGACATTGTTGGTGCAGCCTTTGTGCGAGAAATCGAACCTGGAGAACTTGTTGCAATCGATGCAAATGGTGTCCGTTCAGAGCGATGGGCCATAGCCGAACCAAAAGGTTGTCTATTTGAATATGTCTATCTTGCTCGCCCAGATACAACTATCGCAGGGCAAGGAATCCATGCAACACGCGTTCGCATCGGTGAGCAGTTAGCAAAAGAATCACCAGTCGAAGCTGATCTTGTAATACCAGTTCCGGAATCAGGAACTCCAGCTGCGATTGGTTATGCAAAGGGTTCAGGCATTCCATTTGGTATGGGACTGGTAAAGAACTCCTATGTCGGCCGAACATTTATTCAACCATCTCAAACTATTCGCCAACTTGGTATTCGCCTAAAACTCAACCCGCTGCGCGAAATTATCGAAGGCAAGCGCATTGTTGTTGTCGATGACTCAATCGTTCGTGGAAATACGCAACGTGCAATCGTACGTATGCTTCGCGAAGCCGGAGCTCGTGAGATTCATGTTCGTATCTCATCGCCTCCTGTGAAGTGGCCATGCTTTTATGGAATCGATTTTGCTACTCGTGCCGAATTAGTTGCAAGTGGGTTAGAGATTGAAGAGATCCGCCGCTCTATCGGTGCCGATTCCCTTGGTTATGTTTCATTAGAGGGCCTAATTGCATCCACACAGGTCGATGAAGAAAAGCTATGCGGGGCTTGTTTTACGGGCAAATATCCAATCCGCATCCCAGCCGATATGTCTGAGGGCAAGATGCGCCTTGAAATCACGGAAGTACATGGTCACTAAATGAGTACATATAAAGATGCAGGCGTCGATATCGATGCCGGAGATCGCGCAGTTGAATTAATGAAAGTTTCAATTGCAAAGGCATCACGCCCTGAGGTTATGGGTGGGATCGGCGGCTTTGCTGGGCTATTTGATGCAAGTGCTCTGAAGAATATGAAGAAACCATTGCTCGCAACATCTACCGATGGCGTAGGAACTAAGACTGAAATCGCACGCGCAGTCGGAAAATACGACACTATCGGTGAAGATCTAGTCGCCATGGTTGTCGATGATTTAGTTGTCTGTGGTGCCGAACCATTATTTATGACAGATTACATTGCAGTTGGAAAAGTAATCCCAGAACGAATTGCTGAAATCGTTGCAGGAATTGCACGGGGTTGTGAAAAAGCCGGCACAGCATTAATTGGGGGCGAAACTGCAGAGCATCCAGGCTTATTAGAAGATGATGAGTTCGATGTTGCCGGTGCTGCAACTGGAGTAGTTGATGCAGATCTTCAACTGGGTGCACACTTAGTTCAAGAGGGCGATGTTTTAATCGCAATGCCATCAAGTGGTTTTCATGCAAATGGATTTTCATTAGTTCGACATATTATTAAAACCGCTAAACTTTCACTAGAAGCACATGTCAGTGAATATGGAAAAACATCAGGCGAGGTTTTCTTAACACCAACCGAGATCTATGCTCTTGACTGCTTGGCGCTAATTAAATCAATGCAAGGCACGTTGCGTGGCTTTTCACACATTACCGGTGGGGGAATTGCAGAGAATACTGCGCGCGTAATTCCCGATCACCTGACTGCTATTTATGATCGTTCAACATGGTCGGTTCCGATTGAGATGGAGTTCTTGTCGCAAGTTGGCGGAGTTCCTCAGGCTGATATGGAGCGAACATGGAACTGCGGCATCGGCATGACAGCCATCGTCTCGCCTGATTCAGCTGATTTAGCGCTGCGCTCA
>CAITQC010000026.1 GCA_903894425.1 uncultured Actinomycetes bacterium
AAAGTTTCACTCGAACATATCGAGTGCAACGCAGCTTGTGATTACGCACCAGTTGTTATGGCTAACTGGGAGTTTTACGACAACCAGACAGTTCAGTCAGCAAAAGATTTAGTTGATTCAATGCGCGCAGGTAATCCAAAGCCTCCAACACGTGGGCCAAATACTTTAGTTACTTGGAAGCAGGCATCTGAAGTACTCGCAGGTTTAAATGATGGAAAAGCACATGAAGGTGTTCAAGCGGGTGGACCATCACTACTTGGTTTGAAAATCGCTAAGGGAGAAACTAAGTAAATGACTAAGTTAACTCCGATCCTTTCTGCACACTGGGATGAAAAAGATTCATTTACCATTGAAGGCTACAAGCGTCACGGTGGATACACCGCATCAGCAAAAGCTCTTGCAATGGATCCAGATGCAGTTATTCAACTTGTAAAAGATTCAGGTCTACGTGGTCGTGGTGGTGCAGGTTTTCCAACAGGCATGAAGTGGGGATTTATTCCGCAGGGCGATAACAAAGATCACTACTTAGTTGTTAACGCCGATGAATCAGAGCCAGGAACATGTAAGGACATGCCATTGCTTATGGCAAACCCACACGTTCTTGTTGAAGGCTGCATCATTGCTTGTCACGCAATCCGCGCAAAGCATGCATTTATTTATATTCGCGGCGAAGTAACCCATGTTGCTCGCCGTCTTAATCAAGCAATTGAAGATGCTTACAAGGCAGGGCTGCTTGGAAATGGAATCGATGTTGTTCTTCACATCGGTGCCGGAGCATATATCTGCGGCGAAGAAACTGCCTTGCTTGATTCACTTGAAGGTTTCCGCGGACAACCTCGTTTGCGCCCACCATTTCCAGCTATTGCCGGTCTTTATGCCCGCCCAACAGTTGTAAATAACGTTGAATCAATCTCAGCAGTTCCAGCGATTATCAACAATGGCGCCGAGTGGTACCAGTCGATGGGCACTGAAAAGAGCAAAGGCGCAACGCTGTATTCATTGTCAGGGCATGTTAAAAATCCTGGACAGTTTGAAGCACCCCTTGGAATCACTTTGCGCGAAATCCTTGAACTATCAGGTGGAGTTCGCGCAGGACATACATTGAAGTTCTGGACACCTGGTGGCTCATCAACTCCGATCTTTACTGCTGAGCATCTTGATGTTCCATTGGATTACGAAGGCGTTGCCGCAGCTGGCTCAATGCTGGGAACTAAAGCCCTTCAGATCTTTGATGAAACAACATGTGTAGTCCGCGCAGTATTGCGCTGGACCGAGTTCTACAAGCATGAATCATGCGGAAAGTGCACACCTTGTCGTGAAGGCACGTGGTGGTTGGTACAGCTTTTGCGCGACTTAGAAGCAGGCAAGGGCACTGAATCCGATCTTGCGAAATTGCTCGATCTTTGCGACAACATCATGGGCCGTTCATTCTGCGCCCTTGGTGATGGCGCAACTAGCTCAATCACATCCTCAATTAAATATTTCCGTGATGAATACATCGCCCACATTACAAATGCAGGATGTCCATTTGATCCAGTTGCATCAACTCTTTTCGCAGGGGCAGGTGCATAAATGACAACTGAAGTTGTAGACATGATCACCGTCGTAGTCGATGGTTTCGAAGTAACAGTTCCAAAGGGAACTCTCGTTATTCGCGCGGCAGAAAAACTGGGAATTCAGATTCCACGTTTCTGCGACCACCCGCTTCTAGATCCAGTTGGCGCATGTCGCCAGTGTTTGGTTGATATTGAAATCAATGGTCGTGCATTTCCAAAGCCACAAGCTTCATGCACAATTCCAGTTGAACCCGGAATGATCGTAAAGACTCAACTCACTTCACAGGTGGCCGAAAAGGCACAACGTGGAGTGATGGAGCTTTTGCTGATCAACCACCCGCTTGATTGCCCAGTGTGTGACAAGGGTGGCGAGTGCCCATTGCAAAATCAGGCAATGAGTAACGGCCAAGGAGAAACGCGTTTTGAAGGTGTAAAGCGCACATTCCAGAAGCCAATCAATATTTCGTCACAGGTTTTACTTGATCGCGAACGCTGTGTTTTGTGTGCACGTTGTACTCGCTTTTCTTCACAGATCGCATCAGATCCATTTATCACTCTGAATGAACGCGGCGCATTGCAACAGGTCGGTATCTATGAAAACAAGCCATTTGAATCTTATTTCTCAGGCAACGTTGTTCAGATTTGTCCAGTAGGTGCATTAACTGGCGCTTCATATCGCTTCCGCGCGCGGCCATTTGATTTAGTTTCGACTCCTTCTGCATGCGAACACTGTGCATCAGGTTGCGATATGCGCACCGATGTTCGTCGCGGCAAAACACTTCGCCGCCTTGCCGGTGATGATGCATCAGTTAACGAAGAGTGGAACTGTGACAAGGGCCGATGGGCATTTAAATATGTAACATCCCTTGATCGCCTAACAACACCACTTGTTCGTAACTCATCAGGTGAATTAGTTGCAGCATCATGGCCAGAAGCTTTAGCTGCAGCAGCAAAGGGATTAAAAGCTGCTAAAGCTGCAGTACTTGTTGGTGGTCGTGCAACGCATGAAGATGCATATGGTTACAGCAAGTTTGCCCGTGTTGCACTCGGCACAAACGATATTGATTTCCGTTCTCGTCTTTCATCAGATGAAGAGCGCGAATTTCTTGCAGCCCGTGTAGTTGGTTCATCTACGACGTACACAGATATCGATCGCGCAGATCAGGTTCTACTAGTTGGCTTTGAGCCAGAAGAAGAATCACCAATTGTTTTCTTACGTCTGAACAAGCAAGTTCGTAAGCGCGCATTAAAGGTCACCGCGATTGCAACCAAACTCTCAATCGGAGTTGAAAAGCTCAAGGGCGAGTTCGTAAAGGTCGCCCCTGGACAAGAAAGTGCAGCGATTGCTGCCCAATCTTTAACGGCGAAATCAGTAATTTTGGTTGGCGAACGTGCCGCTGAAAGCGCTGGCGCACTTAGCGCTGTTGCTGCATTGGCTGACTCAAGTAGCGCCAAGATCGCATGGATTCCACGCCGTGCAGGCGAACGCGGTGCTCTAGAAGCTGGCGCAATTGGCAATCTCTTGCCAGGTGGACGCCCAGTAACTGATGCCGCAGCACGTGTAGATATCGCAGCTGTCTGGAATAC
>CAITQC010000027.1 GCA_903894425.1 uncultured Actinomycetes bacterium
CCTGAGTCACGGTATGTTGTGCTGTGTACGACCAGGTCTCACCCACTTCTAACAGAGTATCGTTGTCACCGACTATGTCAGCAATACGGGTGATGCCTGCATCAGCATTCGGATCAACCAACGTGATATCGGTCAAGGTTGCATCACCGGTATTCGCGACCTTGATTGTGTAATTGATTAACTCACCCGCGTGATCAGCGGTCTGACCTGCTACTGCATCCTTAACAATCGTTAGCGCTGGACTGTAGGACTGATTACTAAATGTCGTTGACCATACCTCACCATCTGCAACTGTGATCGTAACGGTATGTCCACTTACAGAAGAGATATCACTTGCGGTTGTATCATCCACTCCATTCTCTGTTGTTACAATACCTTGCACCAGCCAACTGGATATGGGAGTTTCTGTAATATGGTAAGTCCCTGCAGCAACACCCAGTATAACGAGTTGGTTTGATAGGGTTGCATCAGCATCATCATCCAGTGTGAATGTTCCGTAGCCCGGAATATCACTGGTAAAAATGAAGTCCTGTGCGGATGAACCGCTACCGGAGATAACATCCTTAATGACGGCAATTCGTCCTAATGGGACGATGGCATTTGGATTGATATTAATGTTGGATTGATCGCCAGATTTCGATGGATCAAAGTCAACCACCATCTGAGGAGATGCGCCAGGGAAACCGGCTGCACCATTATTCAGACCATAAACGCTCTCAGCTGCAAGATGACCACCCCAAGCAATACCCACATTCAGAGTCTCACCTAGAGTGCCGTCCCCATCACTCACCTTGAAAGTAATGTTGAGTCGTCTGTCCTCCTGACCTGCATTAACTGGGTCGGCTGTATAAGACCCGAACGTTATCGAGGACGCATCAATATTGAAGAGGCTAAAGACCCCGGCAGAATGAGCCACCGTCAATGGGTTGGCTGGAGTGCCAGCCGTGTCACCCGTATCATTAGGGATTTCTATCGTAGCATGTAGTCCACTTGTAAAGCCTGTGAGACCCGAAGAGCCGAATGGATCGGTGGCAGACTCTGACAGGTTGTACGATGTCAGATAATCAAAAAATAATTTGCCCGGGGAACCAGTTCCACCTGCATAGGCATAATCAAGCTGAATTGTATAAAAAATACCTTCGACCAGATCTGGGCCACCACCCGATCCCGCCTTGTCGGTCCAGACAAATGGAATTACTTCGCCTTCAGCATAGATAGAGTTTGCTTGCTGAATGGTGGTCCCAGCATCCCAAGAATTAAATGTAGGACCTGGTTGATTGCGCCATGCCCAAAGGGCTAGAGAGCCATCGGTAAATGTAGATAATGCACTCTGATCATCAGTGCTATCCAGCGGAGTTGAATTGTCACCAACCGCAGAAAGGACGAATCTCTCTAGATATGAGTCATCAGGATTGACATACCAAGTTGTCTTAATGATTCCATTTACGACTCCATCTAAATCACCTACTCCACCATCCGTTACAGCCCAGGATTCATGACCTGAACCACTTGAATCTAGTGCATCATTAACTACATCATCAGAAGTTCCCCAAATACCATCAACACCCGGATCGGTGACATGTTGAACAAGAAATTTAACTGTCGATCCTACTGCAAATCCATCTGCTGTTATCTCAGCTGTTTCTCCTGGCAGATAGTCAGATTTGTTTGTAATTACGGTGGTGGTCATTTTGAAGATCCTTTTTAATTGTTTGAGATGGGGGATGGATTTACCTTCTATTTATTTCAGTTATTTCGTAAAAAAAGTCATGCAACCGATTTCATTGGTGATCTAGCCTTGCTTCAGGAATCTTCATCACACTTGAAAGACTAGTAGCCCCGTTATGGAATACTATAGTCCGTTCGGACTATAGTAATGATGTCAAGGTCGACAACTACATTTCTATATGGTAAAAATTCACTACGAAGACCGATTCGGTACTGGGTCATCCGGACTAGTTGTTATAGTTAAAAAGTCCAAGAATCCGGTGAACCCATTACAGCCGGGTACAAATCCTCATTTTGACGATTCAGTCTCGAACAAACCTCGTTCTCATTTTCAAGAAAGATCTCTCTAAGCAATCTGAAAATTCAGTTCAGGACATCTCGAATAAGTCCTGACTTCATGCCGGACTCGATCAATGGCGAAATGACGGAGCCAATGACTCGATCAAACCGTATAAATTGGAGTAATGCCAAACACGAGCTTTAAGAGATCAAGCCGCCGGTTTGAAGGTAAAACATGGAATTGCGTAGAGAAATCATAGGAGGAGGAGACCATCCATGTAACATCACCAACAAAATTCTACAAATTCAGAGGCTCGAACAATGCCAGACCAGAATGATGTAAAGGGTGACACGACTCAATGGCTCATTCGGCTCATTTTGAGTCAAGCGGGATGAGCCAAATGGACTCACTGGACCAGTCTTAGAGCTACAAGACGGCAGATGGAATAAAGGAAATGATGAGAATGGTGACCGACCCTTCGGTGCCATCATCCGAGTTGATGAGACTTGAATTACAGATTCTGTAGTACCAATCGGGAAAGAGTCTCCGTCTAACTAAAATAGTTTGCAGTCGCAAAAATTGCAACTAGAGAAGATCTACAACAGTGCAGGGGGAGCAATTTTTTGAGTTGCCCATTTAAATGTATTCTCAATAATCATGCCGCGTCAGTGAGAGTCGGAGTGACTGAGCAACACCAATCTGGTTGCATCTGAGGTGACCTGATTAGCAGCTGCGGGGGGACGGGAATAGCAAGTACATCAGAAGAATCTATGAAGACTCCCGATCATCTGAAATGGAATATACCGTTGGATCATCCACAAGGTGTAGGGAATAGATTAACCACTACCCCCCTCCCCCTGATCTAGGCCTAAGAAACCCGTAGGGGGATGAAGGAGAAGGGACATGAATGAACCATTCATCATCTTCAACCAGATACTTAATATCATTCTAGCGGTCGAGATTGAAGGTCTCATCAAAGCCACCATCGGTTCGGCTGCCGAGACTACAGTAATGACCGGTTACTCACCGACCGAATAATTCATATCTGTGCATCGATATACGTATGAGTGACAAGATCGTTTGTAAATACGAGCGATACGACCGATCAAGTCGTAATAAAATTAAAACAGCCCCAATGGATCATGCGGATAGCTCGTATCACTCAATCGAATGTACGAAATCCTGCATGATCAAAAAAAACAAAAATTAATTTTTAAGATTTACTTTGAAATGCGTGGTTTAACTGTTGAGCTAAATTCTTTGCAGCATCAACACTGATCGCCATTCTGCTTAAGATCCTTGCATCGACAGTCTCAGGTACTTTATCAGCTGACCGAGTGGACCTGCTCAGGGAGTTGATTGTCTGTGGATCCAGAAAACCAAAGTCCACTATAACGACCCCTTGTCCACCTTGTATCGAAGTGAAGTTAGAATAAAGCGGTTGACCAGAATGCTCGCCATGCTGCATCCGGATATTGACCTGCATCGTATTCGATTCAGTCGGCTCAACTTTACTCACTACCTGTTCATCTTTCTTGTTTTTCATTGACTCCTCCTTAAATTGGTCAGTCCTACACACAAATTATGATTCTGGTAGATTCTCTGATTTATAAATTTCAATTTCAGAGACAACTAAGAGACTCAGCTGTGCAATCATTTTTTGCCGAGATGGTTGGTTATAGTTAAATACTTCAGACTCCATCTGGTCAGTAGTCCGGGTAAATTTATTCTGGACACCCCTTGAGTGTAGATGAATGTTTCAAGATTACTGGTCTCTTCGTAAGAAACTTTGTGAGAAGATGCAAACTCAGTTCTCGATTGAAATGTGATCGGGTGGCAAGTCACCCTGATACCGCTCATACATCTGGGTATATGCATTTTCTAGGCCTCTCGTAAATAGAGGCGTATCAAATAGAGGTGTGGTCAGTCTATTCGCAGCTAACTTAGCTTTAGTATTTTTATACTGGGATGCGTATTGAGCCGGATTTTAGTAAAGCCCGATAGATAGGGGGAACTATGCCGAAACCGAAGGTAAAGAACCGACACTTGCCGCCGCGCATGATAATGCGTAGTTATACCAATAAACAAGGCGGTGTCTGGGTTAGCTATTATTATGAGCACCCGCGTGATGCAGCCGGTAAACGCAAAGTCATTCCGCTCGGGGAAGATCTAGCTGTAGCAAAGCAGAAATGGGCGGCGCTTGAAGGAAAGCCTATCCCCACCAACCCCACCACAGTACGGGGCGTTTGGGAGTTATTCATCGCCTGGGCAGCAATACCAGCCAAGTCCGGGCTATCTCCCCGCACAATTTACGACAGAACGAAATACTGGAAACAGTTGAATCTTGTCTTTGGTGAATATCCAATCAACGAACTGAAGCCCGAGCATATGCTGCCGTATTTTAATGCCCGCTCTTCTCAAGTCGGCGCTAAAAAGGAATTAAAATTTTTAGGTACTATGTGCAACTGGGCAAGGGCGCGTGGTTTTATGAATGCAGCGAACCCTACAACAGGCTTGATGCGTGGGCTAAAAGTAAAAGAGGGCCGCGATATTTATGTGCCAGATATGGATCTGGAACTTGTATATAAACACGCGGGCGATGTGATTAAAGACTGTTTAGATCTAGCCTTACTCACCGGCCAGCGTCCGACTGATACTCGTCAAATGCGCTGGGATCAAATCAAAGAGGGGAACTTAGAGATCGCGCAAGAAAAAACTAACGCTAAATTACGGATCGCGATTGTCGGTGAGTTGGCATCCGTCCTGGCACGCATCCGTTCTCGTGGGGTATTGGGGCTTACGATTCTGTCTGATCCAAAAGGGCAACCGCTTAAAGAATTCGGCTATTTTAAATCTCAGTTTAAAAAGGCGCGTGACGCGGCAGAGGAAGAGGCGGCAGAGAAAGGTATTCCATTTACGCGGTTTCAGTTCCGCGACTTGCGGCC
>CAITQC010000028.1 GCA_903894425.1 uncultured Actinomycetes bacterium
AGGTGATACCGAAGACATTAATCGCGCGGTTGCATCAGCTAAAAAAGCTTTTGAATCAGGTATTTGGCGCGAAATGAATCCACGCGATAAGAAAATTATTATGTTGAAGTGGGCTCAACTATTAGGTGAACACCGCGAAGAGTTAGCTTTGCTAGAGGCAATTGACACAGGTCGTCCTATTGGCGATGCTTTGAGTGTTGATGCACCAAATTCAACTCGTGTTATTCAGTGGTATGCCGAAACAATCGATAAGACTTACGATGAAATCGCACCTGCACCGCGTAATGCACTTGCAATGATTACTCGCGAACCTTTGGGAGTAATCGGTGCAGTTGTTCCTTGGAACTATCCAATGATGATTACAAGTTGGAAATTAGGTCCAGCAATCGCAATGGGCAACAGCATCGTGGTTAAACCAGCAGAGAACTCTTCGCTGAGTGCATTGAAAATGGCCGAACTTGCCGTTGCTGCAGGTTTACCTGCAGGAGTCTTTAACGTAGTTCCAGGCCTTGGCGCTGAAGCTGGGCAAGCACTTGCACGTCATATGGACGTTGCAAAGATTGCATTTACTGGCAGCGGGCCAACTGGTCGAAAGATGATGCAGTATGCAGCTGAATCAAATATGAAACAGGTTTCACTGGAACTTGGCGGCAAGAGCCCACAAGTTGTTCTCAATGACTGTGTTGATCTAGAGACTGCCGCCTCGACAATAGGTTGGGCTATTTATTACAACGCTGGGCAAACTTGCAATGCCGGCTCTCGCATCATCGTTGAAAATGGCGTCAAGGAAGAGTTATTCGCACACTTACATAAGTTCCTTGAAAGCTTTATCGTCGGTAATCAATTTGATCCTGCAACTCAAATGGCAGGATTAGTTTCAGAAGTTCAACGCGATCGGGTAAATACATATCTTGAATTAGTCGGCCAAGATGGTGAAACAACTATCTTTGGCGGCGAAAAAACAAGTGGCAGTGATTTGCTTATTAAGCCAACTCTCATCGACAATGTAAAACCAGGTTCACGCCTTGCACAAGAAGAGATCTTTGGACCAGTCTTAGTTGCAATTGATGCAAAAGATGAAGGAGAAGCCCTGCAGTTAGCTAATGGGACTGAATATGGATTAGCTGCATCAGTCTGGACTAGCAACGTTGCAAAAGCTCATAAATTTGCCCGCAGACTTCGTGCAGGAACAGTCTGGGTCAACACTTTTGACATGCTCGATGTCATCACACCATTTGGTGGATTTGGTGCATCAGGCAGCGGACGTGATAAGTCATTGCATGCACTCGATGCATATAGTGCTTTAAAAACAACATGGGTGGATCTGAATTAATGTCAGAAGTAATTGTTGCTGGGTACCCAGTTCCTCGCTCTGAGGAAATCCTCACCCAACAAGCTCTTGATTTGATTGCGCTGTTGCACCGTCAACTAAATCCCCGCCGGCTTGAACTACTGGCCGCACGCAAAGTACGGATGCAGCAGATTGCCGATGGTGCAGATTTCGATTTCTTGCCGCACACTAAATCAATCCGTGACGATAAGAGTTGGAGAGTTGCGCCAGCAGCTCCTGGTCTTGATGACCGTCGAGTTGAAATAACTGGGCCCACTGAGCGCAAAATGACGATTAATGCATTGAACTCTGGAGCTAAAGTCTGGCTGGCAGATTTAGAGGATTCAAATACACCGCTGTGGGAAAACGTAATTAATGGTCAGATTAATCTGCTGGATGCAATCAATCGCACAATAGATTTTACAAATGAAGCCGGCAAGAAATACTCGCTGCGCCCAGATGCCGAGCTGGCAACAATCGTCGTTCGCCCTCGAGGATTTCATCTGCCAGAAAAACATATTGTGGTTGACGGTGAAATAACTTCAGGTTCTTTCGTTGATTTTGCCTTATACATGGTGACTAGCGCCAAACTTCAAATAGCACGCGGCTCGGGACCGTATTTCTATCTAGCAAAGATGGAATCCCATTTAGAAGCCCGCATGTGGAACGATGCATTTAATCTGGCCCAAGATTTCTTAGAGATTCCACGCGGAACTATTCGCGCAACAATGTTGATTGAAACTTTTCCTGCAGCATTTGAAATGGAAGAAATCTTATTCGAACTAAAAGAACATGCCGCGGGATTAAACGCTGGCCGCTGGGATTATCTCTTTAGCGTGATCAAGAACTACCGAATGCGCGGTGCTGATTTTGTCTTGCCTGATCGAAATAGCGTTGCAATGACTGCGCCATTTATGCGCGCTTACACCGAATTACTTGTTAAAACCTGTCATTCGCGAGGTGCGCACGCAATCGGAGGAATGGCCGCATTTATCCCAAGTTCAGATCCAGCAATCAATGCCACTGCTTTTGACAAAGTTGCTACAGATAAAACTCGTGAGGCAACCGATGGTTTTGATGGTTCATGGGTTGCCCACCCTGGAATGGTGGAGCTCTGTCGCGAACAATTCACAAAGGTTTTAGGCGATCGCCCAAACCAAAAGGAGATTACTAAATCCGATGTCATAGTGATGGCTAAAGATTTGCTTAATATTAAGGCCACTCCTGGATCGGTTACAGAGGCCGGATTGCGCAACAATATAAGTGTTGCGATTCAATACTTAGAGCGCTGGCTTGCTGGAACTGGCGCCGTTGCAATCTTTAATTTGATGGAAGATGCCGCAACCGCTGAGATTTCTCGTTCACAAATCTGGCAGTGGATTCACAACAACGTAACCCTTGAAAATGGCCAACTTGTTACTGCCGAATTGGTTAAAGAGTTAGCAAAACAAGAAGTTGCCAAACTCTGTGCAGACACTGATTATTCAAAAGCTGCGGCGATGTTTATTGAAACTTCAGTCGATGATAACTATCTAGAGTTTTTAACTTTGCCAGCTTATGAGGTAATGGCCTAAGCGATAAGTGCAGTAATTTCCGCTGCAGCACTTATTAACGCTGGTGTGAATGAAACCAACTGCTCAGATGTTGTATTTGCAGTAGGTAGCGTGACGTTGAGATAAGCAATGAAACGTCCATCGCGAGCACAAATGGAAGCCGAGATCCCACACCACTCATTGCTATGTTCTTTATAGTTGTAGGCAACACCCGAGATGCGGGCCTGCAGAACTTGTGTGCGCAATTCATCAGGATCAGTAATCGTGTGCTGAGTCAGGGTTTCTAACTTTGATGACAAATATTTCTCTAGCTCAACATCGTTTAATGAAGCCAAGTAGAGTTTGCCAACTGAGCCGCAGTTAAGTGGGACTTGCATCCCGGCAAGATCCACATCTTCTGGTAAATCCATTCGAATTTGATCAAGAACAATCAACTCACCGCGTGCTGCAATTTCAAGGAATGCGCTTGCTCCAAATAGATTCGAGATTCGTTCCAGTACTGGTCGAGCCTTTCGGCTCATTACATTTGTATGAGTTGACGCAGCTAATTTGAACGCACCACTACCAACCATGAAGCGGCCTGATTCATCATCTTTTTCAACTAATTCAAACTCAAGCAAAGTATTGATCAAGCGCCATGCAGTTGCCCGATTTATATCCATGGTTTTTGCAAGTTCAGGAATTGTTTGCGGGCGTGAAGATTTCGCCAAAATATCGAGCATCGCTAATGCGCGCTCAACAGATTGAATCCGTTGCACCATGTGAACCGTTTCTTACTAGTTGATGAATTATGAGATTTAGATTAGCGCAATTACTAGCGCTGGCATATCCCAAGGGTTACCCTTTCGCTCATCAGTCAACTAAATATTTCAAAGGGGTTTTAGCGTGAAAATCAAGGCAGCGGTTCTAGATGGCGTTGGATCACAGTTTGAAGTTCGTGAAGTAGAACTTGATAAACCAAAATCTGGAGAGCTTTTAGTAAAAGTTGCTGCTAGTGGATTATGCGCAAGTGATTTAAATGCAGTTGACGGAAAACGCAAACTAGTTCCATTTCCAGCAGTCATCGGCCATGAAGCAGCTGGCGTTGTTGTTGAAGTTGGCGCCGATGTAACTGGTGTTGAAGTTGGTGATCACGTCATCATGTCTATCGTTCCTAGTTGTGGCACATGTGAATATTGTGCAAGTGGGCGACCAAATTATTGTTCGACTGCAGGAAATGCAATGTCAGTTGGAGGATTATTTGATGGAACTTCGCGCCTAAGCCAAAATGGCGAAAAGCTCAATCACTTTTTAACAGTTGCATCATTTGCTGAATATGTTGTTGTGCCTGCATCGGGTGCAGTTGTAATTCCAAAAGAGATGCCACTTGATCGCGCTGCACTGATTAGTTGTGCGGTGCTTACTGGTTACGGCGCAGTTATAAACACAGCGCAAGTAAAAGCTGGTTCAACGGTTGCAGTCTTTGGTTGTGGTGGAGTTGGACTCAACATTGTTCAAGGTGCACGTATGGCCGGGGCAACAACAATCATCGCCGTGGATGTAACCGATGAAAAATTGGAGCTTGCTAAAAAAGTCGGAGCAACTCACGTAATCAATGCCGCGAGCGCTGACCCAGTTGCCGAAGTAAAGAAGATTTGCGGAGGGGTGGACTATGCCTTTGAAGCTTTGGGTCGCGAAAGCACAATCCAGCAGGCTTGGGGCGTTGTTGGTGTGGATGGAACCCTGATTTTGGTCGGACTTTTGAAAAATGGAGCCACAATCACCCTCGATGCCGGACCTTTTGTAAACGAACAGTCAATCAAAGGTTGCTACTTTGGCTCGGCAAACCTGCGCAAGGACGTGCCAGCGTTAGTAAAAAGTTATCTAAATGGCGAACTTTTTCTAGACGAACTCATCTCCGAGCGGATAGGTTTAGAAGGTCTTAATTCAGCCTTTGATCGTTTGAGGGCCGGGGAGGGCGCGCGAAACGTACTGGTCTTTGACTAAGGGCGTTTTACGTAAGTACAAAATTCCAGATCACTTGCAATCAACACGTGTATTGCAAGAGGTAGGGATGTATGACAAAACACATACCACTTACAACTAGGAGGAACGTAGTGAAGTTTTCAAAGCTCACTCGCGGAACTATGGCTGCAGCACTTGTTGTTGCACTAGCAGTTCCTGCAATTAGCACTACTTCTGCATCAGCTGCTACAAACTATTCAAAGATCACCACTGCTTCACAAGGTGGCGGACTTGCTGGATTAGCAGCTGCATGTAAGAAAGAAGGACAGCTCAACGTAATCGCTCTGCCTCACTACTGGGCAAACTACGGCGACATGATCACTGGCTTTGCAAAGACATACGGCGTCAAGATTGATGAAGCTAACCCAGAAGGTTCTTCACAGGAAGAAATCGACGCTGCCGTTACCAACAAGGGAACTAACCGTTCACCTGACGTATTCGACATTGGTCTTGCAGTAGCTGTTAAGTACCTTGGTACAGGAACATTTGCTCCTTACAAGACCAAGCTATGGAGCTACGTCCAGGGTGCATCAACAATTTCACCAACTGGTGAAGTAACTCCTAACTACACAGGAACTATGACAATTGGCTACAGCGGAGCACTTGGTCCAATCAATAGCCTCAATGACCTTCTAGATCCAAAGTTCAAGGGCAAGATCGCTCTTAACGGAGATCCACTAGGTTCATCTGCTGCGATGAACGGTATCTTCATGATTAACAAGGCTCTTGGTGGATCATTTGATGATGTCTCAAAGGGTGTTGCATTCTTCAAGAAGTTAAAAGATGCTGGAAACTTCATCAACGTTAACCCAACTGAGTCAACAATTGCTTCAGGACAAACTCCAGTAGTAATCGACAACGGTTACATCCAAGCTGGCGTTATCAAGCAAATGGCAGCTGCCGGCAAGGTCTGGAAGATGTACACACCTGCTTCAGTTGGTTCTACATACAACAGCGCAGTGTCTGCATGGGCACCACACCCAGCATGTGCTCGTCTCTGGATGGAATACTCACTTGGTGAAACAGGTGCAACAGTATTTGCAACTGGTGGCGCAACACCTACAACATGGGTATGGCTGCTAAAGACTAAGCGTGCATCTGCCGCTGGTATTGCTTCAATCGGTAAGAGCAAGATTGCCGCAGAGGCTGCAACAGCAGCTCAGACTGCAGCAGCTCGTGTTTACCTAAAGACAGCATGGCCTGCAGCTGTTGGAACTAACTAAGTAGTCATATTAAATTGACTCAGCTTCAATACAAGGGAACCGGTTCTGCCACTGGCAGGACCGGTTCTCGGTATTGGCGCAGCAAGACTGCCTACTTGGGAGTTTTGCCTTTTATCATTGTTAGCGGATTGTTTTTACTCTATCCAACATGGAACGTTGCTTCAGGTGCCTTTCAAGATAACTACGGCAAGTTCAGTCTTGAAGTTCTAAAAGAGGTTTTTAACTCCGGAATTGCACGCCATGCATTTGCAAACTCTTTGGAAATCTCTGCAAAGACAGCGTTGGCTGGTGCGATTCTCGGTGCATTATTTGCTTGGGCCTTAGTTACCGGCAAGCAAGGTGGTTATTTCTACCGATTCTCAGTGGCTTTGAGCTCAGTGCTCGCCCAGTTCGGTGGCGTTATGTTGACCTTCGCATTCTTAGCAACTTTTGGTTTTAATGGCCTTATCGCAAATATCGCAGTCAAGTATGCACCCGATACTTTCCTTGCCGATGCCTCATGGCTTTATGGAAAGTTTGGAATTAGCGTTCTTTACACATTTTTTCAGATCCCACTAATGGTCTTAGTTTTCTTACCCACTCTTGAAAACTTAAAGCCACAATGGCGCGAAGCATCTGATGCGTTAGGTGGCAAGGCTTACGAATATTGGTTCAGGATTGGTATCCCAATTTTGACACCATCATTTGCTGGCGCAGCCCTCTTGCTCTTTGTTAACTCATTCTCTGCCTACGCAACAGCTGCAACATTGATTAACTTGTCAGATTTCTTAACCCCCCTTCAGATTGCTACGGCGCTCACGAGTGAGACAGGTGGGGCAAATCCAGCCGAAGCTAAGGCGCTCTCTTTTTACATGGTTGTTGTCGTAATCGTTGCAATGAGTTTTTATGCACTACTTCGCCGGCGCGTTAGTAAATGGGAAGATCGTCGATGAAACAATCACTCAGAATTCGCATCTGGCGCTGGACAATTATCTCTGCTGTTGGGTCTTATCTATTGGTACCGCTTTATGCGATGTTTGATTTTTCAACTAAACCCTTTGGTTTTGAAGATAAGGGCAGAACATTTAGAGCCTGGAAAATCATTCCTGGTCAGCCTGATCTCATGGCCGCAATTTCTCGCTCTTTAATTACCGCAGCTATTGTTATGGCGCTCATATTATTTCTTATTGTTCCAACAGCTATCTGGGTGCATCTAAAACTTCCGGCACTTCGCCGCCCATTTGAACTTCTGTGCCTGTTGCCACTTGCAATTCCAGCGATTGTGATTGTGGTTGGTATTGCACCTTTGTATCGATGGATCTCTATTCACGTCACCGAATCACCAATCTCTTTAGCAGGCGTGTATTCGATGCTGATTTTGCCTTATACATATCGCTCATTATCTGCAGCCCTTGATGCCGTTGATATTCATACCTTGGCCGAAGCCGCGCGCACCCTAGGCGCAGATACGATGCGTGTAATCTTTGGAATTATCATGCCAACGATTAAAACTGGAATCGTAAATGGATCCTTTATTGCAATCGCCCTAGTCCTTGGTGAGTACACGATTTCAAATATTCTCAACTACAAGACTTTCCAAGTAGTTATCGCTCAGATTGGCCGCACCAATGGAAACGTGGCAGTTGCTGTTTCCTTAGCTTCTATTCTCTTTGTACTTGCACTACTTCTAGCCATCCCTACCAAAAAACGTCGAAGTGCAGTTCTCGACGTTGACCTCGCCTAATAGATAAGGACCATAAGTTGAGCTCCTCGACATATGTACAACTAGTTGACCTCGCCAAGCATTTTGGAAAGGTCAGAGCACTCGATGGTCTGAGTCTTGATATTGCACAGGGTGAGCTTGTAGCCCTGCTTGGTCCATCAGGTTGCGGCAAGACAACAGCTCTTCGTGCTTTGGCAGGTCTTCAGGAACTTGATCGTGGTCAGTTAATCGTTGATGGCAAAGATGTAACTTTCCAAAACGCTAATAAGCGCGGAATGGGAATGGTTTTTCAGGCTTATTCATTGTTCCCTCACATGACAGCTCGTGAAAACGTTGAATATGGTTTGAAGTTGAAGGCACATAAGACAGCTGGCGATAAGCGCAAAGCACGTTCGAGCGAACTTCTCGAACTCGTTGGATTATCTACTCACGCCAATCACTACCCACATCAACTCTCTGGTGGCCAGCAACAGCGCGTTGCATTGGCGCGTGCTTTGGCAATTTCTCCTAAGGTGCTTTTACTTGATGAGCCATTATCAGCACTTGATGCCAAGGTACGCACGCAGCTTCGTGAAGAAATCCGCCGTATTCAGCTAGAGCTGGGTACTACAACTTTATTTGTAACTCACGATCAAGAAGAAGCACTCAGTATTGCCGATCGTGTGGGCGTAATGCGCAATGGACAGCTCGAACAGATTGCTGGACCAGCTGAACTCTATGACCGCCCTAAGACTTCATTCGTTGCCGAGTTCGTTGGTTTAACAAATCCAATATCTGGCAAAGTGACAAGTGGATCTATTGAAGTTCTTGGAAGCATTGTAAAAACTCTTCCTGGCTCAGTTACAACAGGAACAGGTATTGCACTTGTGCGCCCTGAAAACCTAGATGTCGTGGCTAGTAACTCTGGAAATGCAACGGTTTTTGCGGCAAGTTTTCTTGGGGCATCTTGCCGCTTAACAATTAATATGAATGATGGAACTAAAGTAACGGCACAACTTCCAAGTTCTGATGCTGCAGGTATTGGTGCGGGATCAACTGTCGCAGTATCACTTCTAGATATGCCTGTTTTTGTGAAGGCTGTGGGATGATTTTTGGCTCAATTACAAAGCTAGAAACGTTTTGTAATGAGTTTGTTGGGTTTGTAAAAGTAACAACATCTGATGGTCACATCGGATGGGGTCAAGTCTCTAACTATCATTCAGATATAACTGCGCAGGTTTTTCATCGCCAAGTTGCTCCTTGGGTTCTTGGGAAAGATGCTTCTGATATCGGCGCACTTGTTACATTAGTTGAAGCCCGCGAACATAAATTTCCAGGAAGTTATCGTTGCCGAGCAAATGCTGGCTTAGATACTGCGCTATGGGATCTACGCGGCCGAGTTGAAGGAAAGCCAGTTGTTGAGCTCTTAGGTGGCAGCGCAAAAAAACTGCGGACTTATGCATCATCTATGCGTCGCGATATAACACCTGCAGATGAAGCGACACGTTTAGTGAAACTACGTGATGAGTTTGGTTTTGATGCCTTTAAGTGGCGCGTCGGGGCCGAATGTGGAAACGACATTGATGAGTGGCCAGGACGCACTGAAGAAGTTGTCCCAGTTGTTTCTCGCGCACTTGGCGATGGAATTTCAAAATTAGTGGATGGCAACAGTGGATTTTCATCAAAGCGGGCTATCGAAGTCGGCAAGATCCTTGAAGCCGAAGGAATTAGTCACTTTGAAGAACCTTGTAAGTACTGGGAATTAGAAGAGACTAAGCAAGTTACCGATGCTTTAACTATCGATGTAACTGGCGGGGAACAAGACTGGAACCTTGATACCTGGAAGC
The DNA here is from genome assembly GCA_903894425.1 of uncultured Actinomycetes bacterium. Classification (GTDB taxonomy): domain Bacteria; phylum Actinomycetota; class Actinomycetes; order Nanopelagicales; family Nanopelagicaceae; genus Planktophila. The sequence continues at coordinate 9,639 of CAITQC010000028.1, forward strand.
GCATTATTGATATGCATGCAGTTGATGTTTTACAGCCCGACATTATGTATATGGGCGGCATTTGGCGTACTCTAAAAGTTGTAGAGATGGCCAACAAAGCTGGAATGCCGATTACGCCACATAGTGCAAATCTTTCACTTGTAACAATCTGCACAATGCACTTGCTTGGAGCCATTCCTAATCCTGGAAAGTATTTAGAGTTTTCAATTGAGGGTTTTGATTATTACCCCTTACAAAAAGATTTGTTCCTGGGTGACCCCTTTGCAATCGAAGCTGGAAAGATCCAAATTCCGCAAGGACCAGGTTGGGGCGTTGAGATTAACCCCGAGTGGTTAGCTAAAGCTAAATATCAATCTTCAGAGCTTTAAGCCCTAAGAGTTTTTCTAATCATCTGCTGATAAAACTTACCTGGTTGTCGGCTGCTAGGTTGCGGTCCGCCCATTTCAACAAAACCTAATTTTTCATATGCTGCTATCGCTGAATCATTATCAGTCCAGACACCAAGTCCTTGAACTAACCAGCCACGCTCTTGCGCATTGCAATCTAGGAAATTAAACATTGCTCGCATTAAGCCTGCACCGCGAAAATTCGGATCAGTCCAACATCCTCCTATCCAGCTAGATGCTCCAAAATCACCCTCGAGGTTTTCGACATACATAATTGCGGCATCAACGCCATCTGCAGTTGCGATGATGAACGCTTGTTTTTCAAACTCTGCGCGCCAACATTGCTCATCAAAGAGCTTCTCGTTTTCATATGTCCCACCAAAGGCTTGTGGGCTTTCAAGCAAGGATCGAAGTCGGATATCTCGAACTCGTACCCAATCATCGGCTAAGAGTTCAACGCAGCTCACTTGATATGACATCGGGCAATTATGCCTGAACTACTTCTTCTTATACTTCTTAGGCACAATCTTTGAAGCGTGGTGCTTAGCTTTAATTAATAAACTTTCAGCCCAAGCAAACTCCAACGCTAAAACTATTAAGCCCGCGATAATAAAAGGCATAGTGAAAGGACCAGGTAGCACAATGAGAGCTAGGCCTATGAGGACCAATGTTGAACCGATTACGAATGCAATTACTTGGCGCAGGCGCTTTGGTATCAGCAACCAACTTTTCTTCACTATTCACTCTCTTCTTTGTGCGCCGTGACTCGACCAGCATGAGCCTTCATCTCTGGATTCGCCTTGCTCTTTACCAGGCTAGCAACGGTTGAGATGAGCAAAATACTACCAATGACTCCGAGGCTAATTGGCGTTGGGATCTTGGGAACATCATGGAAAATTTCATGGGCATAAGTAAGGATCAATTTTGCCCCGATGAACATCAAAATAAATGAAAGGCCGAGAGATAAGTAAATTAACTTGTCCAGCAAGCCCTTGAGTAAGAAATACAGCGCACGCAAACCTAAAAGAGCAAAAGCATTTGCAGTAAAGACCAAGAAAGTCTCTGAAGTCACACCAAATGTGGCCGGGATTGAATCCAAAGCAAAGAGCAGGTCAGTAGATGCTATTGAAATGATTACCAAGAACATTGGAGTTGCAAAGCGTTTGCCATTTAATTTCACAAATAGCTTTGAGCCGTGGAATTCATTAACCATCGACATGCGGGCTCGAAGAGTGCGAACCATAAAGTTATCGTTTGGTTCTGGATCTTCATCCCAGTGTTTGAATAAACCCACTCCAGTCCAAATGAGGATCGCACCAAAGATTGCAAAAGTAAATGAAAATGTCGCAATAGCGGCTGCGCCGATTGCAATGAATACAGCCCGAAATACCAACGCTAACATAACTCCAATAAGCAAAATTCTTTGGTGGAAAATACTTGGTACTGCAAACTGAGCCAAAATAATTACAAAGATAAATAAATTATCTATAGAGAGTGAATACTCAACTAAATAGGCAGCGAAGAATTCAGTTCCATAAGTTGAACCAAAGTAGGACCAGACCCATAACCCAAAGGCGATGGAGATTCCGACATAAAATGAGGTCACTAAACTGGCCTCCTTAAATGAGACATCGTGGGCTTTTCGGCTTGAAGTAAATAAATCTACGACGATTAGACCGATGATGAGCGCCAGAGTTAATGCCCAAACTGTTGCCGGTACCTGCATACGTTTCTCCCTTGATAGCCATGAGTACAACATGGTCAAGGTCTCCCAAACCGTTTACACGGCCAGCGCCCCGGGTTTTTACACCGTATTGTCGAGGTAGCTGTATCGAGGTACTCCCCTTAAGCAAGTAAACCTTAAAGCCAGATTGCCAGAGCTGCAAATCAATAGACTAAGAATATGCTGGCGCGTTGGACTCATCGGGTAATACGTCACCGAGCACCAATTCTGGCTATCTGGATAATCACCATTGTTATCGGGGTTTATGCAGCTTCAAACCTCAATCAATTCTTAACCACTTCCTTGGAAGTGCCAGGTAGCCGATCTGAAAAAGCCAATGAGCTTCTTGCGCAGCATTTTGATGAGAATACTGAAGGCACCTTTACTGTTATTTATAAGTACACCAACGCTACAGATGCACAAATGCTTAGCATCAAGCAAAGGCTAGCCAAAGCCGCTGAAGTGGTCCCAACTGCCCGTATAGCTGCACAAAAGGCTTTGATTGGAACTCTGTACTCAAATATCACAACATCATTTTCGCTGGTTGAGGCAGCTCCATACACACAGATTCTTCGAGACGAGCTAATAAAACAAGACCTAGCTAGTGCATTTGTAACTGGTCCACCAGCGATTGAAAAAGATGTAACTCCAGTATTGGCTAAAGATTTGGCACGGGGACAAATTGTTGCAGTTGTAATCGCTTTACTACTGCTTTTGCTATTGCTGGGGTCGACGTGGGCAATATTTATTCCGCTGATTTTCGCCACTGCCTCTGTAAGTCTTACATTATCGATTATTTATCTACTCGCTCAGAAGTTCTTGATGGTTTTGTACATCCCAAATATCGTTGAACTTATTGGTTTAGGTCTGGCTATTGATTATTCGTTATTAATGTTGCATCGATTCCGTAGAGAGTTGTCCAATGAAAGCGATGAAACTGCTGCACTGATAAGAACAATGCAGACAGCTGGTCGAACAGTAGTTGTTTCAGGGGTAACGGTCTCAATTGCACTTTCATCACTTTTATTAGTCCCAGTGCCTTTTGTACGATCCTTAGGTGCGGCAGGAGTTTTAGTGCCACTGGTTTCTGTAATCGCAGCACTTACACTTCAACCAGTTTTGCTCATCCTGTTGGGCAAGCGGGTATTCAGTGATGGATACCAAGGGATTATGGGCAGAAAAGATCCCCTGCAAGGCTTTTGGTCACGGTTGACTCGTTGGGTAATTCCACGTGCGAAGTTCGTCTTTGCCTCTTCACTAATCCTTTTACTACTAGCCGCTTCACTTGTCTTTAAGTTGGAAATCACACCAAGTTCACTCACTGCAATTCCTAAGAATCTGGAATCCGGCAAAGTAATAAGTGAAATCACTAAAAAAGTAGGGCCGGGTTTAATCACGCCAAATGAGATTGTGATTGATTTTGGCTCCCCTACGTCAGCGGTTTCATCAGAAGTAGATCAAGCACGTCTAGCCTTGGCAACAAAAATCTCTACGATGCCGCAGGTATTTATGGTGGCTTCAGGTAAAGAAGCAACGTACGTTGACTCCACCGGACAGTACATGCGCATATACGTGATCGGTAAAGATGCAATCGGTGATATCAAAACTCGCAACTTGGTGCAACAACTACGCATGGTAATCAGCAAAGCCCAAGGGTTTCCTGAAGGCACAAGGATTTATCTTGGGGGTTCGCCTGCACAGGGTGTGGACTTGATTGATGCAATTCTTTCCAGTTTGCCATGGATTATTGCCTTGGTATTACTAATTGCTTTCTTACTTTTAGCACGAACATTTCGCTCAATATTATTGCCCATAAAGGCAATTATCTTGGATCTTATTTCTATCTCAATCGCTTTTGCAGTTTTGGTTGCCGTCTTTAAATACGGCTTTGCATCCACTCTGCTAGGAACTTATAGATTGGATCAAATTGAGGCTTGGGTTCTAATATTTATGTTCGCAATTCTCTTTGGTTTATCAATGGACTACGAGATATTTCTAGTCTCACGTATGCGTGAGGCAAAAGACAATGGTGCAACAAATAGAGAAGCAATCATTGAAGGAATTGCTAATACCAGTGGAGTTGTAACGGGTGCTGCAATAATCCTAGTTGGAGCTTTGAGCGGCTTTGTATTTGGCCACTTTGCCGGACTTCAGGAGTTAGGGATTGGCCTTGCCGTTGGAATCATTATCGATGCCACAATTATTCGTGGCCTTTTACTTCCAAGTTCTATGGTCTTACTGGGCCGCTGGAACTGGTGGCTGCCTCAAGGTTTTGCTTCTTTATTAAATACTAAAGCCTCGCCCCTGGAAGAACCAGAAGCGAGGCTTTAGCCTACGTACGAACTACTTCGTAACTGTAATTGCGAAGTGCACTGATGGAAGTTGATACCCAAGAGCTAGACCAGCGAAATCGCGGTCGGCGGTCAAGATTGGCAACATTCCATAGGGAGTACCAGCAAATGACGGCTGGTTTGTATACATCAATGGGTGCAGGTCGATGATGTGTGTACCTGGAGCACCTGTTGCCCGTAGGTGAATCACCATGTAGCCGTTGGAATTAAATCCACATCCATAACCGATGTAACTGTTGTCATAAGTTACTGCCAAAGTGTTATCAAGCTGAGTCCAGCCAATACCCTTCATCGCGATAGTGAACTCTTCGCCAACTTTAAACTTATTAGTTGGAACTCCAGAGCCATTACGTGCTTCAGGGATTGGATTTGGATCAGCTTTAGCAATACCAGCACTTAGAACTTTTCCTTTTTTATCTGTGTAGTTGAAAATACTTTCCTGTACATAGAATGGAACTTGAGCTTCCACGACATCACCCTTTTTAATCTGGATAACGTGGAATCCACCTAAATTATCTGGAATCTCAACTTCTTTTGAGAAATCTGCAGAAGTTACATCTACAGTTCCCAACGGAATTCCGTTATAAATCCAGCAGGTACTTGTTGGGCAGTTCACACGGCTACCAACAACGGTTGACCAGCTAATTGTGTGAACGCCTGTTGTAGACATTCCCTTTACATTGATAGTTGTCTTTGAACCAACAATGCCTTCATTCTTAGAAAGTGTTGCCACTGCATTAGATGCAGGATCAAGACCTAAGTTTGTAAGAGTTGTTCGAAGTGAAACTGTTGGTGTGACCTTCTTTGGATACACAATGTACGGAGCTGGAGCACCAGCATCCTTTGTGATCTTAAAGTAGGCATAACCACCGTTTGCAAATGGAACAGGTGACTGAATGATGTTGAGGTATGTAATACCGATTCCATCTTGTACCTGTAACACGTGGTTTCCAACAGCACCTGAAGCACGGATTACAGCGGTTGCTGTTCCACGAGTCCACAGGGCCTGCATTTCACCAGTGAAGTTGTTGTCCCAAAGAACTGACCCACCAGCGGTGTAAAGGCTTGCACCTAAACCTGTGTAGGTAACAGTGATGGGAGTTCCAACCGGTCCACTCTTCGGAGAGATCGAAACTTTACGGCTGATTTGATATCCACCGTGAGCAATAGATGCGCCATTAACTACAGCATAAATATCATGAACCCCACCGAAATCAGATGGCACCTTAGTTTTATATGTAAAGGCACCTGTGGCATCGGTAGTTACCTTTGCCATAACGATGTTGATCTTGGTGAATTTCACGCCCATGTAGTTGACAGAGTTTGGCAAAACATCTGCCACCCATGTTGCATTGTTTGTACACCACACCATAGTTAATTCAGTGTTTGCAACAAGACCTGTACCAGAGACTGCAAATGCATCTCCGATGTACCCCTGCTGAGGCGAAACAACTAGGTTCGCACTTGGCTCTGGAAGCGTGAAAGCTTGCGCAGTTGTGCCTGTGAAAGGAAGCGCTGGCACCCCAGCAAGATCTGCTGGGGGTGTCAATGCAATCAATGTTGTAGCTGTGTCAGCTGCTTGAGCTGGCGAAATAACTGCCAACGCAAGCAGTGCGGCAAAGACCGCCTTTAAGGTTTTCGATCCTTTTTTCATAATCTCTCCATTATTAGATCTTGTAGTAGTTTGTAAATTCGTAGTTACTTTTTATGCCTTTGGAAGTGCAAAGAGTGTGAGCATTGAAGCGACAGTCCAGTTTGGTGTGAAAGTTCCTGTTGCACCCTTGAGTACTGGGTTTACCTGAACTGTGCGGTAGTAGCTAACACGGTCATAAACTGTGCGACCGTCATCGCCAATTACACGCTTACCATCAACAACACGTGCAACTAGCTTTGTTGAGAGAACCTTCATAGTTGAAGAGTCCTTTGCAACCATAGTTACCTTGTAGTTAATAACACCCAGCGTGCTGTACAAAGGTGCAGCACCTGTCTTTAGAACACCGGTCCAAAATGCGATTCCGCTGTGGTTTCCGTAGCTCATTTTGATTGGATCTTTAATTCCAGCGATTTCGATGTAAGCCTGTGCAGTGTTCTTTGAATCCATCACTGCGCCGCCCTGATCAGAGTTGTTTGCATATACACGGAAAACGATGCCCTGGCCAACGATGTACTCGTTAGTTATTGCACAGCTAACTCCAAAGCGTGGTCCTAGAGCTCCAGAAGTTCCGCTTGCTAAAACTGTGTCAACGTAGATATGGATTGGTGAAACAACGCCTTGTGTAGGCAAGCCAACCTTTAC